>URQP01000014.1 GCA_900550025.1 uncultured Porphyromonadaceae bacterium | reverse complement strand
CGCCACTCAGCCTCGGCATTCCTGCCGGCACTTTGTTGCGGTTTGCCTCGTCAACTCCCGGGTGTTCGGTAGTGTAGCTGCCGCTTCCTTTCTGTACGGTTTCCGCATTGGCGGAAAACAATGTTAAAGAAAGCATCGTGGCAATGATTGATTTTTTCATATTTGATGATTTTATGTTAGTATTTCGGTTTGTGTTTTACAAAATTATCTGCAATGCCGCCGGTCGGCAAATTTGTGAGTTCAATAAATATTCATCGTCCTGTTGCACGCTATTCAATAAAAACTCAACAACGGATAGTTAAAAACCGTAAAATGAGGTTTTTGTGATTCTTTCGGATACGAACAAACGGCGGAGGCGCAGTGTTACATATATGTTTGAAATATGCAACAAGATGGAAAAGACGATACAGATATTTTGCAAGAACACCGGCACGTATGTCGATGTGGCCGGCGGCGAGACTTTGTTGGAAATTTACGGAAGAGTCAAGGAGGAAGTCGGCATACGCCCGATTTGCGCCCACGTCAACAACAAGACTGAGCGTTTGACTTATCCGGTGTTTATGCCAAAGATGGTGGAGTTTCTCGACGAAAAAAGTCCGTCGGGACAGCGGATGTATGTGCGCTCGCTCTGCATGGTGCTGGCCAAGGCTGTGCACGACGTGTTTCCGGAGCGTAAGCTGAAGATGGAGCATTCCATCTCCAAGGGTTATTACTGCTCACTTCCGGGCGGGGCTGAATTGCGGCCGGAGGATGTCGGGCGGCTGAAGTCGCGTATGCGGGAGATTGTGGAGGCCGCAAATCCGTTCAAGCGTTATATGAAGCTCACGGCGGATGTTATCAAGGAGTTCGAGAAAGCCGGGATGGACGACAAAGTACGGCTGTTGCGCTCCACGTCGGAGCTATATACCGTCTATTACCGGCTCGACGACATAATCGACAGCTATTACGGCGACCTTGTGCCTGACACTTCCTATCTGCGGGTTTTCGACCTCGTGAAATACAAGGGCGGGATGCTTCTGCTGCCTCCTGATTTTTCGGGCGACACGAATGTCCCGGCAGAGATGATACCGCAGGCGAAGATGTACGAGGCGTTCACCGAATACATCCGCTTCAACCAGATTGTAGGTGTGGGCGATGTCGGCGTGCTCAACGAGGTGGTGGAGCGCGGCGACGTGGATATGCTCATCAACGTGGCGGAGACGCTCCACGACAAGAAGATAGGAGGGATTGCCGCGCAGATTGCCGAGCGTTACCACGAGGGCGGCGCGAGGGTGGTGCTGCTCGCCGGGCCGTCGTCGTCGGGCAAGACCACCACCACCAAGCGGCTTTCCATCCATCTGCTCGCCAATCTTATCCGTCCGCAGATGATTTCTCTGGACAATTATTTCGTCGACCGGCATCTCACGCCGCGCGACAGTAACGGCGACTACGACTATGAGTCGCTCTATGCGCTGGACATCGACAAGTTCAACGAGGACCTCAACGACCTTATCGCCGGTAAGGAGGTGAAGATGCCGACGTATGACTTCGCTACCGGCAAGAGGGTATACAAGGGCGACACGCTGAAGCTCACCGACAACACCATCCTGCTTATGGAGGGCATCCACGGCTTGAATCCGGAGCTTACGCGCAGCATTCCCGACAAGCAGAAGTTCAAGGTGTATGTCTCGGCTCTCACCACGCTTACAATCGACGACCACAACTGGGTGCCCACCACCGACAACCGCCTGTTGCGCCGCATCGTGCGCGATGCCAAGTACCGGGGCATCTCGGCTGTCGATACCATCGCACGCTGGCAGAGCGTGCGCCGCGGCGAGGAAAAGTGGATTTTCCCTTATCAGGAGAATGCCGACGCAATGTTCAACTCGTCGCTGCTTTTCGAGCTCGGCGTGATGAAGGACTATGCCGAGCCGTTGCTCAAGAAGGTGCCGCACAATGTGCCTGAGTATGCCGAGGCCTACCGCCTGCTTTGTTTCCTTAGCTATTTCCGGGAGATAGGCGACCGCCAAGTGCCGTCCACGAGCCTCCTGCGCGAGTTCCTTGGCGGCAGCAGCTTCAAGTATTGAGGTTAGCCTCGTGGAGGCCGCACAAATGTTGAAAGAGGAGTGTTGAGAGTGCCGGGGAGTTGCCCAATCACTGCGTGGCAGTGAAATCCGCTCTCTGTTTGTTTTCACCGCAGGGCGTTGAATGAGACAACCCCTCCGGGTCTTCGACCCACCTCCCCTATTAACTCCGCTCCGCTTCGTGAACAGGGGAGGACAATATAGTCCGTATGGCAATCTGTCAAATGTCTAATGCGATTTGGGTTGAAGCCGGCGATGACAGAAAAAAGCGAGGAGTACCAGCCGTTTTTGGGTACTCCTCGTTAAATTTATTGCAGCAGACGCTACCGCTGTATCAGCACCACTTGGCGGTCGACGACAGTGCCGTTGACCTCGATGTTGAGGTAGTACGTGCCTTCGGGCAGGTGGCTAACGTCCAAGCTGCCACCGTTGCGGATGTCGGCGAACGTCTCCTTCGCCACCAACCCGGTGCCGCTGTAGAGCAGCGCCGTCACAGGCGCGTCGGCCGTCACGCCCGCCGGGTCGCCCTCCACCGTCATCTTTACGTCCAACCTTTCCCCCGCCGGGTTCGGCGACACGCTGCAGTTGTACACTGGCGTCCACGATGACTGCATTGTGTACGTCACATGGTATTTCGTGCCGAAGTCGTCGGTGATGTCGCAGATGATGTCGCCCGCGGCATATTCCTCCGAGCTTACGCCCGGCATGGTCACCACGGCGCAGTTCTTGCCGTACATTACTATGTCGTCAAGACCTATCGGGTCGCCGCCCGGCTCAACCACGGAAGTGGGATGCACCCCGCCGTAATCGATGCCTATTCCCGGATATGGATTCAATATGGCTATTGTGTCTATGACCATTATAGTGTCATGCCAATCATCTAACTTCATCGAACATGGTGCGACATCGCCGTCAGTCTTTATCGATGCTATGCCGCCATAACTGCCTCGGAGCATTGAGCCAGGATGGGCAGAATCCACCCGCGAGCCGTCAGACTTATTATAAACATGCACGGAATTGCCCCAGCAGAAATCTATCAGTTCGAGGTCGATGTCCTCGGGATACAGTTTTATGCGGAATCCGTATTTGTAGGACTTGCTTGTCCTGTTCCACACTTTCTGCTCCAGCGAGAAGCGTATGCTGTCGATGCGGGCGCATATCAGGTCTTTATGGAACTTGTAGTCTGTGTCGCCGTGGTGCAGAGTAGCCTCTATCCACGCATCATCGGAAAATTCCTCCACATGGGCGAGTGCGGCCTCCTCCATAGTCTTTTCCACCCGTAAGCCGCTGGAGCATGTCCAGTCGACGGTGCAGCCGTCGGAAGGCAGCGCGCTCAAGGCATAGTAGTTGTCCATCCTCGATATGCTTTCCAGTCCCTCAATCTCGATTTTCTCCGATGTTATCTCCTTTTCGGGGAATGTCACTTTAAAGCCCGACAGTCCCGGGATGTCGACCGTGGGAGTCGCCGTCACCGACACATAGTCCTTCGCCCCGCAAGTCCTCCAGATCGTCCGCGACAAAATACTTCTCCGCATCCAAATCCAGCGCGCTGAACGTCGGCACGAAACAGAATTTGTCCGTCTTTATGATTCCATTTAATTTGGAATCTATAGAGTTTGCCAAACTGTTAATAAACCTCGTTTCCAAATATGTACCTGATTCTCCATCAATTGGATACATATTGTTTGTACTATCAATACTTTTGTAATTGTGTATTTTATGGAATTCCATCCCCAAAACCTTAATTATCATTCTCAACGTACCAAGATAAACATTTTTAGCATCTCTATTTGGAATCATGTAACCATTAATACCTATGTCTGCACCTCCTCCTCCAGCATTGCCTCCTTGGCTAATTATTGTAGTATTAATGTCTATCATTTTTGTATATGGCCTGTAAATTGTATGTTCACAATAATCACCATTACTTATATTGATTGTTTCGCAATTTTTAGGGTTGGTGCGAACCAACTTATTGTTAATAAAACTATTGTAAACGGAATTATCTAATGTAAAGTTCTTTACATAATGCATCGATAATTGTTGTAACGCAGTTTTATCAAGAAATTTAGCATAAGGTTCGAATGTGTTTTTCAAAGATGCGTCTTTTTCTTCAACTTGAATTCCAAATTCATAAGCATGCCGAATCATAGCTTGCATACATACTGGAATATTAATACCTTTTAATGGAGAATTTACAGAAACAATTTTTTGTACTTTGTGGTCTTCATTTGCATTTTCCATCATATTCACAGCCATTCTTGCAATCACACCGCCAGTGCCTAATCCAACGATATAGCTTTCGTCTGAAAATTTATCATAACGGTTCTGATTAACCATGACCAAGGCTTTGTGAAGCATCTCTGCATTGCGCAGCAAATCGTCTAAACCATCGTTGAAGTCGACATAGATGATGTCATACAGTTGTGACAGTTGGTCTATGGCATCGCCAATTCCACCACCTTGCGACATCAAGCTGTCTAAATTCATTTTAAATTTGCTTGACAGGATGGACAAGTCCATATCCTCAACGATAATTAACGGCCTGACTAATTTACCTTTGGCCGGTGAATTCTTCATATATTTCACCTGAATCGCACCTCCGTATTGGCTATAATCAGCATTTATTGTCCCGAGTGTTGCTATTCCATAGTTGTCTTTTGCCTTTTCCGGGTCAGCTTTCTCCTGTGGAACAGTTATTATGCTGTGGCTTTCCATTGTCTTGCCGTTTGAGAAAGTAACACGGAATGTAATGTCGTACTCTCCCGGAGTATTGACAGGAACACGATGAGACATTCCTGATGAGATAGGTATTACTCCGTAGTTTCCATTGCCTATTTTGTATTCAATTTTTGTGACATCAAGCCCTGTATTTGTAAAAAAATTGTTCTTATCAAATACGTAAGGAAATGATCCTTCAATTGGCATCACGGCAAAACATTCTTTTTCCACGTATGGCGAGGGTTGACCTTGCACTATTCTGATTTTTCCATCTTCAAATGTGACAAGTCCGCGTTTCAAAGCGTCTTCTGCGAAAGTGTTGTATTTATAGTACATTATTCCCAACGCATTGTTTTCGGACAGAAAATCAAACACATCATTGGATTCCTCCATCACACATTTGCTGTTTACTATGGAACTTTGTAATCCGGCATATAACGATTTCCATACAAATGGAGTAACACAGTTTGTTTCCGATACTATGCCATCATACAATTCAGGTGCTACCAGATGAATGCCGTAATCTGCAAGTATGCCTGTCGGGACTTGTTCTAAATCGACATATTCAAATACTTCCTCAGAATCATCATAACCTGATTCTGTACTTTCTGCATAAATGTATTGCCATATCGGGATAAGGCAACACAAGCAAATAAATAATAACTTTCTCATAATACTTTGTTTTAAAGGTTTGTGTTAAAATTCATAACCTATCTTGAAAAGATACCTGGTGCATTCATAACTCGGAGAAGTCCTTACTAATTTCATATCCCATACACCTCCAACTTCTGTATCTCCTATCCAAGAAAATTCACCTATGGCATATACTGCTGATTTTGGCTTTTTCTTAAGCCTGAACCTTAAGCCAAGGTTAAAAGAAAAGTACATGCCATAATGATCTCCTATGGCATAACCCCATTTTGTATCGAATACTGGCGATATGCGCTTGTTCAGCATATTGACACGGAAATCAGCGAAAACAGGTATCATCACGTTGGTTTCCGTACATTCGTTTATACCGACACCTCCACCGAGAAAGAAGAAATTATTAAACTGATAACCGTGAATGGTAAGTAGTTCCATACCAAAACCACGAGGTTTATCGTCTGTATTATTATCTCCTATATAGTCAAAATCATGGTGGGTAGCTCCCATACCGAGTTCCACGAAGCCCTTGTAGCCGCGGAGGGTGCGGCGTTGCTCTTTCTTTGTCAATGTCGGGCTGCCAGTGTCTGTGTCGGCGGCTGTCGCCACGGCCGGCAGTAATGCCGCCAAAATCAGAATAATAAATTTTCTCATACGGCTTTGTTTTAAAGGTTTGTAATCAGAATTCATAACCTATTCGTAAGCTCAAGCCTGCATTGGTTAAGTCATCTATGATACAAAAACCGTCCTTTATCCAATGTTCGGTCGGGTCATCATCATTTTGATACATAAGACCAAGCATCACATATATGGCATTATGGGTTTTGAACTTGATTCTTACTCCTAAATCAATACTATAGAAACCGCCATGGAAGCGACCGACTGAATAACCGCCTTTAATGTCACAAACAGGGGTAATTGGTCCATTTAGAAAATTAACTCTTATATTTCCAAAAAAAGGCACTAAAACTCCTTTTTGCAGATAGCCGGACAGTCCTGTTCCGCCTCCAAGGTAGAAAAAGTTATTGAATTGATAGCCGTGAGAAGTTATCAAGTCTAAATGGTTCGCATTAAAGTCAGACCATAAAGTGACAGTCTCGATATTCAAAATCGCTCCTGCTTCCACGAAGCCTTTGTAGCCGCGGAGGGTGCGGCGTTGCTCTTTCTTTGTAAGTGGCGGGCTGTCGGGAGTGGTGTCGGCGGCATAAACGCCACGACCGGTAGTAATGCCGCCAAAATCAGAATGATAAATTTTTTCATGATTATTTGTGTTTTTATATTAACGTAAGTTCGATATAAAGAATATTTCTTCGTAAGCCATACAAGTGCTTGTTTGACAGCCAAAAGCCTCAAAGAGGCTTCGCGGAGGAAACCGGCGGCTTCAGCCGTCGGAGCGGCGTGGGCAGACATATCCAGCCTTATCGAGGCTGCGCATTGAAAGTTGAGGGTTTAGGGTTGAGTGTTGAGTGTTGAGCGTCAATTTTCTCTCAACACTCCTCACTCAACACGATGCGCAGCACCTACAGAGGCGGTACCGCCTGATAGCTATTCCAACAGGAAATCGCCGGAAAGGACATTTCCGTCGCGGTCGTAGAAAGTGACAGTATATCCGCCCTTCATATATTTATTAAGGTTAACGATTACAGCCGGGCGGTTGTCGGAATTGATGTCGGTCTCATAGACCACGCCTTCCGGTCCGGTTACTGTCACGTGGGCATAGAAGTGCGCCATATAGCCATAGGCATTGACAAAGATGCTTAATGTGTTGTCTGTAAAATCTGCATCTACAGGTGTTTCCAATCTGTCACCGGTATGTTTTCCAAGATTTCTCAATTCTACATCTTCCGCAAATGAGCAGAAGAAAATCGAGCTAAATACAATAACTAAAAGCTTTCTCATAATGGTAATTTTTATGGTTTAGAAAAGTTGTTCTATTTTTCCAAATTTAATAAATAAATGTGTGTCGTTCCAAATTTTTTCTGTGGCATTTCGTAGTTTAAACGGTGATTTTTGTGTGCATATCATATTGATACTCAGCACGGATTGAAAAAGTATGAAGAAAAGTTTGTGACATGCTGTGACGCTATATGAAAATTAAGTAATTTTAGAGCTCAAAATTCAGTAAACATGAAATTTTCCACACTGATACTGTTGCCATTTTTACTAATCTTGTCGCAAGGTTGCAACCGGCAAGAAAACATTGACGTAAGGCTGACGGAAGCCGACAGCCTTATGATGTCGAATCCTGAGAAATCGCTCGAAATATTGGAAAGTATCGGTAAGCCCCACTATTCAGGAGAAGAACTGAACGCATACTATGCGCTGTTGCTGTCGCAGGCCCGCTATCGGAATTTCATCGACGCGGAGAGCGATTCGTTGATAATGGTGGCTGTGAAATATTATGAAACAACCGGTGACAGGCGGAACTTGGCGTGTGCGTATCTGTATGCAGGATGTGTTAACGGAGAGTTGGGGGATGAGGAAAAAGATCTTTATTTTACCCAAAAGGCTGCGGAAACGGCGGAAAAAACGGTCGATTATGGGTTGCTTACACATATCTATTACCATTGGGGAAGAATATTATGCGACAAGAAGCCTTACAATATGGCTATAGAATATTTCGAGAAATCGAAAAAATATGCGGAAGCGGAAGGTGACAAACGCTATATCGCCAATAATTTTTATGAATTGTCAAGGATATATACATATCAAAATGATTTGCATAAAGCAAAAGAAATGATAGATAGCGCCATCCAATTAAAGTCGAGATTATCAGTCATGTACACTATGCAATCGATGATATTAAAACAACTGGATATGCCAAAACAGGCATTGAACGCCATTGAAAAAGCGCAAGGGCATGCTTCAGGGGATTTGGATTCAACTGTCATTTATTCTTGTAAAGGTGATATTTTCCTTTGCCTTAATCAGTTGGATTCCGCGGAATGCTATATAAAGCGGAGCAAGGACAATGATTCTTATTATTCGCGTGCCGATTATGAAAACCTTATGTCGGAGCTGGAAGAAAAACGCGGCGATTACCGCCAGTCGCTAATCCACAGCCGCAACTATGCGCGGCTGCTCGACACGATAAAGATGGAGGAAGACAGCAGCCGCATCATGGCCATGCAACGCCGTTACGACTATGCGCGCGTGGAGCGTGACCGCAATGAATTGGAAATGGAAAGCCAACGCAAGACCATCGTGATACTCCTTATGGCCTTTGCCGCGGCTTGCTGCGCGGTGGTGGCGACAATCTACATATCGCAGCGCAGGAAACGCAACTCGCGGCGGCTGCTTGCCAAAGAGCAGATGCTTGCTCAGGCTAATGCCGAGATTGCGGACAAAACGGCCCTGCTGTTAGCGGAACGGCAACAGAAAAGCGAGATCGGGCAACGGTTGCGGCAGGTGAGCGGGGTGATGAGGAAAATCAATGCGTTGAAAAGCAAGGACTGCGGCGAGGCTGTGAAATTGAGCAGGGAAGACATATATGACCTTGCCCTGATTCTTAACCAGACTAATGACAATTTTGCGGAACGCCTGAGAAAGAAGCATCCGGATTTGAGCGACAATGATTACGGATTGTGTCTTATGACAAAGCTGGGCATCAGTAACAAGGGAATGTCGCTATTGCTCGACACTACGGAGGCGGCTGTACGCAAACGCAAGTCGCGGCTGAAGAACGACCGGCTTCAGGCTGACGGTTTCGAGACGCTTGAAGAGTATGTCGAAAGTATCTGATAATGCGGAAGAAGTATTAAGGGAAAGAAAAGTTAAAAAAGTCCTACGCCGTTGTCCCTTAATACGAAAGCAAATATAATCAACAATCGGCGCAGGGAAAAACGGCGTTTTGCCGGTTTGCTACTTTCTTGCCGTCCTGAAGCAACAAGCTGCGGAAAATCGCTACTATCCTGCAAAAAAATATTATAGGTGCCGCCGACGGAGCCAGCCCCATGGGGACCAAACAAATGTTGAGTGAGGAGTGTTGAGTGTTGAGCGTTGAGCGTTGAGAGTAGAGTGTTGAATGTTGAGGGTATGCAACTCTCTCAACTCTAAACTTTCAACTCTGAACTTTAAAGTGTGGCCTCTACGAGGCTCTCTTATCCTCAGAAGGCAAGCCTACTTCACACAGGGATATGTTAAGTATCTATGAATGAATACAATGCAACTATTTCCTGATTTTTAGCGGACACCAATAAAAAATGTCAGATGAAATTGAGGGTTTCCTGCAGCTTTTTCAGATAGTTGCGCGAAATGGTGAGTTTGTCCGCCTTGTCGAAAGGAGGATAGAGCTTGCACTCGTTGCCGCAAATCATGGCGAGGCAGTTGGCGTTGACGATGCACGACTGGCTTATCTGTATGAATGCAGGCGAATAGCCGAGGATGGTCTCGGCCGAGGTGCCGCGCTTCAGGCATAGCGACTCTCCGGACGAGAGATGCGCGTGCCATTGCTTGCGCAGCCCTTTGTGCTCGAAATAGCCTATTTCTTCCACGTGTATCATGCGGTAGCCGGTTATGGTGGCGGCAAGGAAGCAGTTTTTCAGAGCGTTGCCCTGTTGCGGCTGCTGTGCGGTTAGCGGCTGCGGTTTGCTGATGTTTTCCTTGTAGCGGGATATTATGCCGTCCAGTTCCTCCTGCTCGAACGGCTTGAGCAGATAGTCGAAAGCCGACTCGCGCAATGCGCTCAGTATGTACTTGCTGTGCATGGAGTAGAACACCACGCTCATCCGCCAGTCGATGCGCTCTTTTATGGCGTTGAGGAATGCCACTCCCTGCATGTCGGGCAGCTCCACGTCGAGAAACAGTATGTCGGGACGCAGACGGAACAGGAGCTGTTCGCCCGCCGTAGCGGTGGTGGCGGAGCCGGCCACGGTGAATTCCGGATGTGCCGCCAATCCTTTCCGCAACTCGGAAGTGGCGGTGCTGTCGTCGTCGATTATCAGTGCTATATATTGTTCAGTCGCCATTTTCAAGAGGGTGTTATTTTGAGAAGCAGGAGTAGTCGAAGCCGGAGGGGAAGAAATATTGCACTTTCGTGCCTCCGTTGTCTTTGTTGTCCGGCTCGTTTTTGCCTATCTCGAACCGTATTTTCGACGTGTTTTTGTTGTTGAGGAGCAAGATGGTCTGGTAAATCACTTGCAGTCCTTTTCCTGTGCCGGATGTCCCTAACCGTGGCTGGTAGCCGGTGCCGTTGTTCACGATGCTCACCACGATGCCTCCCTGCTCCTGACGGATGCGTATCACAAGCCGTTTCAAGCCGTCGATTGCCCGCAGACCGTGTTTTATGGCATTCTCGACGGGAATCTGGATGAACATCGACGGAATTATGAACGAGGATGTGTCGATGCCGCTGTCTATGTCGAGGACGTATTCGAAACTGCCGCCCCATTGTCCGCATTCGAGTTGCACGTATGTGTTGACAAAATCAAGTTCTTGTTCCAGCGTGACAGTCATCTGCGACGACACCTCGACGCTCCGTCGCAAAATTTTCACAAGCGACATGAGTTGACGGCGGCGCGGGTCGTCGTCGGCATAAGTCGCTATTTCGTGGTTGAGCACGTTGAACGTGAAATGCGGCGACAGGCAGTTGCGTATGTTTTCCATACGCATTTTGCTGATATTCTCTATGTGGCGTGCAACGATTCTTTCGCGTTGGCGGCGCATAAGCAGATAGCCGGTGGCCGAAACGATTGCAAGCAGCAGGGCAATGACAATCCAAAGCGTGGCTGTCACCCGGGTGCGTTGTATTTCGGTCTTTTGTGTCTCTATATAATTGCGCTGAGCCAGCAATGTGGTGTCCTGCTGGTATCGCATATAGATGTCGGCCACGCGTGTCTTCACCTGAATGTTGCGCAGCGAGTCTTCCATCCTTCTGTTCTCTGACTGTGTGGAATAAGCTTTCCGGAAATTGCCTTTTTTTGCATAGTACTTTTGCAGATAGCGGCTTCTTATGCGGTATAGCTCTATTGGAAGGTCTTCACCTTCCATTTGCTTGATTATGCGGTCGGCCTTGGCGATTTCGTCGTTCTCGGTTGCAAGAGCTAATTGTAGGGTATGTAAATGCGCGTTGAACACCGGCAAGTCGAAACGCCGTACCACGCCGGTCAGCGTGTCGATGCATTCTTCCGCTTTTTCCATATCGTGCAGGAGGATGTAGATTTCCGCAAGATTGAAGACTGGCACATATGAGTCAAGGTTTCTGCCGTACTCTTTACGGCTGTATTCCGCGGCTTTCTGGAAATAAGGCAATGCGCTCTTGTAATCGCTTTTGAAATAGAACAGGTTGCCGTAGCTGTTGAGCAGCACATAGCGGTCCATGTCGCTCATTTCATCGAAATACGCTTCCGAATTGTCAAGGTAGCGTTTGGCCTCGTCGTATTCGGATATTTGCATATAAGTCATGGCAAGTCCGTTGAAAATGAGGTACGGTTTGACCACATTGCCCAATGAGTCGTTGAGCGTCAGTGCCCGGCGGTAGTTTTCGGCGGCGGTCACATAGTCGCCTTGTTGTATATATGAGTCGGCAAGATTCATATAGGCTTGCGGCATTTGTGACGGTTCGGCATAGCGTATGGTAAGTCTCAGGTATTTATAGGCCGAATCGGCCATCCTGTCTAATGAAAAGACAATTCCTTTGGCATTATAGACATTGCACATCATCTTGCGGTATTCGGCATTGGTAGTGTCCTGACCTTTTTTTCGTGAAAACCCGATAATCTTCCCGGTTACAATGTCCATTGAGTCCCGCTCGTTGAGAGCCATATATGTGAGGGCTTTGAAAGAAAGTGCCTCATAATATTCTGCACTGTCGGCAGCTTGCGCCATGAGTCTGTCGGCTATGGCCTTTGCCTTATGGGTGTCGGTATAGAGCAGACTGTCGAATGCTGAGTTCCAAGTGCTTACCGGGCATTCGTCGTGTCCATCCTTTTTGTCGCAACCGTAAAAGATTGTAAGGCAAAGAGATAATAATATATGGAGTATGATGGTTCTCATTGTTTTTTCACATTGCGAAAGTACTCAAAAACAATGAAAAACCAATTGTTATTAATTGAAAAAATTAATGTTTCATAAGGAACCGGCGTTTCAGCCACTCGCGTACGGGCTCGTCGCAAAGGCGTATGGACAGAATACGTACATACGTCATCTGCAATCACGGAAGGCATGTCGCCATCGACGATGTTGCCCGCTTTGTGGGGATGAACAAGTCGGCTTTCTGCGTGTTTTTCCGGAAGATGGCAGGGAAGACTTTTGTGCAATATCTCAATGAATGCCGCATACAGATGGCTTGCCGTATGCTTGAAAAGGGCGAGAAGAGCGTATCGGAGGTGGCTATGCCGTAGGGTTCGGCGATGTTCCCTACTTCCACCTTATGTTCAAGCGTATGACCGGTGTCTCTCCCGGCAAGTACAAGGAGGTCTGCAAGCAGGAGCAACGTGATGTGGCAGATTGAAGCGTGGAGATAGCAAAAAAATGCGGTTTTTTTCGGATTTTGTTTGAAATTTCAGAATTTATTCAGATTGTAGGGGGATATTTGCAATGTGAAAATTAAATGTCAAACAAATAAAAACAAAACGTTATGAAAAAATTAGCAGTATTATTGGTTGCATTGGTTGCAGTATTCGGAGTGGCAAAGGCCGACAACGACAAGGTTATCGACACTACACAATTGCCGCAGGCGGCGCAGGTGTTCATAAAGAAGTATTTCGGCACCAAGAAAGTGGTTATAGCGAAGGAAGATGCCGGTTTGTTCATCAGCAGCTATGACGTGATTTTCGCCGACGGCACTAAGTTGGAGTTCGACAACGACGGCAATTGGACTGAGGTGAAATGCAATCCTGTTCCAGCAAATCTTGTCCCGAAACAGATTCAGTCGAAAATCAATGAATTGTTCCCGGGCACGCAGGTTTTCAAGATTGAGCGCAACGGCAATGGCTATGAATTGAAACTCTCCAACCGTCAGGAATTGGAGTTCGACACCAAATTCCGCCTCACCGACATCGACGACTGATGGCTGTAGCTTTTATGGTTAATATTCTGTAAATTAGTGCCGGGCAGTGGCTGCTTGGCACTAATTATTATTCTACGCCGTCGAGCAGGATAAATGCCGCCCAATATTTGGGGTCGGCATATCTCCGCACTGTATCCGTGCGGTTTCCAATGCCTTGTCTATCTCCTCCGCCTCGATTTTCGTCGCCGGCAGTTCATTTACTCCGTCACGCAGGTTGAGGCTGTCGGCAACGGCGCGGCTCGACTACTGCACAAGCTCCGCCATGCGGTACTTGCGGCTGTCGTTTGCCAAGGTCACAGTGTCGGTGTCATATTTCAGTCCGCCATAAACTGCCGCTCTCGCCACTTCCACACCGTCCCTGCGCAAGGCCAATTGGCGGGTGGAAGAAAGGCGGCGGTAGCTGCGCAGATCAGAATTGTACGTGCTGCCGTCAACCGGCAGATTTTCGACAGGCAGGTTGTAGAGTTCGCCTGACGGAGCGAAATAGACAGTCGTAACGCCCTCCATCTCGTTCTCCAACGGTTTCCAGATAAGGTTGTAAAGGGCATTCGAGGAAAGATACAAGCCTTTGTCTATGCTTGTTAACTGCCGCTCCTCGAACAGCGGCACCATCTTCGGCGACGGCATGTCCTTGCGCAAGCAGTAGGCGGCATACATCACGCTGTCATTACGCAGCGGGAACGATACGAACTCCACGGCCATGTCGCTGTCGCCCAGCTTCTGCCGCACCTGCCTCCAGTCTATCACGAGGTTGGCGGTATAGTCGCCGTACGCTTTCGAGCGTTGCACCAACTGCCGCTCCAAGCCCTGCGCCGCCCGCTCCAACGAGTCCGTGTCGAGCTGCCGCTCCGCTGCCGGCATCTCGTACAACTTATTGATTTGCAGACGTAGATTCTTCAGATTGTTATAGATATTCGCAACCTCATCGTCACCGCTCTCTTTTAGCAGCGTGCTTAGCTCCACCTCGCTGTTGAGCAACAACCCTTTCGCCAGCAATGCGCCGTTGTAGCCGTTCTCCACCAAAGAATCCGACGGCATGTCGTAGGCTATCCCGTGTACCGTCCCCTCGAACCACGCCTTGTACTGTTCCCAAAACAGATTCCTCTCCCTTGCCGTCAAGTCCGCAAAAGTCCTCTTCACAATCCCCGACAACGCCTCCGTCGCCTCAACATAATACTTTACGGCATCCAAGTTTCTACTTTTCCAACAGTAAAATGCTAAATTTCCCAATGAAGTTGCATAATCAGGATGTTCCTTGCCAACCGCTTTCTCCCGTATCCGCAACGCCTCCTCGCACAAACGCATCGCCTCTGCATAATTCCCCATTTCATAATTACAACTTGCCAAGTTATTCAATGACATTGCATAATCGGGATGTTCCTTGCCTAACACTTTCTCCTCAATCCGCAAAGCTTCCTCGCACAAACGCATTGCTTCGGAATAATTACCTATGCAGTTATTATATCCACTAAGGTTATTTAATGAAAGTGAATAATCAGGGCTCTTTTTGCCAATTGTCTTTTCTTGGATATTCAACGCCTTAGTTGCCAATCGTATGGCTTCTAAATAGTTATCAGAATATGCATTATATGTTGCCAAATTGCATAAAGTACCCGCATATTCCGGATGTCCTTTGCCAAATGCCTTTTCTTGGATATTCAACGCCTCCGTTGCCAATCGTATGGCTTCCGAATAATTGCCTAATGAAGCCTGAGATATAGATAAATTATTTAAACATAGCGCATAATATGAGTCGTCCTTTCCATATAATTCCTCATATACATTCAACAATTTTTCTCCAATAATCACAGCTTTCATATAATTACCTAATTTTCTATTGTATGAGGCTATTTTTTTCAAAGTTTCTATATAGTATGGATGCTCTTTTCCAAATATGGAATTGTCGTAAATATGTAGAGCCTCAGTAGCTAATCGCAAAGCTTCAGAGTAATTTCCCAATGATGAGTTACATTCTGCCAAATTGGTTAAATATGTTGTGCAAGATAAAGACTTCTCACCATATAATTTTTCCCCAAGCACTAATGCTTCGGTTTCATAATGTATTGCTTCGATGTAATTATCTAAATACAAATTATATACCGCAACTTTATTTAAATATTTGATATAGTCAGAGTTATTCTTTCCATACAGCTTTTCATTTATTCTCAATATTTCCTCACACCAACGTATGGCTTCAAAATAATTGCCTAAAGATGCATTATCCGATTCCAGATTTTTTAAGGACAGGAGATATTCATAGTTGTTCTTACCATATAACTTATAATAAATATCCAACGCATCTGTTTCTAACCTTATTGCTTCTGTTTTATTTCCTAATTTTGAATTATATATTGCCAAATTTGACAGTGCGGCTGCATATTCTGAATTATTCTTGCCAAACATATCATCGCAAATGATAAGCAGTTCTGTCCCCAACCTTATAGATTCAGAATAATTTTTCAAATGATAATTATATATTGCCAAATTACTTAACGCTTCTGCGTAAGTAGATGCGTTTTTGCCAATAATTTCTCTGATATTCAACACCTCTTCTTCTATTTGAGCTGCTTTTGCATAATTACCCAGATTGCTATAGCACAAAGCCATATGATTTAAAGTGTTTCCATACCAAATATGTTTGTCACCAGCAACTGATTTCTCTATTTTGGCGCATTGGGTAAGATATTCGAGGGCATTGGTATAGTCACCATTATCAATGTAATCAACTCCAATTTGCAACAGCGAATCTGATTTGACAGTAAGACGGCGATCAACAGGGGCAAAACGGTAATAATTGGCATCAATATCGGCTGCTGTCAGTGTATCGCCAAGTTTGTAATAGCATGAGGCGAGCCACATGGAGGAATAGTCGCGGCGGTTGCTGGAGGGGTCGATTTGCGCTTTGTCCAAGCTGTCTGACTTGGCGAAGAGCGGAATGGCCTCGCGGTATTTCCCCACGTTGTACAAATCCACGCCGGCGGCAAACAGCGCGTCCGACTTCGCCGACGGCTGCCATAGCATCTGCGCCACGGCGGAAACTGCAATCCCTACCAATATAATCCCGAAAATAATGCGCCTCATAACAAACTTATTTAAAATGTAATTATCCCAAAAAAATCTTCACAAATTGATCGTAAATATAATTATCTGCCGGCGATGCCAGCCCCATGGGGGCTGTTGCTGCGTAACCCACGGCCTTAGCCGTGGGACTGGAGCGCTATATGTCATCGGCCTCGTAGAGGTCGCGCCGGAAGCGACTGTGCTACAAGTGCGACCTCCACGAGGCCGTGTTGAGTTTGGGACTATCTCACCCCAAGCCGCGCTCCGCCACGGCTTCGCTTGCATGGGTTACAATTCCGGAGCCTCCATGAGGCTCTCTTACTCTGAAAAACTGTCTCCATTTTCAATATGCCTAAGTCCAATGACGCACTTACAATTTCCCAAAAATAGCTAATTCCTGCGACATAGAGATATCATCAATGGGAAATTTTCAACCCTCCCCCAAGCAAGCGGAGCTTTGCGGAGTGCGGCTTGGGGTTATAGCTGTGCCGCCGCTCTGCGGCTTTTTGACATACATCGCCAAATTTCATATTACTGCCAGTCGAGGGAGGGGAAGCTCCATACGGCGGAGGGGTCGTAGCGGAGGGAATCGCCGACAACGGAAAGCGGCGAAGCGATATTGTTGACATACAAAGCGCCCGTACCCAATCCTTGCGGCATGTCGGCACCCATACGTGCCGTCCACTGCGCTATGGCGTTCAGCCCAACATTCGACTCCAATGCCGAAGTAATCCATCCGCCGATACCGCGCACGGCAGCCTGTTGCATCCACATCTGCGAGCCGGAGAATCCGCCGACCAGAGACGGTTTCAGTATTATATACTGCGGCTTTACGGCATCGAGCATCTCGCCCATCCTTTCGGGTGTGAATATCCCGATAAGCTCCTCGTCAAGCGCAATATCTATCGGAGAGTTGTCGCACAAACGTCGCATCTCCTCCCACTGTCCGGCCTTTATAGGCTGCTCAATGGAATGGATGCCGTATTTGGCAAATTCCGAAAGCCGTTGCAATGCGTTCTCCGGGGTGAAACCGCCGTTAGCATCAAGACGAATTGTCAACGCTTCCGCTGAATAACGGCTACGTATGAACTTCACCATCTCCAATTCGCTATCGAAGTCAATCGCCCCGACCTTCAGCTTAATAGTAGTAAAGCCCGCTTCTATCTTCTCCCTTATCCGCGACAGCATCTCGTCCTTTGTCCCCATCCACACAAGTCCGTTGATAGGTATCCCGGCTTCGCCCTCTGTAAAAGCCGACGAGAAAGGCAACATCCGCCCGCCGTTAGAGATGTCGTAGATTGCAGTCTGCAAGCCGAACATTATCGACGGAAAGCATTGCAAATCCGTAGCCTCGTCACGCCCGATATTCGCACAAAGCTCCTTCAGCTTGTTCTCATACCCCGGCACGTCGTCAGCCGAAAGCCCACGGAACACGGCACATTCTCCAATGCCGTAAACACCGGGCGCATTCTCATCCTCCAACCGCAAAAAATAGGTTTCCTTTTCATGAAGCACGCCGCGCGACGTACCTGCCGGTTGCTTGAATTTCAGCACATACCGGCAATATCTCGCCTTCATCGCCTATCCCGGGAATTTAGGAAACTGCTCAAAATCAGGGTCACGCTTCTCCAAGAAAGCGTTCTTGCCCTCCTGCGCCTCGTCCATAAGGTAATACATCAACGTGGCATCGCCCGCCAGTTCCATCAATCCGCGCTGACCGTCGAGTTCGGCGTTGAGGCAACGCTTAATCATACGGATGGCAAACGGACTGCGCTTCATAATCGTCTCGCACCATTCAACAGTCTCATCCTCCAGACGGTCGAACGCCACCACCTTATTAATCATACCCATCTCCTCGGCTTCCTTTGCCGTGTACTGGCGGCACAGATACCAAATCTCGCGCGTCTTCTTCTGCCCGACACACCTTGCCAGATAAGATGAGCCGAAACCGCCGTCGAAACTGCCCACCTTAGGACCTGTCTGTCCGAAACGCGCGTTTTCCGACGCTATCGACAAATCGCACACCACATTAAGCACGTTACCGCCGCCGATGGCATAGCCGTTGACCATCGCTATGACAGGCTTAGGGATTGAGCGTATCATCTTATGCAAATCAAGCACATTCAGACGAGGCACTCCGTCGCTGTCGCGATAGCCGCCATGCGTCTTGTAATTCTGGTCGCCACCGGAGCAAAAAGCCTTGTCGCCCGCACCGGTAAGCACAATGACACGGATGTCGCCACGTTCACGGCAAATGCCGAAAGCGTCGAGCATCTCCGTGTTAGTCAACGGCCGGAAAGCGTTATACACCTCCGGACGATTAATCGTTATCTTTGCAATACCTTTGTATTGTTCGAAAAGAATATCCGTATATTCTTTTATCGGTTTCCAAACTCTTTTTTCCATATTTCTGATTTATTTTTCTCTTCTGAAATAATTCCTTAATGTTTCCGCACTACGCACATTATCCGTCTTCACAGCAAGAACCGCCGCTTTTTCCTCATAACTCCAGAATTCAGGCAGCACACAACCCAACTCATCCTCCGAGCACGCCTCAAAATACTTGAAACCGAAAGCGCCGGCATATTTGTCAACAGGAATGGCACGGCCGACTTCGAAATACCGCTCCAGTTCGGGCAATACGGAAGTACTTTTTATGAAGCGGAATATTCCACCGCCGCCATTACACATGACAATGATTTTCAGCCGCGGAGAATTGTACTGCGAGGCCAATCCCGACAAATCGTAGCTGAAACTCATATCGCCGGTAATCAACACGGTAGTTCCATCGTAAGCCAACGACGCGCCCAAGGCTGTAGATGTGGAACCGTCTATTCCAGAAACTCCACGGTTGCAAAAGCTCTCCTGCCGGAACAAATCGCCGAACAATTGGGCATAGCGTATGGTAGTGCCGTTAGACAGTTGCACACGGCAACTATCAGGCAACGACGGAATGATTTTCGAAAATGCCTTTAAATCGCTCCACCCGGCTGAATCCAAATATCTGCAATGGCGGAGCTTTCCTCTATCGGCAAGCGCATACCATTTTTCTGCATAATTTGAACCGGTAGCCTTAGATACATATAAATCGGCAAACTGACGGAAAAATGCGCCCGGCTCGACATGGATTCTTTTGGTCAGTGTCTGCATACAGTCAACCGTAGTCTCGGACACGCCTACATACCACTGCCGGGTAGCCTTATGTTTCCTCAAAAAAGTTTTTACAATTCTTGAAACGATTGCCCCGCCGACTGTTATGAGCAAATCCGGTTTATAAGAATCCTCCGTCCCGCGTTCCATCGCAAGCAAAGTACGGTCGACAGCCTTAATAAACTTATCAGAATGCAAATTGGCAATCGTCTCGGTCAGAACAGCGACATTAGGCAGCGACGCAAGCTTGTCCAACCCATATTCGAGCTCAGAATCTTTCCCGCCGAAACCGGCTATCACCAATATATTCTTATTCCCAGCCTCGTCCAATAACGCATTCATATCATCATCTGACAATGACTGCGACGGTAAAACCGTCTCTATAATCCGTTGGCTTCCGGCATATTCCGACAGTCTTGCCAACGGCTCGTCGAGCTGCACATTTATATGCACCGGAGCCCTGCGCCCTGAAAGAGCCTCTATCATCGCATCATTGACGATACGGTTGGCATACCACCGTGCCGTATCATCGTCGCACCGCGCCGGAATGTCATAACTCTTCTTCACAAACTGCGACAACACTTCAAACTGGCGTATGGTCTGGCTGTCATCCTGATCAATCCATTCTTTCGGCCGGTCGGCAGAAACCACAATCAAAGGAAGTTTCTGATAATAAGCCTCAGCAATTGCAGGAGCATAATTAAGCACGGCCGTACCCGACGTGCAAACAAGCATAACCGGCTCGCCAAGCTGCTGCGACATACCCAAAGCGGCAAATGCCGCGCTCCGCTCATCGACAATCACATATTTGCGGATTTCCGCACGACGAGCTAACGCCACAATCAAAGGCGCGTTACGCGAGCCCGGAGAAATGACAACACTCCTTACTCCGTGAGCCACAGCTACATCCGCCAGTATGTTGCACACTTCTTTATCTGTAGATTCCATATTGATTCCGATTTGATTATTCCTTCACAGATTCGTAATTACAAATGTAACTAAAATTTTTCACAAATTTATACCGCCCCATACTTGCACAATCAAAATATTAGTCCTATCTTTGCACTCGCAAAACGGCGGGATAGCTCAGTTGGTTAGAGCGTCGGATTCATAACCCGGAGGTCTCGAGTTCAATTCTCGATCCCGCTACAGCAAGAGAAGGTGTGTCAAAAAGCGCACCTTCTTTATTATGCACAAGCCCCAAGCTTAGGAATATCGAACTAACGTTAAACCAAATACCAATATTTTCCTTACACAAAAAGAGACTGACTACAAGTCTCTTGACTTTTTAGCCAGCCCCTTTTCCTATTTATAGCAATCTTACAAAACTATTTTTGCCACATAGTCGCCGCATTTTACCACGAACACACCTTTCACGTTCAGAGCTACGATTTCCGCATTGCTACCAGCCTCAAATGACGAGACACAACGTCCGAAAAGATCGTATACCGAAACAGCAGCCCCCATAGCATTCCTTATAATCAGATTATTACCCGACACTGAAACAGAAACAGCGTCATCCGACAAAGGGCAGACACCGCTTTCAGCAGCTTTCAGCAGAATGCTGAACTCTTTCACAGCAGTATCGCCCAAGAAAGCGCCTATACGGCACTCCGTATCTTCCACTCTGCGATTGACAGTAACTTCCGTGCCTTGCGCTTCTAAAGCATAGTATGGAGAAACAACCCAATTAACACCGTCAATTCCGGTCAAACTGAAATTGTTTTTAACAGAAGTGTAATCATCACCGTCTGCAAGGAACAAAGCCGCCGACGCAAATTTTGCGACCTCCATGCCTTCAAAACATTTCAATACAGGGTAAGAATCGCTATATACCGTCCATTGCTCAGACGACAATTCACTGACAGAAGAAGCGTCCGTAAAGTCTTTAGTAGCGACAGCCAAACCGTTTTCATAGTCTCCCGGCATTGCCTGAGAGTCGTAATAGCATCCTCTTATCTCGTCACCTTCATTATCAACAACACCAGCAACCGGATTGCACTGCAACCCTGTAGCCGTTGATACAGCCCCGGAGTTGATACAGTTGCCGATTATCACAGGCACATCCGAAGAGCCGAGAGTACGGCCTGCAATGCCACCGGCCATAGAACGGCTTTCATCGTCGGAAAGGTCGGAAATAATTCCCGCATTATAGCAGTACTCAACCGGCACAGTGGTATATGCCACTATACCGCCAGCCTGTCCCGGGTTTCTTCCTGTAGCAAGATCCGTGACTTTTCCAGAGTTGAAACAGTGAGTTATTTTTGAGATGTAGCTGACAGTTCCTGCTATTCCGCCCACACTGCCTCGCTGCGAAGAAACATTCCCGACATTGAAACAGTTAGACAGTTCGCCTGTCGCGCCATAGCCTATGACACCCACTACACCACCAACTGCTGATGTTCCGGTAACCTCAGCGTAATTGCCGCAATTATATACCTGTCCAGCAGACTGGCCGACAACCGCGCCGACATTTCCACTGCCATTCACATATCCGGAACCGACAGTCAGATTCTTAACCACAGCCGTCTCTCCCAACCGTCCGAACAATCCGACATACATATCATTCGGAAGATTTATATAAAGATTGTAGACAGTTTTGCCATTTCCGTCAAAATCACCTTCAAAGAAGTAATATCCGTCATTAGTACCGATAGGCGAGAAAGGATTGTTCTCGCCACCCAAATCCACATCATTCACAAGTTTTATATATTGCCCCTGATATGTCACACCCGAAGCGACAGACGATGATATATACCTGAGTTGATTCTGGTTTTCAATCAGGAACGGGTCTGTTTCCGTCCCTGTGCCTTTCAAGTCGGCCACAATAACAACCGGAATGATTTTACGCAATCCTTCAATCTCCGCAGTAAGAGAAACATCGACATCGCCGTCAACGGAACGTGTCACAACGGCATTACCTCCATCAATCTCCACTGCCGCATTGTCGGAACTCCAAACCACACCATCAGCAGCACCAAGCTTGAAATCGGATGTAACAAACGACAAACGGTCGAAATTGTCGCCATACTCATTAGCGTAGCAGATTACAGCCGATGCCATCAATTTAGCCTCCAAAACGTTTTCAAGACCTTTCAAACGTGGATAAAGACCGTCGGCAAACACCCATTTCCCCGCATCAAATCCATCCAGTCCGGAAACGGAAACCATATCGCGCGTCAAAGTAGCATATCCCTCAGAGCCACTGACCGATGCCGTCTGCACATCGAAATAACAATTCTCTACGGAACCAACATTCTCTTCCGCCGGGCAAATTTCCCCTCTGCAGGAATCGGAAAACACCTTTGCAGTGTTGTAACAATTCCGTATCACACTCTTTTCTCCTTTATTTATTCCAGCAACACCGCCTACCATAGCACCGTTAGTACCGGTAACGGTCCACGTGTTATAACAGTCGGCCACGGTAGCATCCATATTATTTCCGACAACACCTCCTACATATGGATTGAAATTATCACTTTGAACCAACCCCTTATTAAAGCATTGCTCCACTACCGCAAGATAGCTATAACCAACTATACCACCAGCGGCAGCCATCGTCTCATAAGAGCCGTCGTCACCACCTGTCATAGTTACAATTCCCGTATTATAGCACAATGAGACAGAAGTTGTTCCTAAAGTACTCCCATTAGCGGAGCCGACAATACCACCTACATGTTTCACCGCAGTAATCTGCCCCTTATTATCAGACAATGTTATGCTGCCTGGATAATCCATATAACCGGCAATACCGCCAACAAACCATTGTCCATCAACAGAACCTAAAAAAGTACAATCTTTAATTGTTCCAGTATTGTTTCCGACAACTCCTCCGATATAACGATAACCGGAAACATTGCCATCTACCGTGCAATTTTCAATACACCCTTTGTTGCTACCGGCCAGGACTCCCATATAGTTGATATTGCCATTACCATCAACGGTACAACCGCTTATATTGAGATTCTTGACAACTGCATCTTCACCGACAGACCCAAACAGCCCGACACCATAATCGCCATCATTACCGACAACTTTAAAATTAGACAACTGGAAACCTTTACCATCAAATGTTCCCCCAAACGGATTGAAATGGTTACCAATCGCTTCGAGTTCAGCACCTTGCAGATCTAAATCACCCGAAAGCGCAAAAAACACACCTGAGTAATTACCCCCCGAAATTTGCTGTAAATCAGCAAGTTTACTCACAAGATATGGATCGGACTCAGTTCCAGTCCCTCCACTAAAATTTTGCTGGGCATATGTCCCCGCACACAAACTCTGCAACAATACAGCAGAGCAAATCAATAGTTTTTTCATAAAAAATTAAATTAAATATAATTTTATGCTTTACAAATATAAATACTATCTTTTAAAATCAGACACTTACGGCATTATTTCCCTGACTAAAAGTTGAAATAAATGTAGATTGGCAGACGCATCAGAGATTATGCGGAACGATGTTGTACAGGCCGAAAAACAAAAAATCGCCGACTTCAGAAGTCAGCGATTTTCCAAGTTGTCCAGGAAGAATCATAAGCAACAATTTCCAATGTTACCGTATGTTATCAAAAATGCTATTGTATCACAGCGTTTTGCAAGAATCACAGATAACACGGAATATCATAAAATAACATAAAAATTCGGAGATGTTGTGCAGATTTTCTACATTTGCACAACGGTTTTTTCGTTGTCCTACGGGACTTGAACGTATGAATTTGGACTGTTCCGTTCAAAAACAGAGTGGGACTTGAACGTATGCTAAACATAATTAATCGGTAAACTTAACATATTACATTATGGCGACGGTAAAGGCGATGGTGAGGTCAACAGCGAAGACGGCTAAGGTTAGGTTCAGGCTGTCCGACGGCAGGAACGTGCAGTTTTTCATCAAGAGCGGCATTGAAGTGCCTGTGGCGTTGTGGGACGAAAAAAACGAGTGCATCCGCAAGCGTGCCGTGTTCGACGACCGGGAAAAGGCGCGCATAGCTTCGGAGATAGCCGCTATGAAAGAGCGGATAACGGAGGCATACGAGGCGCACAAGCACGAGGGGCTGACAAGCGAGATACTGGAGATATACGTGTACGGAGAAAAAGAGGACAAGTCAGAGGATGGAAAAGATTTCTTCAGGCAATTCGACGAATACCTGTGCAAGAAAAAGGAATCAGGAGAATACACCGCGCATTATAAAGTCCTGAAAAATTCATTGCTGCGCTATCAGGCGTTCACACGGCTCACCGCCGACAATTCTTTCACTTTGGACTTCGGCACGTTCACACCCGCTTTCCTTGAAAAATTCGAGCGTTTCCTGAAAGACGAGCATAGGCTGGCGGAAAGATACCCGGAGACATACGGCGCGGTGCTTGCCGCCGTAGGCAAGGACACGAGGGCGGCAAAGGAGAGGGGCGGCAACGTGATAAGCTGCATAATGAAGAAGCTGCGGGCATTCTCGCACTGGAGCGCGAAGAAGAACGGCACGCCCGACCCTTTCACCGACTACCACATCAAGGCGGAGCGGTACGGCACGCCGTACTACATCACCACGGAGGAAAGGAATATGATAGCGGAGGCGGACTTGTCGAAACGTCCCGCGCTGGCGGTGCAGAGGGACATCTTCGTGTTCCACTGCTGCATCGGTTGCAGGGTGAGCGACCTTTACAGCCTGACGGATGAAAGCATCATAGGCGGAGCGGTGGAATACATACCGAGAAAGACCAAGGGCGAGCGTCCCGAAACCGTCAGAGTTCCGTTGAACGAAAGGGCAAAGGCGTTGGTGGAGAAATACAAAGGCGTTGACAAGACAGGGCGGCTTTTCCCTTTCATATCACAGCAGAAGTACAACGAGGCCATAAAGGAGATTTTCACGCTTTGCGGCGTGACAAGGCTCGTGACGGTTCTCGACACGGTGACAGGCGAGGAGGTGAAGCGTCCCATCAACGAGCTTGCGAGCAGCCATCTTGCCCGGCGCACGTTCATCGGCAACATCTACAAGCAGGTTAAAGACCCCAATCTTGTGGGGGCATTGTCGGGACACAAGGAGGGCAGCAAGGCGTTCGCCCGCTACCGTGAAATCGACGACGACATAAAAAAGGAATTGGTATCACTTATAGAATAATAACTCCCACACGAATGTTAAAATCACACAATTAATAAAGAAATATGGCATAAAATTTGGTTTGTGCTATATTTTTATATACCTTTGTGACGTTGTTAAAGCTCTTTGAAATTATGAAAACGAAACAATTCGTACAGGAGTTAAAAACGGCAGGATGCCGTTTAGTTCGTCACGGAAGCGAACACGATGTTTGGTTCAGCCCGATAACTGGAAATAAAGTCGCCATACCGCGACACGAATCCCAAGAACTCGGCAAAGGACTTGAACGGAAACTTAGACGCAGGATGCTCGGACAATAATTGTCCGGGCAATTCTGCCCTGCTACGAGGTGTGCGTTTGCATAATTTCAAGGCTTGTAGCAACGTAACTTGTTTAATTATGGGCAAAGAAAAACTTATAGTTACAGTAGAAATGGCTTCCGACGGTTCTTTCAGTTGTTATATTGAAGACGATTCAAAAGACTTCGGTGCTGTCGGGATGGGTAAAACATCTGAAGAGGCTATTGACAGCTTCCGCGAATCGTACCGGTTGATGAGCGAGGAATACAGGAACGAGGGTAAGCCATTGCCTGAATACGATTTTGAGTACAAATATGACTTGCGCTCATTTTTTGATTATTTCAACTGTTTCAACACAAAAAAGATAGCTGAAATGTCAGGAATAAATTATGCTCAGCTCAATCAGTACTTAACAGGCCGTCGAAATGCAGGGCGTATGCAATATGAAAAAATAGCAGGGTGCATACGGAAGATAACGCAGGAATTGCAAGTGGCAACATTTTGATGTATCATAGTTGCAAAGAGCAGACAACAGCCCCGTGTCCCGTCGCGGACGCGGGGCATTTTCCCAAACAGAAAAAAAATGAAAGTAACAAGGATTACAAATCTGGGCAACGGCATATATGCCCACGTATGCCCATTGTGCGGCGGCATACTGGCCTCGTCATCGGAGGCGGATATGATGCCGGAGTTCTCAATCTGCAACTGCGACGCGGAGCGTGCGGCATACGACCTCATCGACCGCAACGGCGTGCGTGTGATACGGCGCAATGTCCGTCCGCGCTTCGTCGGGGTGGTGAATGACGGCGGCATAGATTCCGTCGAGTGGGTTGACCAATGCACGGCACTGGAGGCGGCAAGGGCTGTTAACGAGGCGGCGGAATGGCTGTTGGGGCATAACAGTTAAACAAAAAAAGAGCCGTCAGAAAAGGCGGCTCTCTCCATTTCCTTTTAATCTTTCAATGCACAGTTGCTTATCCAGCATTCGTTCCGTCCTGCCTCATCATCTCCTCAATCATAGCCGCAGCTTTCTTGAAGTTGTCGAGGATGTACGCCCCGCCGTCCTTTCCTTTATCCTGAAAGCGCAGATATTTGTCATATCCATATTCCTCCAGCCTTATAAACCAGCTTATATCTTTCTTTTCCACGGAATATCCTACTATAAAATAGTCAACCGTTTTAAAAGTATTTTCCAAATAATCCGGCTTTGACAAAATATCTGCATCCATTTCACCAATCATTTTCTCAACAGCCCTTATTACTTCCAACAAATCCGCATATTCGATATAAGCGACAGAGCCATTGTTTTCCTTATTCTTCTTTTCAATACGGTAAAAATATTTGACATCTCCCCCACTTTCCACTTTTCTCACACAGCAATCAGACTTGGTTGAAACGAATGCAAATCCGCCAGAAAGGCCCTCTGTCTTATAATCCGTAAGTTTAACAATTTTGCCTGTCTGGGAAACAAACAAATCCATTTTGCTTTGGCGTTTTTCCACGCCCTGCCCCGCACTTTGTGCCGAGACCAACAGCGGCAAGAATGCCGCAATGATTAAAATCAACTGTTTCATAAAATCTGTGTTAAACAATTTTGAATAAATATGCCGTTTTATGAATATTTGCAAGAAAACATCGTATGGGAAACATTATTAAGCAGATACAAAGATACAAGAAAAGGAAGTTGTTCCTCAAAATCTATTTCGCCTATCTTTCCAATCCGAACACCCACCCTGATTCCGCTTATGACAACGCTTTGACAGATTTTGAGTCCATTAGAAACTTGTTTTTCGCAACTCGACATAAGCAGACGGATAAGCCACTGGTATAGAGATTCATTCCACTTCCAATTGTGCGCAAAGCTCGTTCACACTAATAAGTTTGTCCACATCTTTTTGCAATTCGGAACATTTTACTTTCAAGTTTTCCGAAGCAGATACAATCTCTTTCCTTATTTCCCCGGCCTTGCTCCACACTTTCACAACTGATGCTATAAAATTGGAATACATCAGACCAAGCCCTAATAATAAAGAAATAGGCCAAACATACGGCATAATAACGATTGCACAATCTCTAAGGCACACAGTAAGCACGACATCAGCTGTAAGCAAGATGCAATACCACATAATAGAATGCCTTAACGTCGAATAATCTCGCCAAACAGCTTTGTTGTTCGGCTTTGTAAGCCACCCTATTATCGCATACAGGGCGGTAGACAACGTAAGTATGCCCCAAAATAAATGCTTTGAAGTAATATCTATGCTTAATCCACATAAAAACAGACCAGTCAATCCGTAAAAGAACAGCCAAAGGCTTATGGCTGACACGTTTTTAGCTTCACAGACACCCTCAATCCTTTCACCGAATTTCGACTTTTCCGTATCTATGTCTTTTTTGAGGATTTCCCGCGTGCGCTTTGCTTTCTCTATTAAATTGTTCGTGTTCTTGTTATCGCCTATTTTATTCGGCTGGATATGGGCGAGCGTTTCCTCATCGACAAGAACTTTAAGGCATTCATTAAATGAAGATTCTATGCAGTGCTGGAGTTTAAAGACTTGATTGCATAGAATCTTTGTGTATGACTTCACATACTCAATGGCTACAAATGCAATGTTCAATGTAACCCCTATTTCGATAATTGACGAAAAATCATTTAGTTCCATTGAACAAAGAGTTTATGTCGATGCTTACCGATTCCGGATTATCAAATATCCTGTCGAAGAAACCTGCGATTCCTCTTGCCAGAAGAGGATTGTTGAAATTGCATTCAGCAGTTCTTTCCTCAATATTTGTCTCAATCCGATAGCCTTTTTCATCTGACACGGTGAAATGCACTTCTTTTTTTTCCGGGTCTTTTGACAAAAAAGGATGTGCCAATGTCCTTTTCACCTGAATGTCATATCCCTCTGATACATAAAATGCAAGCCTCTTGAATAGATTTGAATTTAACACGAGTTTTTCGTCGTAGTTGTTCAACAAGATACGGACTTTGCCTTTCCTTTCGATAAACTCACTGATGGCTTCAATGTATTCAGGCTCGTTGCCTATATGCTCGCACAGGCATCCTGCAAAAATACGGACAACATCAACAGCTTGTCTGAAAAGATTTACAAGAACCACCAATGCGTGTTTCTCATCAGAATTGAGAAACACCCTGTTTTCTTCACTTTTTGCTAAGTTTGATACAAAAATTCTATATTCTTTCATTTCCGGGCATTCGACAGTCTTGTTCCGTCACAAAATTAGATATAAATTAAAGTGCGAACTAATTAAAACTATTAATTTATCAATAATAAATAAAATTATCGTGAACTATCATCTGCTTTTGGTATGGAGAAATACTTCACTCAATTATTTTATCTTTCGTCCATCCTGACTATCCTGTACCGGGCTATGCCTCTTTCTTCTCCGTCGATTCCGCAGCAGCCGTAGCACGCACATTATTACATATTCAATTGATTTTATATATTTTGATGAAATCTTTTAGTTCTTTTGCATCATCAGTATATATATCATCCAGCATAGGCTTAACCCGCTTATAGAAATCATCGTCAGCTTTTATATTTGACGTATCAATTTTGTGATATATTATCATAGCCCTATCCAAAGCCTCATCTCGAAACCTCCATTCTTCCAATTTATTCGCTGATTCTGCTATTCTGCAATAGGACTTAAAAGATTGTTCATCATCTGCATTTGGATTGTTGAATAATTCCAAATATTGCCGTAAAAGTCCGAATACAATACGTTCATGGTGAATTTTCTCCTCGATATGTTTTTTCAAATTCTTCTCCTTTTGCAGAACTGATTCTTCAATCTTAGAACATCGTGTGGAAACTTTTGCGCATTTATCTTGTAAATCGTTGCAGAATTCTTCTAAGTAGCTAATCTTTTTATGTACCTCCCACACATTTATCACCTGCCAGCCGATAAGGACGGTGACAAGTAATGATAAAACACCAACGATTGCACTCCAATAATCCATAATGCTTTTAATGCCAAAATAACAAATAGGCTTGTTAAATAAAACAAGTATTAGCTACGAATGCTAAATACTTACCCATTCGTAGCTTTCTTCATATCTTCTTTAATCCTTTCCTCTTCTGCCTTGTAATAATCAATATCTTTCAATAAGAGCAGGTAGTCTTCCCATTCTTTTTGTATTGAATCAAAACTTGGTCGATTGTCTGTTTCAAAATCATATCTTCTAATCAACATCCTATAAAAAGGATTCCATATACCATAAGTAGTTTCACAAATGGTTCTATAACCGTGAGTGTTCTCTTCGCTTGTCCCATAATTTGCATTGAAATTACCCTCACTATCATTGTATTCAAAGACAACAACCCTTTTAAAGTCTTTCATCTTTTTGAGAGCTTCTTGATACAACCAATAATTCATATTACTATCTATTTAAAATTTCAATATTGTTATCGCCAAATACCAATTTTAGCACTTGCTCTTTTTTATCTCTTTTCAATGTAAATGATTGATATATTTGAGTTCCAACAAAAACTGCAACCGAAAGAGACAGAATACCGACAACTACTCCTAAGAATGTGTCCATATTATATTTGAATTATATTTGAATACGATTGCTGTCCGTTTACGTCTGCCCAACTTATTTGTAAATCAAAC
>URQP01000013.1 GCA_900550025.1 uncultured Porphyromonadaceae bacterium | reverse complement strand
TATGAATTTCTTCATTTTGACGCTTGTTTATACGGTACAAAGGTACATATTTCAGAATTTGTATTGCCGAGACGCATCCGACATTCTGTAAATGTAGTGAAATCTTATTGTCTTACCGCCTCTTTAAGTTGTGACAGTGCTTTTTCGAGGACTTTGCGCGGACATGCCACGTTGAGGCGCATGTGGTATTCTCCTCCGGGGCCGAACATTTCGCCGTCGTTGAGCGCAAGGTGGGCTTTAGAAATGAACAAATCATCCAGACGCAGCCCTTTCAGCCCTGTGGCCGAGCAGTCGAGCCACATCAGGAACGACGCTTGTGGGCGCAGAGGTTTGATTTCCGGTATGTTGTCTTCAAGATATTTTTCGACAAAAAGGATGTTGCTTTCCAAGTATTTCAGCAATTCGTCAAGCCATGCTTCTCCTTTTGTATATGCCGCTTCCGTGGCAAGGGTGACGAACATCGTGGGAGAGCTGAACTCGTTCACTTCCATCCATTTGAAGAACCCTTTGCGTATGGCAGGATTCTTTATCACGCACCACGAGCTTACCAGCCCCGGTATGTTGAATGTCTTCGACGGTGCGCCGAGCACGATGCTGTTCATGGCCGCCTCTTCCGACACGGTGGCGAATGGTGTGTACCGGTTGCCGAACAGCTCGATGTCGGCGTGGATCTCATCGCTTATTATGATTACATTGTTTGAAGCGCAGATATGGGCCACTTTTTGCAGGTCTTCTTTTTTCCATACTATTCCTCCGGGATTGTGCGGGTTGCAAAGAATCATCATTTTCGGCTTTTCCGCTTTTATCTTGGATTCCAAATCGTCGAAATCCATTGTAAGCGTCCCGCCGGAGTAGTGAAGCTGGTTGTTTATGACAATTCGTCCGTTGCCTTCCACCACGTTCTTGAATGGATGGTAGACAGGCTCCTGAATCAGCACCTTGTCGCCCGGAGAGGTGAAATAGTTCACCACGTAGCCTATTCCGCGGACAATACCCGGAATGTAGCAAAGTTCGTCGCGCTTTACAGCAAAGCCGTGGCGGCGGGCAAGCCATCCGGTGATGGAGTCCCAATAGCAGTCGCGGGCTATTGGATAACCGTATATTTTATGATTGACACGCTTTTCAATAGCCTCGTAAATGGCCGGGCATACTTCAAAATCCATATCGGCAATCCATAGTGGCAATAAATCGTCACGGCCGAAATTTTGGCGCAGTCCGTCATATTTGACGCAGTCGGTATTCTTCCTGTCAATTATTTTGTCGAAATCCATATCTTGATGTTTTTATTTTTCAGCAAATTTAAGCAAATGCGGAGAATGCAGGCACATACAGGCGGATGTTTAAAAACATAACGGCGGATTACCGGAAAGAATCCGCAATCCGCCGTTGGCCTTATGAAAGATTTAAACCCGTCTGCTTGTCAGAAAAACACGCCGACACGGAATCCGATGTTGCTTTGATTGTCGATGCCGGTGGAGAGCACTTGCGACTTGTTGGTGGCAAAATTGTAGAAACCTGCGACGTGGAATCCGAAATGTCTCGTTTTTGCAGGATAAATCCGGATGCCTATTTCCGGCGACACGTAGTAGCCCCAGCTTTTGTCTTGGGCATAATAAACATTGTAGTACGAGGTGTTGCGCGCGAACATTGCTCCCGTCTTGACTCCGAAATAAGGGATAAAACGTCCGTGGTCTACGAAGTTTACTGCGCCTGACAATCCGAATGGCAGTTGGAATGCCGAATTCTGGCGGTCGGTTGTCAATGTTTCTGTGGGAGACAGCGGAATGGCCTGCCTGCCGAAATATTCGTGGTTGGTATGGAAATTCACGAACGCGCCGACGGTGAAATTCGGTGTCACGTCGAAAAGCCCCTCAAAATTCATTCCCCAACCGCTTATTCCGCTTGTGAAGCCGGAATTGAGCGGCGCATTCATTTGCCAGTCGATTATCACGTGCATGTCGTCTGCATATTTTCTTGCCGAGGCCGGAATTGTCAAAACGGTTGCGGCAAGTAGCAGGACTATTGTTTTTCCGTATTTTTGAAATATAGTTCCCATATTTTGTTTCCTCCTATTTGTTTTTGCCGAGATAATCCGACTGCCTGAATGCCTGATCTATCCCGTCCAATATTAAGTTCATGTCATAGCGGTTGTTGCCGTAGCGGAAACCGTAAGCCTCGCCGAACCAGATTATCGGTAGCCTGTTTTTTGTTTCTCCGTCGTTTTTCTTCTGGAGATCCGCCATTTCTATCATCAGCGAGTGGGTGGCGTAGCTGTATGTGTAGGATACGGTGTATGGGTAATACCATCCTCCCCACCACGGACCCCAGAAACTGTAGTCCCACCAGCCGGGATACCACCCTCCGCCGTCCACAATGACGCGGTTGTTTTCTGCGAGGTAGGACACTTGTATTCCTAATGAGGCCGTTTCCTTGTCACCGGTTCTTGTGTATCCTTTATCATTCATTTCTGACTCTATTTCCGATATTATCTTGTCTGAATTCTCGTCTTTCCAGAATGTGGCGCGGTTGCCGTTGACTTCAAGGATGCTGTCGGGCAGGTAGTATGTGTCGAACGAGCCGAAGTCGGCATCCGGCGCATAGTCGGTATAGACGGCAAGGTCGCCGTCAAGATTTTCCATATCCGGGTCTTTCTCGCACGATGCCAGTAACACCAATGGAATAGTAAATAAAAACAATTTTTTCATACGTTGTAGAATTTAAAAATGATTGTAGATTATAAGCTCCGTCCTTTGAACACGGTGCTCCTTTCCGGTGGCAGCAATATTCCTGACAGCCGCAGGTTGTCGGAATTGAAATCGGGCATAATCTCGGCAGTGGCCTTGTTGCAGTCCTTGAAAAGCCGGATGTTGGCGGTGGCGGATATGCCCACGCCCATTATTGACATCGAGACCATCGTGTCGCCGCTCTTTTTATCGGTAGTGACACGGTAGTTTGTTACAGTGCCTTCGACCGTAACCCCGCCCATGCCGTTCGGTCCGCTTATGGGGACATTGAAAGCCGTCTGCACGGATGCCTTGTTCTTGTTGACGGTTATGAAATTAGTGCTTGGTGTCACGTTCGCGGTGTAACCTGTCCGGAATGTCACACGGCTTGCCTCGATTGTGAAGGCAGTGTCGTTTATGGCTTTGACGGCTTCCGTGTGCATGATGCTGTCGAGTTGTTCCTGTATCGCTTTTTCTTCTTCCTCTGTTACTTCGTGGGCATGAAGAAACTGTGTCTGCACGGCCATGCTTATCAGCACGGCAAGTGCTACAAACCTAAAACTTCTCATATTTCTCTCTCCTTTTCTTGTATAAACAATCAGGGAGGCAAAAACTGCGCCACAGCAGCCATTAATTGCGGAGAAATAGCAAAGTTTTACAAACGGTCTGTATAATTCACACTAAAATGGTTAATGAATAGGTGCTATTCTTAGATTGACGCGAAATAGCAGACCAACAGTGGCGTCAGAATCTCAAGGGCTATTCCGTTGACTAATGCGGCCGGCATAGTCTCTTTCCCAGAATATTTCACGATGGTAGGAAGCAATACGTCCATCGAGGTCACACCGGCGGCCGATACTGGTGAGAGTCTACCGAAAGTTCTGCGGAGATAAGGTGTCATACTGATTGCTATCAGCTCGCGGAAGATATTGGCAAGTAGTGCCAGTATGCCTAATTCCGCGGCTTTCTGCGCCCCTACAAGTGGCTCCTTTATTTCGGAAATCAGCACTGACGACAGTGAATAATATCCGAATCCGCTGCCGAGTGCCATACATTCGGTGGCACTGAACCCTTTCAGAAACAAACTTAGCATGGCGGCAAACGCAAGCGAGCCTACGACGGTGCAAGCCGGTACGAGGATTGTCGTGAGATTCGTCTCTTTGGCTATCTTCATAAGGTTGCCTGACATTCCGATGCTTAAGCCTACTTGTACCACTAATATGTAGAGAATGATAGTGGAAATATCCGATGAAGACCAGCTATGCGGGATAATTCCTGAGCATCCGGCAAGTATGCCGGTGCAGAATACTGCTATTACGGTGATAATCCATTTCATTTCCGCCTCCTTTCCGCTAACCGCGATATGCCGTAGGTGAAAAGTACGCTTCCTGCCACACAGGCTACGGCGATTGCCAAAGCAATGAATCCGAGATTGAGCAAATTGCCGGTTACGGAATCTTGCGAGCCTACCGACAATCCCAAAGTCAGCAAAAGCAGCAGGATGGTTATCGAAACCTTGTCGCTGAATGCTTTCAGCGCTTTTATGTTTTTGCATATGCAACCAATGGCTATGCTTCCGAAAAGCAAGGACAATATGATTATCATAAAATAAAGGTTTTTGAATTTGTGTATTTTCCAAAAACGGGGTGCAAAGGTAGGAATAATATGGCCCATTTGCAACTTTTCACCTTTGCGGTGATGAGTTTTGACGGAAACGCTATAACTTTGCACCCGAAAACATATTTATTAACCTTGTGGAAAAATTTGGCTGCTTGCAACCACGGAAAAAAATGCTAAAACTGCGAATTTCATCCCTCAGATTTTCCCGGAATTTAGCTTTTCCACTTTAAAAACAAATTGGAAAGATGAATTATCTGTTTACTTCTGAATCGGTTTCGGAAGGTCATCCCGACAAAGTGGCTGACCAGATTTCCGATGCCATCGTTGACAAATTGCTCGCCTACGACCCGGAGTCGAAAGTGGCGTGCGAGACGCTTGTGACCACTGGACAGGTGGTGATTGCCGGCGAGGTGAAGTCGGAAGCCTACATCGACCTGATGGAGACCGCGCGGCGTGTGATTAACGGAATAGGCTACAACAAGAGCGAGTACAAGTTCGACGGCGAATCGTGCGGCGTGCTTTCCGCTATCCATGAGCAATCGCCCGACATCAACCGCGGCGTGGAACGCGAGAACGCCGACGAGCAGGGAGCCGGCGACCAGGGAATGATGTTCGGCTACGCCTGCAACGAGACGGAAAACTATATGCCGCTGACGCTCGACCTCGCCCACCTCATACTGCGCGAACTGTCGGCCATACGCCGCGAAGGCAGGCTGATGCCCTATCTCCGTCCCGACTCAAAGAGCCAAGTGACTGTGGAGTACGATGAGGACAACCGTCCTGTGCGTATCCATACCATCGTTGTCAGTACGCAGCACGACGAATTCATATCGCCTGCCGACGGCTCGGAAGAGACGCAGGACGCTGCCGACCGCAAGATGCTCGAAGTGATACGCAAGGATGTGGAGACGGTGTTGCTTCCCCGGGTGATTGCCAAATTGCCGGAACATATACAGGCAATGTTCGACGACAAGCTGATACTGCACGTGAATCCTACGGGCAAGTTCGTAATCGGAGGCCCTCACGGCGATACGGGACTGACCGGCCGCAAAATAATCGTCGATACTTACGGCGGCCGCGGAGCGCACGGCGGCGGCGCATTCTCTGGCAAAGACCCGTCGAAAGTCGACCGCTCGGCAGCCTATGCGGCACGCCACATAGCGAAGAACATCGTTGCTTCAGGCCTTGCCGAGGAAGCGCTGGTGCAAGTGGCATATGCAATCGGCGTGGCAGAGCCGGTGAGCCTCTACGTAAACACCTATGGCACGGCGAAAGTGAATCTGACGGACGCTGAAATATCGGAGAAAATCTACGGTTTGTTTGACATGCGCCCAGCCGCCATCGAACGCCGCCTGAAACTTCGCCAGCCAATCTATCAGGAGACGGCGGCCTATGGGCACGTAGGACGCAAGCCTGAAATCGTCGACAAGACTTTCTATTCGAAGTATAACGGCGACAAGACAATGCGGGTGGAGCTGTTCACGTGGGAGAAACTCGACTATGTGGATAAAATCCGCGAGGCTTTCGGCCTGTAATAAATTGAAATACTAACCGAAGAGGCGCATCTGCAAAGACGCGCCTCTTCGGTTTTTACAACGACCCGATTCACAAGCATTTAAGTAATTATTTTCTATAAAGCGCAGGTATGGAAATGCCGGAATCCGCCATAAGGCGCAGGTGTGGAAATGCCGGAATATGTTATAATGCGCAGGTATAAAATCACCAAAGCAAGGTCAATCCGAAAGAAAGATGATTGAATTTCGGTGCAAAATCCGTTTTCATCACATCCCAAGGTGAATATTTCACATAAAGCGAAAGCGGAGTATCTCCAAATCCGACGTTAGCCATTAAGTCAACCGTGACCTTCCGTACAGGAATGTCTTTACATTCCGATTTAACGACATTGCCATCCGTAAGATATTTTGTTTTTATCCACGATTTGCTGTTGATATTCAACACAGGTCCGATTGCCATCCAAAATTTTCCAACCGGATACGAAATGCTGACAGGAACGTTGAAACTGCGTATCTTAATTCCTGAATATCGCGGGACAGCCCCATCCGGCAACGGCATAATATCCATACAACCTTCGTCAGCCACAAATTGCAACGGCTCTGTCATCCGATAGTTACGCCACGTTGAACCTATTCCGACATTAAGATTTATACCTCTAAACCGGTGCGACAAATTAATCCAACGCACAAATATTTCGTAAGAATTCCATGTATTGACAATCCATTCCTTGTGAGGCATTGACTGCACCAACAAATCCCAACCCGACACCAAGCACGCTGAAAGTGTTTTTTTCCTCAAATCTGCCAAGCGCGGAAATCTTCTTATCGACAAACGGAATATGGAAATTCCAACGGCTGTTTTTGCTCTCGCTTATTTGTAAAGTATCCTTGTTAGAGATTGAATGTGAGAAAAGATAATGGTACTCAGGATTATCTTTTCTTCCTATCACCTCTAAGTCCAATCTTCCGGCTTCTGTTTTGATAATTACAGAATCCGGCTGCGCAATGCTTAAAATTGTGTCGGTTTTTTCTTCTGCCATAACATATAAACCGCAAACAACTGACAGCAAAGAGATTAAATATCTATTCATAACGCTATTTATTTTAGTAAAACAATGTGATGCCGGCGGAGAGGTGGCGGAATTCGGGGCCGTAGCTTTCGTCGAGTATCTTGCATGGAGAATATTTCACATAAAATCCTATGGCCTTATAGTTGAGCTGTGCCATCAGGTCAACCGTCACCTTGCGCTGATGTATGTCGTCGGACGAATTTTCGATTTTGTCATCACCAAGTTTGTATTTCGTTTTCATACTGCCGTGAACATTGACATTCAATACCGGCCCGGCACTGAAATCGAAACCTTTGCCGAGTTCCTGACGGAACATTATCGGAAACATCAGGCTAAACATCTTCAATCGTGAGAACTGCACGTCGGCACCCTCCTCATAACCGCCTAAGCTTATAAAACCGTTTTCCTGCACAAAGCGGTTTGTGCCTGTCATCCGGTAGTTGCGCCATCCGAAACCGAAGCCGAGCAAGAACGAAGTGCCGTTGCGCCACGGGCGGCAACTGATGCCGACTATGTGGTCGATAAATACCTCGTAGGAGCTTGCCATATTCACGTTCATCGCAGCGGGTGCGTTGACAGCGTTGACGAAACCTAAGCCGAGCCCGCCGCATTCGAACGAATATGCGGCACGCTTTTCACCTTTTTCCGTCCGGTCGATGAACGGCAAGGTGAAATCCCATCCGGAATTGCCTTCCTTGCTTATTTCCGTTCCCTCGCCGCTTACGTCGCGCCTGTAGGAATAGTAGTAATCGGGATTGTCCTTAGTGCCGAACACTTTCAATTCCATGGTGTTCCCACCGTGGACGAATGCCACGGAATCGGGGTGCGAGAAACATTCGATTGAATCGCCGGGCTCCACATTGCCGGCAGCCGATGCACACGCGAAAGCAAGTGCGCAAATGGCGGTAGTGATAACTTTTTTCATATCTGTAATTTTTTTATTTGATTTCTTAAAACATTTTTTTCAGTTCTCCGAGAGTGGCCTTGCCTTCCATATACACTACCGTAGTTTCCGGCTTACTCCCTTGTTTCAGCAGGTTGTTGCGGAAAAACAGATGCCTGTATCCGCCTTTACCGTCAGGAAACGAGTAGAAGGCATAGTACAGCTTTCCGCCTATCATTCCTTCCTCTTTGTCGGAAGCGTTTTTTCCGTCGAGCTTTACGAGCCTTTCCATTTCTGCCGCCAGTCCGGCATTGTAGGCCACCGTTATGCTCCGGAACAGACTTAGCTTGAACGGCTTCAGCCGCTTACCCTCGACTATCACCTCCGTCACGTCCTTACGGTTCTGGTAGCCGCTGCCGAAAAGCGCGGCCACGTTCATCCCTTTCTGCGCGACAGCAGGTATCGCCGAGGCAATGATGATTAATATGAATAATAGCCGTCTCATATCGTCATTCTTTAAATTCGTCCATTGTTTCAAACATATCTCCCAATGTAGCGCCGATGTCGGCAGATGATGCCGTGGAACCCATTTCCTGCATCGACCGCTGCATCTCCGCCATCACCACATCCTCGTCAGTGCATTTGACGCCGTTGATGTAGGCCACACATTGGTTGCGGCTGCTGTAAACCGCCCATCCCGAAAAGGCAATCACCAGAGCCACCGATGCCGCCGCAGAATATCCGGCAATCCGTCGGCGCAATGCCGTACGACGGCGTGCGTGGCAGAGCCGCCGTCCGACGGTAGCGAATCCTAAAACCGCCCTTGCCTCGTCGAATTCCCTGCCTGCCGCTTCCGGCGACACCAGAAACCTTTCGAGCGCGGATTCCTCCTCATCGGTAGTCTGCGCGTCGAAGTAGCGTCCGATTACCTTGCGCCATTCCTCCACGGTTTTGCCTTCAAACTTCATATTGTCACGATTTTCCATTTTCATCGAATTCCTGATAGCATTTTCTGATTGTCTTTCTCGCTCTCGAAAGCTGCATCCTCACCGCCGCCTGTTCCATACCTAATTTTGCGGCAATCTCCTCGTAGCTTTCGCCGTCGTATTCTTTCAGCCGCAGGATTGTACGCTGTGTTTCTGAAAGATGCTTCTCGATTATCGCCTCCACGATTCTGAATTGCTCGTCAACCTCCATTCGACGGTCGGTTGAAACAGTGCAGGCAGAATCGCGTTCATTGTCGATAGGCAATAGCGTTACGGTCTGGCGGTGCCGGTATGCGTCGATGCCGAGATTGCGCACGGTTGTCATTGCCATTGCCTCCGCTTGGCTATCCGATTGTATTTCGTCGCGCTGTCCCCAAAGCCGGCAGAAAGCGTCCTGAATGGCATCGGCAGCGTCGTCCTCGTCGGGGAAGAAGCGCGATGCCGCGCGGAGGAATTTTCCGCGCAGCCGTATGAATGCCGATGTCAGCGTTTCTCCGCCCATTCTGTTTTATGCAGTTTCTTTATTGCCTTCGAAAAGTAATACGTAAAGGTGGTGTTTTTGTAACATCAGAGGGTGAATAAAATACAAATATACTAATATTGTTTTTTCCGTGGCCTTTTTCTATTTTTGCGGTGACAACTAATGGAGTTTTATTAAAATCTTTTTTTATTTCATCTTTTATGAGCCTAATAAAATCATTATTGGTATCTGTATCTTTTTTATTGCCAATTTCTGCATTGGCCGTTAATCAAAGGAGTGTTGAGAATATCGACTTGGAATGGCGTTTTCATCTTGGTGATGTCGACGGAGCGTCGCAGCCGGGATACGACGATTCGGGATGGCGTCGTCTCGATTTGCCGCACGACTGGGCTGTGGAGGGCGATTTCAGCCAAGCGAACCCTTCCGGAGTGACGGGAGGGGCATTGCCGGGCGGTGTAGGATGGTACCGCAAAACTTTTATAATCGATGCCGCCGACGAGGGAAAGCGTGTCAGTGTGCTTTTTGAGGGTTCGTATATGAATACGGAAGTATTTGTCAACGGCCGTCCGTTGGGGGTGCGCCCTTACGGCTATGTGTCGTTCGGTTATGATATAACGCCATATATAAAGTGGGGCGGGGAGAATGTCGTTGCCGTGCGTGTCGACAATTCCGAGCAGCCGAATTCACGGTGGTATTCCGGCTGCGGAATCTATCGTAGCGTGTATCTGGTAAAGACCGCGCCTTTGCATATCGCGCGATGGGGTACATACGCTTATAGTGTAGTAACTGGTGGAAATGCTGATTTGAATGTGGAGACAACAGTTGAGAATGATACGGAAAAAGATGCCGGAATTGAAATAGGATTGAAATTGCTTGACGCCGGAGGGGAAACGGTGGCCGCTGTGAAATATCCCGCAGTGGCGGAAGCGGAGAAACAAACAATGTCAAGCACTATGCTGTCGGTCGGCAATCCGCATTTGTGGGATACCGCTTCTCCTTATCTCTATCGTCTTGTGACAGACATATATCATTCCGGCAATGTGATAGACAGCGACACTGTGAGGATAGGATTCCGCACAATCGCTTTCGATGCGGAAAAAGGATTTTTCCTTAATGGGCGAAACATGAAAATCAACGGCGTGTGCCTGCATCACGACCATGGATGCCTTGGCGCGGCGTTCAACCGCAGGGCTATGCAGCGTCAGTTGCAGATGATGAAAGATATGGGGTGCAATGCCATAAGGTGCTCGCACAATCCGCCGTCGCCTGAGATGCTTGATTTGTGCGACGAGATGGGACTGCTTGTGATGGACGAGGCTTTCGACATGTGGCGTAAGAAAAAGACGGCCCATGACTATGCCCGCTATTTCGACGAGTGGCACGAGCGCGACCTCCGCGATTTCGTGATGCGCGACCGCAACCATCCTTCTGTGTTTATGTGGAGCATAGGCAACGAGATTCTTGAGCAGTGGCCCGACGCTGATGCTGGCAGTCTTTCGGCCGAGGATGCCAATCTGATACTTAATAAGGGACACGAGCTGGGCAGTGCCGACGGTATGAGCGCAAACTCACTGCTGGCATTGCATCTGGCAGGAATAGTGCGCGGACTGGATTCTACACGCCCGGTTACTGCCGGTTGCAATGAGCCGAGCGTCAACAACCATGTGCTTAAATCAGGGGCTTTGGATGTGGTAGGCTATAATTATCATAACGGCAATGTCGCTTCCGTGCCGGAAAATTTCCCGGGCATGCCTTTCTTGATAACGGAAAGCAATTCCGCCTTGGCTACGAGGGGTTATTACCGTATGCCCTCCGACACCACTTTCGTATGGCCTTATTGGGACAAGCCGTTTTCCGACCCGTCGTTCTCCTGCTCGTCCTACGATAACTGCCATGTGCCATGGGGAAGCACCAGTGAGGAGACTTTCAGCATTGTGAGCGGCAATGATTTCGTGAGCGGGCAGTTCGTATGGACAGGGTTCGACTATCTCGGTGAGCCTTCGCCATACGGCTGGCCTGCAAGAAGCTCTTATTTCGGTTTGGTAGACCTTGCAGGAATACCGAAAGATTCCTATTACCTCTTCCAGTCGGAATGGTCGGACGCTTCCGTGCTGCATTTGTTCCCGCACTGGAATTGGACTTCCGGTCAGGATGTTGATATGTGGTGCTACTATAATGATGCCGACAGCGTGGAGCTGGTTGTCAACGGGAAATCGGCGGGATTCAGCAAAAAGACCGGCAGTCGCAGGCATGCGGAATGGCGGGTAAGATATGAGCCGGGCATGGTGGAGGCCGTTGCATGGAAGGATGGAAAGGCCGTCAGGCGCAAGACGATACGTACGGCTGGCAGTCCCGCGCAGGTAAGGCTTACTCCTGACCGCCGTGAAATTGCGGCCGACGGCCGTGACCTGAGTTATGTGACTGTGGAAATATTGGATAAGGATGGCAATCTTTGCCCGGATGCCGATAATCTTGTGAAATTTGAAGTGGAAGGCAGCGGTTTCATAGCCGGTGTGGACAACGGAAGCCAGACCTCGATGGAACGGTTCAAGGACAACAAGCGCAAGGCTTTCTACGGAAAATGTATGCTTGTCGTGCAGAACAACGGAAAGGCCGGGAGAATCAGCGTCCGTGCCGTCGCTGAAGGGCTTAAAGAGGCAGAGGCGGTAATCGCTTCGAAATAAAAAGTGCGGCTATTTGCCGCACTTTTCTTTGATTGCCGCTTTTATGCTGTCGAAGATGCTTTCTACCGTGCCTACGCCCTTTATCGGCAGATAGGTGCCTTCGTTCACATAATAGTCGTGTAGCGGTTGTGTCTGGGAATGATAGACTTGCAGACGTTTCTTTATTGTTTCGAGATTGTCGTCGCTACGGCCGGATTCCTTGCCGCGCTTGATAAGACGGTCGATAAGCTCGTCTTCTTCCACTTCGAGCCCTACGACCGCGTCGACTTTTGCGCCGCGTTTGGCGAGCATTTCTTTCAGAGCCCCGGCTTGATTGATGGTGCGTGGAAATCCGTCGAAAATCACGCCTCCTTTGGCTTCCGGGGTGTTGTCGAGGATGTCGGCGAGAATGCTTACCATCAAATCGTCCGGAATCAGTTTGCCTTCGGAAATGTAGCTGTCGGCTATTTTGCCGAGCTCTGTGCCGCGGGCGATGTTGTCGCGCAGTACCTCTCCGGTAGAAATGTGATACAATCCGTAGTGCGAAATAAGGTTTTCACTTTGTGTCCCCTTGCCAGAACCCGGGGCGCCGAAAATTACAATGTTGAACATAGTCTTAAAAATTTATACCCTCCGCTGCTTTTGAGCGGAGACTGATTGGAAACTTATACTGATATTTTATTGGTTGCTTTCAAGAATGTAGATGTCGGGCAGGTTGCGCGCTTTCTCGTCGAGGTCAAGACCGTAGCCTATGATGAATTTCGACGGTATCTCGAAGCAGCAGTAGTCGACTTTCACATCCACTTTCGCCGAGTCGGGCTTGTGGAGGAGCGTCGCGAATTTCACGTCTTCCGGTTCGTGACGGCGTATTTCCTCGACAAGTTTTGCGGCTGTGTAGCCGGTGTCGACGATGTCCTCGACAATCACTACCGTGCGGCCTTTTATTTCTTTGTCGAGGCCGAGAAGTTGCTTTATCTCGCCGGTCGATTCCGTCCCGCTGTATGATTTGAAGCGGATGAACGATATTTCCGCCGCAAAATCGGCGGCGCGGAACAAGTCGGCGGCAAACACGAACGCGCCGTTGAGCACGCATACGAACAGCGGGTTCTTATCCCCGCAGTCGTCCTTTATCTGTTTTGCGACTTCCTTTATCCGTTTTTGGATTTCGCCGTTTGTTATATACGGAACAAACGTCATTCCGTCGATGGTTATCTTGCCCATAGTAGCTCTTAAAATTTCACAAAAATACAAATAATCGCCGTCATTGCCAATTCCCGAATGGCTTACTATGGAAAATATTTTCCGGGTAATGTCTTCCATAATTTTGATAGACGGATTGGCTTTGGGTAGGGAAATATTCTTTGTGGATTAAAATTTCTTAATAAAAACCAGCTAAATGTTGGTTTTTATAATTAAATTTGCAAAAATGGATGCTGATTAATAATAATTGTCGATAAAAAAACAGAGTTATTATGAGCGGATGAATTTGCTGGCCGCTTCAGTTGCTTTCGGGAGCGGAGCAGACATAAAAAGAAAAGGAGAGCGGAATAAATTAACATAAACCATTAAAACAATATTGAATGAAATTGCGTGACTTTTTTATTGCTTCGGCTGCTCTGATGCTTACCTTGTCACCTTTTAACGGAATAGCACAGGATTCAGAGACAATACAGACGGAAACTTTGCTCCACGGATGTGTGATTGACGCGGACGGATGGAGTTGGCAGTATACACAATACGGTTTCTACCAGTTTGCGCCGTCCGCGGATTTGAACGTGGAACTTGTTAAAGCCGATAACACAATGTCGGCCAAGAACGGCATTTACGCCGACGGAAAATATTATTTTTCCACGTCATACGAGATGGTAGGTGAGTTGCTGTATATGTATTGGTATTGTTATGACGCGGGAACATTGACTCAATTGTCGAGTGATTACTTTTCTTATCCCGACAAGGAGGATCTGATGACTTCGGCTTGCACTTACGACCCTGTGACAAAGCAGGGATATGCCGTGAGCCTTGATGCCGGCGGGATAGTCTTTTTCAACAGCGTTGACCTCGAGAGCGGCACACTCACACCAATAGCCACCGGAATGCCGGTGCAGTTGCTTGCTATGGCGGCGAACTCTGTGGGTCAGCTTTATGGCGTTGGCAGCGACGGAAAGCTATATTCTGTAGAAAAGTCAACTGGCGGTCTGACTGAGATCGGCGCGACAGGCGTTCAGCCAGAAGGTGACCAGTCGATGGCTTTCAGTATGATGGACGGCGCGCTCTATTGGTGCGCCTACCGGCAGGACGGCACTTCGGGGCTGTATGAAATCGACTTGCAGACAGGCGCGGCCACTTTGATTGGCGATATGCCGGAAAATCAGCGAATTGTCGGACTTTATGTGACCGACCCTGACGTGTTGCCGGGTGCTCCTGCCACTGTCACCGACCTTGAAGCCACATTCGAAAACGGTAATCTTGACGGAACGATACAGTGTACGGTTCCATCTGCCACATTCGACGGCAATCCGCTGTCGGGAACTTTGACAGTGCGCCTGCAAATCGACCAGTCTGCCCCGGAAGAAATGCAATACGAGGCGGGCAGCCGTTTTTCTGTATCGAAGAGCCTGACACAAGGCGAGCATGTCATAACGGTTACGGTGGGCAACGATGTGGGATTCTCGGCTCCGGCCACGGTGTCGCTGTATGCCGGGAACGATGCCCCGACTGGAGTTAGCAATCTGAAGTTCACGGCCGAAGGGCGAGAGGCTTCGCTCTCGTGGGAGGCTCCGGTTGAGACCCTGCACGGCGGCTATCTGGATGCCGAAGGGCTTAACTACAGGATTGTGCGCAATCCGGGCAGTGTGGAGGTAGCCACAGGGTATAAAGGAACGTCGTTTACCGAAACTTTGCCGGAGGCACTTGCGAGCTACTCATACACGGTGACGGCATTTGTAGACGACATAGAAGGAGCGTCGGTCGAGTCGGAGAAGATAATTTGCGGCGATGCGATTGGCGTGCCTTATTACGAAACGTTCGACACGGCGGAAAGCCTTGACCTCTTCACGAGCTTCTCCGAGGATGCGGAAGGCAACCTGTGGGAATGGGATTCTTACGAAAGTGCTGTCAAATACAACTATGATTATTATCTGCAAGGAGCTGCATGGCTGTTCACGCCGCCAATCAAACTCGACACGGATTGCGAATACCGCTTGTCGTTCGACGTGAAGACAAGTTCGTCGTACAAGGAGAACCTGAAAGTGACTTTCGGACAGACCAATACGGTGGACGGACAGACCACGCTTCTTGATTTGAACCAGTACACATCGGCGGACGGAGCCTACGAGACGCACACCGTCTCAATCAAGCCTGCGGCCGACGGCAACTACTATATCGGCTTCAACGCATACAGTGACCCGAACATGTATTATATATGTGTCGATAACATAAGCATCGTGCCGGGCGCATCGATGCAAGGGCCGGGCGGTGTGACTGATTTGACGGCAGTTGCAGGACCGGAAGGGGCTTTAAGCGTCAATCTGTCGTTCAATGCGCCGACAAAGAAATACAACGGCGAGCAACTTGGCTCGCTTTCGGAAATACGGATTTACAAGGGTGATGAGGCAGAAGCGGCACACGTGTTCGAGAATCCGGAAATGGGCAGTCGCTTGGAATGGACCGATGAAAACGCGTCTCACGGTATGAACACTTACCGCATAGTTGGCTATAACGACGAGGCCGGCGAGGGCGAGACAGTGACGGCGCGCGTTTATGCCGGGGAAGATGTACCTACGGCCGTGCGCAATCTGCGGATTGTGGGCGACGCAACCACCGCCACCCTTAGCTGGGAAGCCCCCGAAGCCGGACAGCAGGGAGGATATGTCGATAAAGAGGCGTTGACCTACAGGATTATGCGGTATGATGAGCTTACCGTAGGCTACTATGAGATAGGCACGACTAAGGAGTTTTTCTACACGGACGAGAGTCCGGTGCTGGATGCCGACATGCGCCAGACGCAAGTGAAGTACATCGTAGTCCCAGTTTCGGAGAATATGGGAGTCGGCGAGCAGACGGAAGGCAAGGTAATCGTAGGTGAGGCTTATGGCTTGCCTTTCAATGAGTCGTTTGCCAATTCCGCGGCGCAGAACGACGTGTGGATGACCGAGGTGATAAGCGGCGAGCAGTCTTGGGCGCTTGCCTTAGATATGGATATCGACCCTGTAGCTTCGCAGGACGGCGACAATGGCGTGGCGCATTTCTACAATTTGGACGGCGGCACTACCGAAGGTATGCTACAGTCGCCGGTGATTACGCTTGAGGGCAGCGACAGCCCGTTGCTCACATTCTGGATGTACCGTTCCGCAGTGCAGTATGAGGGCGACTACTATCTTGGAACTATGGCAGCCGCAGGCGGTAACGGTTTCGTGCAGATAGGCGGGCGCATCGATACTTACGACGGAGAGACGGAGTCCGGTTGGAAGCGGTATGCCGTATCACTTGCCGACTATGCGGGCGAGGATTATTTCCAGTTCGCTTTCCTTGGGTACGCTTACAGTTGGGACGAGCGCATATTGGTTGACAACGTGAGTGTGGCAGAGTTGGCTGATTGTGCTTTTCTTGCCGTTGACGACCTTGCCGGAAGCCAAGCCGACAACGACGTGACGCTTGAGTGGACTGCCCCCGACGTGCCGGATGGATTGACACTTATGGGCTACAACATTTACCGTGACGGCGAGAAAATCGGTAGTGTGGATGCCAGCGTGCCGGGCTATGTTGACGAGTCGCCGGAAGAAGGCACGTATGCATATGCTGTCAGTGCCGTTTATGATGCCGGAGAATCCGGTTTGTCGAATGCTGTTGACGTGACAGTCGTTTATGCCGGATTGGAATCGCTGGCAGCGGGAGCGTCGGTACGCTCGGAAGGCGGCTGCATAGTGGTCGAAGGCGCTGAAGGCGCGGATGTCGGCGTTTATTCGGCTAACGGTCTGCTTATTTATGCAGGGGTCAATGCCGATGCCACAGTCAGGATTCCGGTGAGCGGAGGCGTGTATGTAGTTGATGTCGACGGACAGATAACGAAAGTGATAGTCAAATAATAGTCCGTTCTTATATGGTGAAAACAGGCTGTGGAAACAATGTTTCCGCGGCCTGTTTTTTTATTTTGTGGTTGTTTTTTCGCTTTTATGTGGAATTTGGTGTGCTGGATTTTTATGTTATTGCCAAAAGTTATAATTTTGACGCTGAAAAATTGATAGTTATGAAAAGAATTAGCATTGTCGTGCTGTTGGCCGTAGCTGTAGCTTCTATGGCCAATGCGTTGGAACGCATCAAATACGGAGATTTCCAGCAATGGATTAAGCGTAATATAAAGGAGTCGTCGATAATTGGCGGAGCATCGAAAACACTTTACGAGATAGGGCCTACGGCTACAATCAACGGAAACAAGGCCTATAGCAATATGGGCGGCTCTCCTTGGGCCACGTCGAATGTATACGCGAAAGTGGCAGGGGTGTCGAAAGGCAGTAATTCGGTATTTCCCGACGACCGCGGTGGAGGAAACTACTGCGCCAAGATGACCACTGTTTTTGAGCATGTGAAGGCATTAGGAATCATCAATATGGATGTTCTCGCTTCGGGAAGTATTTATTTAGGCAGGATGATGGAGCCGGTAAAAAGCACTAAAAACCCGTATAGCAAGCTTGATATGGGTGTGGCTTTCAACAAGCGCCCGAAATATTTGTGTTTCGATTATAAGGTTTATATACCGGCAGGACAGCCGATGATTTATTCCAGCGGCTTCGGAAGCCAAAAGGTGCTGAAAGGGCGGCAGAATGCCTGTGAGACTTTCATCTTGCTGCAACGCCGTTGGGAAGACGAGGACGGCAATATCTATGCTAAACGTGTCGGCACTGGCCGTGAACGTTATGTGAAAAGCACATCAGGATGGGTTAACGGTCATAAGCTTGCCGTACACTACGGGGATATAACCAAGCAGTCGTTCTTTAAATCGTATATGGGGCTTATTTCAAAAGACCGTCCTTATTATGCGCGTAACAGTAAAGGAAAGATGGTGCCTGTGCAGGAAGTGGGATGGGATTCTCCCAACGCCGTGCCTACACACATGGTCGTGATGTTTTCTGCCGGTTGCGGAACGGCATACGAGGGTACTCCGGGACAGACTTTGTGGGTAGACAATGTAGGTCTTGAATACTGATACCGCCGTTGGCGCAATGCGTGAAATCGGCGATATAGATAAGCTTAAAAATCAATATATAGCTTATCTGGGCTTTGAGAAAGGGCTTTCGCATAATTCCGTAGAGGCGTATGTCGACGATACGGAAAAGTTCTTGCGTTATGTCGAAGAAGGCGGCAAACAGCTTGATGGCATAGAAGAGGCGGATTTGCACGAATTCCTTGCAACGCTTCACGACCTTGGCATTGCCCCGCGCTCGCAGGCCCGCATCATTTCCGGCATACGGTCGTTTTTCCATTTCCTGAAAATTGAGAATTACATTCCGCATAATCCGGCGGAATTGCTTGAATTGCCCAAGATAGGGCAGCATTTGCCGGACATACTTACCGTGGAGGAAATAGACGCTATGGAAAATGCGGCCGATGATTCGACATACGAAGGCGTACGCAACAGGGCCATCGTGGAGACGCTTTATAGTTGCGGATTGCGCGTTTCGGAATTGGTGGGTCTGAAATTGTCGAATATTTTTCTTAACGAGGAATATATTATAGTGGAGGGAAAAGGCAGCAAGCAGCGTATGGTGCCTATTTCCCGCTCCGCGATAGAAAGCATCCTTTCGTATATGGAGAGGCGCGGCTCGCTTGTCGTGAAGAAAGGGAGTGAAGACATTCTTTTCCTTAACCGCAGGGGGGCGATGATGACCCGCGTGATGGTTTTTTATATAATTAAGGACTTATGCGCGAAATGCGGGATTATAAAAAATATCAGCCCTCACACGCTGCGCCATTCGTTTGCCACGCACCTGCTCGAGGGAGGGGCAAACCTGAGGGCGATACAGCAGATGCTCGGGCACGAAAGCATTTCTACGACCGAGATATATATGCATATCGACCGCACGTATCTGCGCCATGAGATTCTGGAGCATCATCCGCGCAATATGTACCATAAGGACATTGCCGGGGACTCTGCCGGCGGTTCTATGTCATGAATCTTTGCGGATGCTGATTTTGCAATCGTCCAAGCTGTCGATTATTGCAAGGCTTTGTACATTGTAGCCCATTTGGCGCAGCCGGTCGCCTCCGCCTTGAAAGCCTTTCTCGATGATGAATCCCATCCCTTCGATGGTAGCGCCTGCCTGATTGGCAAGGTCAATCATTCCGAGAGCGGCGTTGCCGTAGGCAAGAAAATCGTCGATGAACACGATGTGGTCGTCAGGGGTGAGGAAATTACGGCTTATGCAGACTGTGTAAACCCTGTTCTTAGTGAATGATTTCACTTCCGAGACGAGCATATTGTCCATCGTCTTGGGTTGTTTCTTCTTTATGAAGACTACCGGCAGCTGCATTATGTAGCCGAGCATTATGGCCGGTGCTATCCCGCTGGCCTCGATGGTCACGATTTTGTTGAATTTCTTGCCGGCAAAACGGCGGCGGAATTCTTCCGCTATTTCATACATCAGGTTGGGGTCAAGCTGGTGGTTCAGAAAGCTGTCCACTTTCAATATGCCGCCCGGAAGCGAACGGCCGTCCTGCATTATGCGGTCAATCAATAGTTTCATGATGATTGCTTTGAGATGATGGGTAATATGTGGCTATGTCGCTGATTAGTTCATTTACGGTCTCCTCTTTTGTCGCCCAAGAGGTGCAAATCCTGACTGTCCGGTATCCTTCTTTGTCGCAAGGGGCTATGGAGAACGAGTATTTGTCCGATAATCGTTGGATAAGCCCGATTGGCAAGTATACAAATTGCTGATTGGTGGTGCATGGACAGTGAAATTTTATTCCCATATCCGAAAGGGCGTTCTTTATTTTCATCGCGAGCCGGTCGGCATGTCTTGCAATGTCGAAATATATTCCGCTTTCGAGCAGGGCAAGGAATTGCACTCCTAACAGCCTCCCTTTGGCGAGCATGCCGCCGTTCTGTTTTATCAGATAGCGGAAGTCTTTGCTGAGTGTGCTGTTTGTAAAAACGACAGCTTCTCCGAACAATGCCCCGCCTTTCGTCCCTCCGATAGTGAACACATCGCAGAGCCTTGCCATTTCGGGCAGGGTGAGGTCGTTGCCGTCGGCCATCAGCCCATATCCGAGCCTTGCGCCGTCGATGTAGAGAGGCAGTCCTAATTCGCAGCATAGGCTGCTTAGCTCTTGAAGCTCGCGTTTTGAATATAAAGTTCCTGTTTCTGTCGGGAAAGAAATATATACCATTCCCGGTTGCGCGCAATGCTCGTGGTCGTTGTCGGAATAATGGGCCATTACAAGGTCTTTTATTCCGGATGCGGTGATTTTGCCGTCGGTTGAAGGGATGGTCAACACTTTGTGCCCGGATGCTTCTATGGCTCCTGTCTCGTGTACGGCTATATGTCCGGTAGATGCGGCGATGACACCCTGATGGGGACGTAGAATGGAAGAAATGACCGTGCGGTTGGTCTGTGTTCCTCCGACAAGAAAATGCACGTCGGCATCCGGCATTTCTGCAAGTTGTCGGATTACGGAGCGTGCTTTCTCGCAATAAGGGTCGTTGCCGTAACCGTTGGTCTGCTCAAGGTTAGTAGAACAAAGCTTCTCGATTACGGACGGATGCGCCCCTTCTGTATAATCGCATTCAAAATGTATCATAACGCAAAGTTATGATTATTTCACGATACGGCATAGAATAATTGCTGCCTAATGTTATTCGGTTGTTATATGGAATCAGTACTTTTGTAACGAACCATTTTATTCGAGATTGGAAATGAAAACAAAAGTGTTGATTGCCGCGCTTGCCGCCGTTACGGTAATGGGCGTCGGAGCGAAGAATGTGAAAGGAAGAGTTTTTTGCGGAAAATCCGGATTGGGCGGTGTTGTTGTTACTGACGGACGCGGTTTCACCCGGACAGACAGTTTGGGAAACTATGATTTCGATGCGGACGACAATGCCGATTTTGTGTATATCGTCACTCCGTCGGGCTACGTCGCTTCGTATTCTTCAGGGACTCCGTGCTTTTACAAATCCTTGGGAGCGAAAAAGTTTGATTTTGAATTGTTTGAATTCGGAGCGCGTGGAGGGACTTATACGATGCTGGCCGTTGGCGACACCCAGCCAGGGAGTGACAGGGATTATGAGAGATTGGAGGCTGAGGCTTTTCCTGATTTGAAAACGTATGGCGACAGCCTGATGAAAAGCGGGATGCCGGTTGCGGCGATAGCTCTCGGCGATTTGGTTTGGGATAATTCGGAGACTTACGGCCGCTACAAAAACGGATTGAAACAATTGGGATATCCAGTGTACCCTGTAATAGGGAATCACGACCATGAGGGGATGTTCACGGATAATTACAAAAGCGAACTATCGTACAAGAAAAATTTCGGCCCGGCATACTATGCGTTCAATATTGGCAGGGATTATTATATCGTGCTCGACAATATATTTTACAAAGGCAATTATTCGTATGATGAAGTAATTACCGGCGAGCAGCTCGAATGGGTGAGAAATTACACACAATATATCCCGAAAGGCTCCCATGTGTTTGTAGCCATGCATGCGCCGGCCTATGTGTATAAAGGCGGGCGGGTACTTAAAGGCTCAGACGAGCTGATGGATATTCTTTCCGATTACCACGTGTCGATATTAAGCGGCCATACGCATGTCAATTCAAACATCTTGCTCCGTCCGAATGTGAGGGAGCATATGATTGCCTCCATAGGGGGCGCATGGTGGTTAGGCGACTGTAAATATTGTATGGACGGCACTCCTATGGGGTATCAGGTGTTTGAGTCCACGCCTCGCGGGCTGTCGTGGAAATTTAAGTCGTTGGGCTATCCTGACACTTATCAAATGCGGGTTTTTCCGTTCGGCACATTTCCGGGACGCACGGATGAATTGTGCGTAAAGGTATGGAATTGGGATGAAGGCTGGAAAGTGGAATGGAAAGAAGACGGCAAATTGAAAGGGGCAATGGTGCAATTTCCGTCTGTCGACCCCGATTATTCCGGATATTTGCAACGGCGTTATGCGCAAGGGGCAAAGAAGGAGACTTGGCGTTTCCCGATGGAAAATAAATTCTGCTTTTTTTCTGCCAAGCCTTCTGACGGCGCGGAAGAAGTGGAAGTAATCGTAACCGACCGCTTCGGGCGTGAATACAGGCAGATATGCAAGATAAGATGATTGCGTATGTAAAAAAGATGCGGCCTCATAAGACTTTCCGGGACTTATGAGACCGCATTCCAATATGGGTTGATGTTAGTATTGCTCTTTCTCGTTGGGGAAATCGCCGGTTTTCACATCGTCCACGTATTTCGCCACGGCATCGTTGATAATCGTGCCGATGTCGGCATAGCGGCGGAGGAAGCGCGGGGAGAATCCTTTGTTGATCCCAAGCATGTCGTGCATTACGAGCACTTGTCCGTCGCATCCGTTGCCGGCCCCTATTCCTATTACCGGTATGTCGAGCATCTTGGCGACTTTTGCCGCGAGCACAGCCGGAATTTTTTCCAGCACAAGTGCAAAGCAGCCTATTTCCTGCAATAGCTTGGCATCCTCTATCAGCTTGTTGGCTTCGGCTTCTTCGCGTGCCCTTACGGTATAAGAGCCGAATTTGTTGATTGATTGCGGGGTAAGTCCGAGATGCCCCATTACGGGGATGCCGGCCGTCAGGATTCGTTCGATTGACTCGCGCACTTCCGCGCCGCCTTCGAGCTTGATGCAGTCGGCGTGGGTCTCTTTCATAATCCTGATGGCTGAAGACAATGCTTCTTTTGAGTTGCCTTGGTATGTCCCGAACGGCATGTCCACTACGACAAGGGCGCGTTTCACTGCCCGCATCACTGATTTGCCGTGGTAAATCATCTGGTCGAGTGTCATAGGCAAAGTGGTGATGTTTCCGGCCATTACGTTGGAGGCGGAATCGCCTACGAGTATCACATCCATTCCGGCCTCGTCGATGAGTTTAGCCATGGAGTAGTCGTAGGCTGTAAGCATGGCTATCTTTTCTCCGCGTTGCTTCATCTCGATGAGGCGGAGAGTTGTCACTTTCCTTTTGTCTTCTGTGTAAGTTGACATAATTGTATTGTTTTATGATTGTTGTCTTTTTACAGGCGGATAGTCTATTGAATAATGCAGCCCGCGCGACTCGTGCCGCTCTTTAGCTTGGCGCATTATCAGGTAGCCCACGTTGATGAGGTTGCGCAGTTCGCATATCTCTTTCGAGGCTTTGCTTTGTTTGAACAGTTTTTCTGTCTCTTCGTACAGGATGTCGAGACGGTTCCATGCTCGGTCGAGCCGCAAGTTAGAGCGGACAATGCCGACGTATGTGCTCATTATCTGGTTCACTTCTTTCAGGCTTTGTGTGATAAGCACCATTTCTTCGTTGTGCTGTGTGCCTTCATCGTTCCATTCCGGCACATCGTCGCGCAGCGAGTAGTGGCAGATGTTTTCCATGCTGTGTCTGGCAGCGGCATCGGCATAAACCACCGCTTCTATCAAGGAATTCGACGCAAGCCTGTTGCCGCCGTGGAGGCCTGTGCACGAGCATTCGCCCACAGCGTACAACCGTTGTATCGACGAGCAGGCGTTGAGGTCGACCTTTATGCCACCGCACAGATAATGGGCGGCAGGTGCTACCGGGATGTAGTCTTTTGTTATGTCGATTCCCAAACTGAGGCATTTTGCATATATGTTCGGGAAATGCCGTTTTGTCTCCTCCGGGTCTTTGTGTGTGACATCGAGGTATACATGGTCGTCACCGCGTAGTTTCATCTCGTTGTCGATGGCGCGTGCCACGATGTCGCGCGGGGCCAGCGACAGCCGTTTGTCGTATTTCTGCATGAATTCTTTGCCGTCGAGGGTACGGAGCACAGCCCCGTATCCGCGCATGGCTTCCGTGATGAGGAACGATGGGCGGTCGCCCGGATGGTAGAGCGCGGTAGGGTGGAATTGGATGAACTCCATGTCCTTTACCGTTCCTTTGGCGCGGTAGACCATCGCTATGCCGTCGCCTGTCGCTACCGGCGGGTTGGTTGTGGTGGTGTATACTTGTCCGATTCCGCCGGTGGCCATTACCGTCACTTTCGACAGGAAAGTGTCGACTTTGTTTGTGGCAAGGTCGAGTATGTATGCGCCGTAGCAGGTTATGTCGGGCGTGCGCCGTGTGACAATCTTCCCCAAATGGTGCTGTGTTATTATCTCTACGGCAAAGTGGTTCTCGAAAACGTCGATATTCGGATGTGACTTCAGAGCGCGGATAAGGCTGTCCTGAATTTCCGCTCCGGTATTGTCGGCATGGTGCAATATGCGGAATTCCGAATGACCGCCTTCGCGGTGCAGGTCGAATTCTCCTTTCTCGTTTCTGTCGAAATTCACGCCCCATTCAATCAATTGCCTGATTTGTTCCGGTGCGCCTTTCACTACCTTTTCGACAGCCGCCCTATCGCTCAGCCAGTCGCCGGCAATCATAGTGTCTTCTATGTGCTTGTCGAAATTGTCCACTTCCAGATTTGTCACGGAAGCCACGCCTCCTTGCGCGAAGTATGTGTTGGCTTCTTCCAGATTCGTTTTGCAAATCAGTGCCACCTTCCCGGTAGCCGCTACTTTCAAAGCATAGCTCATCCCGGCTATACCTGAGCCGATGACGAGGTAATCATACTTGTATACCATAGCCGATTCTTTTTAATTGGTTGCAAAGATACACTGTATTCAGCTCATACAAAAACTTTTTTATTTGGCAGTGTTGGCGTAACTTTGCGGACGAATTAAAAAATATCGTATGGGCGGTTTCTTTGGAACTATTTCGAAAAAAAGCTGTAAGGCCGATTTGTTTTACGGCACGGATTATAATTCACATTTAGGCACGAAGCGTGCAGGTATGGCTACGTATGATGAAGAAAAAGGGTTCATACGTTCTATCCACAATCTTGAAAGCTCATATTTCCGGACAAAATTCGAGTCTGAGCTGGGAAAATTCACGGGCAATTCCGGCATAGGGGTGATAAGCGACACTGACCCGCAGCCAATCATAATAAATTCGCGGCTCGGACGGTTCGCGATAGTCACTGTGGCGAAAATATGCAATATGGATGAGCTTGAAAGGGATTTGTTGGAAAACAATATGCATTTTGCCGAAGCGAGTTCGGGCAGAATCAACCAGACGGAGCTTGTGGCTCTGCTGATATTGCAGGGGGGCACGTTCGTGGAGGGCATAGAGAATGTCTACCGCAGAATCAAGGGCTCGTGCTCGATGCTTATCCTAACGGAAAACGGAATAATAGCCGCGCGCGACCGTTTGGGACGCACTCCGATAGTGATAGGCAAGAAAGACGGCGCATACGCCGCTTCGAGCGAATCGACATGTTTCCCTAACCTTGATTACGAAATCGACCGTTATGTAGGGCCGGGTGAGATATTGCGGATAACAGCCGACGGAATAGAGCAGTTGCGCAAGCCTGAAGAAGAGATGCAGATATGCTCGTTCTTGTGGGTCTACTACGGTTTCCCGACATCGTGCTATGAGGGCAGGAATGTGGAGGCTGTGCGTTTTGCCTGCGGACAGGCAATGGGGCGTACCGACGATTCTGATGTGGATTGCGCGTGCGGCATACCGGATTCCGGGGTAGGGATGGCGTTAGGCTATGCCGACGGTATGAAAGTGCCTTATCATCGTGCCGTATCGAAATATACCCCGACGTGGCCGCGCAGTTTCACGCCGAGCGACCAGTCGATGCGCTCGCTCGTGGCAAAAATGAAACTGATTCCCAACCGCGCGATGCTCGAGGGCAAGCGGCTGCTGTTTTGCGACGACTCGATAGTGCGCGGCACGCAGTTGCGCGACAATGTGAAGGTGCTCTACGAATACGGAGCGAAGGAAGTGCATATACGCATAGCTTGTCCGCCCCTTATCTATGGATGTCCGTTCATCGGATTCACGGCCTCGAAAAGCGACCTTGAACTTATCACACGCCGTATAATAAAAGAACTGGAGGGCGATGAAAACAAGAATCTTGAAAAATATGCCACGGCCGGTTCACAGGAATATTGCCGTATGGTGGAGGTGATTCGCGAAAGATTCGGCTTGACTTCGTTGAAGTTCAACACGGTCGACAATCTTGTCAAGGCCATAGGGCTTCCCAAATGCAAGATTTGCACCCACTGTTTCGACGGTTCCAGCCATTTTTGAATACCGCGCCGCCGTTTTGAAATGGTAAGTGGCGTACACCAATAATTGTGACACGGATACGAAAAAAGCCCGGCTTTCTAACCGGGCTTTTCTATTGCGTTGTTTGTGAATTCTTTATTTCTGGTTGGCAAGGAAATTTGCGCGGTCGATGTATTTGTCGATGTTCACGCGGTAGGCCATCAGATATTTCGGATATGATTCCTTTATTTTCTGGTAGATGGCGGCAGCGTCGGCATATTTCTTCTGTGCGCTGAGTACTGTAGCCTTTTTCATCATGAACAGCGGAGTGTAAAGGGCATTGTCGGCAGAAACGCTGATGGCGTTGTCGTAAGATGCTATTGCCTCGTCGTATTTTTTCAGGTTTACGAGGCAGTCGCCCTTCAATGACTCTGCCGCCGCGCCTATAAGCTCGTCGTCAAGGCTGTATTCATTGAGGCTGTTGAGAGCTTCTTGGTATTTGCCTTCCTGATAAAGGAGGATGGCTGCGTTGAGGTTGGCACGGTTGGCCACGCTGTTGCTGTATTCTGCCGCAACGGCTTGATATTGGGTCAATGCCAATGAATCGTTGCCTTGGGCGAGGGAAATGTCAGCTTTCCCTATCATTTCGCTTGCGCCGTCGATACCCGAGCGGTAGATTCCGTAATAATATCCCAAACCGATGGCGATTATTGCAATCAATCCGCCGATATACCATACTACTTTTTTCTTGTTTTGCTCGACACGCTGTTCAAAGCTCGACAGTGACTCGTTGAGTTCGTCGATTGATGTGCGTGTGGCGTTTTTTTTGTTTTCTTTTGCCATTGTGTATTTTATTTTTCTAATTTTCAGAGCTGTTGTTTCACGAACTGCAAAATTAATAGATAAATGTCATTTACGAAAAATTTCATCTGAATTTTTCAAATTAAAAAGTTCCAGCAGGTTGAATGACGGCTTTCACGTAGCACTTTGCCGTTCATTCTCGCTGTATGGAACTTTTAAGTCGTGTTTATGTGGATTTTTTATTTCTTCCGTGCTGTCGCGCGGCGCGGCTTCTTAGGCGCGTTGGCGGCATCCTCGATTATTTTTTTGCAATCCTCTACGGTAAGCGATTCCGCGTCGGTGCCTTTCGGTATCTTGTAGTTTTTCTTTTTGTACGCGATATATACGCCGTAAGGACCGTTGAGGATTTCGAGTTCCGGCTCTTCGTCGAATTTCTTGACTACTTTCTTTTTCTCCGCGTCGGCTTTGCTCTTAATCAGTTCGATGGCTTCTTCAATGGTGATTGCCTGCGGGGAAAGTGTCTTTGGTATGGAGACGAATTTACCGTCGTGCTTCACATAGGGGCCGAAACGTCCGATGCCTGCCACGATGTCCTTCCCCTCGTATTCGCCGACTGTGCGCGGCAGTTCGAAAAGTTTCAGGGCATCGTCAAGGGTGATGTCGTTTACCGATTGCCCTTTGAGCAATGAAGCGAATTGAGGCTTTTCGTCGCTGTCGCTGCTGCCTAATTGTACGAGCGGCCCGAAACGTCCGATTTTCACGGACACTTCCTTGCCGGTTTTCGGGTCTGTGCCGAGCACGCGTTCTCCTACTTTGTGCTCCAACCGCAGGTTGGAGATTTTTTCCACCTCAGGATGGAATATTTTGTAGAATTGCGCTATCTCGTCGTTCCATTTTGTCTGCCCTTCCGCTATATGGTCGAATTTTTCTTCCACGTTGGCCGTGAAATTATAGTCCATAATGTCGGGGAAATATTGCATCAGGAAATCGTTGACTACAATCCCCACATCGGTAGGGATGAGTTTTCCTTTCTCGCTGCCGAAAGTCTCCGCTTTGGTGGTCTCTTTGATTGAGCCGTTTTTCAGACAGATTGTAGTCACTTCGCGCCGTTCGCCTTCTTTATTGCCCTTTTCCACATAGTCGCGGTTCTGGATTGTGGATATTGTAGGCGCGTATGTGGAAGGCCGTCCGATTCCTAATTCTTCCAGTTTGCGCACAAGCATGGCTTCGCTGTAGCGTGGCGGATGCTGGGTGAACCGTTGTGTGGCATCGCATTCTTGCAGTTCGAGCGTCTCGTCTTGTTTCAGTGGCGGAAGCATCGATTCCTGCTGGTCGTTGTCGGTCTCGTCGTCGCTCGATTCCATATATGCTCTCAGGAATCCGTCGAATTTCACGACTTCGCCTGTCGCGATGAATTTCGAGCCGTTGTCCGAAGAAATCTCCACGGTGGTTTTCTCAAGCTGGGCATCGGCCATCTGTGTAGCGATGGTACGTTTCCAAATAAGGTCGTAAAGGCGTTTTTCCTGAGCCGTCCCCTCGATTGTGTGGTTGGAGATATATGTCGGTCGGATGGCCTCGTGCGCTTCCTGCGCGCCTTTCGACGTGGTGTGGAAGCTGCGGTGTTTGTAGTACTTGTCGCCAAGGTGGCCTTTTATTTCCGTGCTTATTGTGGCCAAGGCCAGAGACGACAGGTTTACGGAGTCGGTACGCATATATGTGATGAATCCCGACTCGTAGAGTTTTTGTGCCACCATCATTGTTTGCGACACGCTGAACCCGAGCTTGCGGGAAGCCTCTTGCTGGAGCGTCGATGTGGTGAATGGCGGTGCCGGGGACTTCGTCAATGGTTTTACCGACAGGCCTGTCACGGAGAACGATGCCGTTTTGCATTTTTCAATGAATTTCCCGGCTTCTTCCTTGCTGCTGATGCGGCGGTCGAGTTCCGCCCGTATCGGCTGTGCGCTGCCGGGTGTGGTGAACAAGGCAACTACACGGTAGTATTCTTCTGTCTTGAATTCTTTGATTTCTTTTTCACGCTCCACTATCAGCCTTACTGCCACGCTCTGTACGCGGCCTGCCGACAGTGCCGGCTTGATTTTCTTCCAAAGCACCGGCGATAGCTGGAATCCAACGATGCGGTCGAGCACGCGGCGCGCCTGCTGGGCATTGACGCGGTTGATGTCGATGCCGCGCGGATTCTTGATTGCTTCGAGAATGGCGTTTTTGGTGATTTCGTGGAATACGATTCGTTTCGTCTTTTCCGGGGTCAATCCCAATACTTCATAAAGATGCCATGCGATAGCTTCTCCCTCCCGGTCTTCATCGGAAGCCAACCATACCGTATCGGCTTTCTTCGCTTCCGCTTTCAGGGATTTTACCAATTCTTTCTTGTCGGATGGTATTTCGTAGATTGGAGCGTAACCGTGGTCGATGTCGATGCTGAAATCTTTTTTCTGCAAATCACGGATGTGTCCGTAGCTCGACATAACCTTATAGTCTTTACCCAAAAACTTCTCTATCGTTTTTGCTTTAGCCGGTGACTCTACAATTACTAAATTTTTCGGCATACTTTATTAATTAGAGATTTTCGGGCGCAAAATTAGGAAAAAAATAAATACGCCATCTGAAAAATCTCTTTAAAAACAAATCTTGAATGTTTATGATATGAAAAACGTCGTAATTTCTGTAATTTTGTAATTGATTGAAACTTTGGAAAGATGAGGATTGTAATACAGAGGGTGAAGGAGGCTTCCGTGTCGATTGGAGGGGAGCTGAAATCGGCCATCGGCTGCGGCATGATGATTCTTGTAGGCGTGGAGCATGACGATGCGTCCGAGGATGTGGAATGGCTGGTTAAGAAGGTCGTGAATCTGCGGATTTTCGATGACGACAATGGCGTGATGAACCGTTCCATACTTGATTGTGGAGGCGAGATATTGGTCGTGAGCCAATTCACGCTTCACGCCTCTACGAAGAAAGGCAACCGTCCGTCGTACATCCGTGCCGCGCGTCCCGAACAGGCCGTACCGCTTTACAGGTTGTTCATCGACAGCCTTAACGCCGCTGTCGGCAAGCCGTGCGGGGAAGGCGAGTTCGGAGCGGATATGCAGGTGGCGCTTGTCAATGACGGCCCGGTTACGATAATCATAGATTCCAAACTTAAAGAATGATGGCGATGACTATAAAAGAAGCGCAGGAGGCGGTTGATAATTGGATACGCACTTACGGTGTGCGCTACTTCAGCGAATTGACGAATATGGCCGTGCTTACGGAGGAAGTTGGAGAGGTGGCGCGGATAATGTCGCGGCGTTATGGCGACCAGTCGTTCAAGGAGGGGGAGAATCCCGACGCTCTTGCCGGGGAGCTTGCCGATGTGCTGTGGGTGCTGCTGTGCATTGCCAACCAGACAGGAGTGGACATGACCGAGGCGTTCAAAGCCACCATCGAAAAAAAGACAAGCCGCGACCATGACCGCCACCGCAATAATGAAAAATTGAAATGAAAACATATAATTACAAAAATTATGGAAGGAACGACAGAAGACCGTTATATGAAAGTGTTGATTGACAGCCGTGTGGAGGAAGACGATGTCGCCGTTGCCAACGGCGTGAAAGCGATACTCGACAAGCATTTCGATGAGAACAACAACGTGGAGGTGTATAAAAAATGTTTCAATGCTATTGATTTGACTTCGCTCAATACGACCGACACCGAGCAGTCGATAGCCGCAATGGTGGAGAAAGTCAATAAAATGGAAGAGGAATATCCGGAGTTGCCCAACGTGGCGGCGATATGCACGTATCCCAATTTCGCTATGACCGTGAGCGGGGCGTTGGAAGTGAGCGGGGTGGATGTCGCCGTAGTGGCCGGGAGCTTTCCGTCGTCGCAGACTTTCGTCGAGGTAAAGACCGCCGAGACGGCTCTTGCCGTTGCCGACGGCGCCAATGAAGTCGACATAGTATTGAATTTAGGTCTGTTCTACAGCGGGAATTATGAAGAGCTTGCCGACGAGATTTCAGAAATAAAGCACGCCGCACGCGGGGCGCGTCTGAAAGTGATATTGGAAACCGGAGCTTTGAAAACGGCTGCCGACATCAAGAAAGCGTCGATTCTCGCAATGTATTCCGGAGCCGATTTCATCAAGACTTCCACGGGAAAGGTCTATCCGGGGGCATCGTTGGAGGCTGCCTACGTGATGTGCCAGTGCATCAAGGAATATCACGAAAAGACAGGCATTATGATTGGCTTCAAGGTGTCGGGAGGAGTATCGTCGACTGACGATGCAGTGAAATACTATGCGCTTGTCAAGGAAATTCTCGGTGAGCAGTGGTTGGACAATAATCATTTCCGTATCGGCACATCGCGCGCTGCCAACTACATCCTCTCCTCGATAATAGGCAAAGAAATCAAGTTTTTCTGATTTGTAATTTAATGTTAGAAGCAGTCCCGCCACACAATTGTCGGTTGTATGGCGGGGCTGTTTCTGTTTAGTGTATTTTCTTTTTCAGGAAGCGGTTGGTGAGCCAGTTGCGCAGCGGCAGGTCGTAGAGCCGCAGGCAAGCGTAGGCAAGGGCT
>URQP01000012.1 GCA_900550025.1 uncultured Porphyromonadaceae bacterium | reverse complement strand
TTGCTACTGACATAAGTTTACTTGTTGAACAAGTCAACTTTTTTAGGATAAGACAATCTGTAATTTTGGTTGTTTAATCTGTAATTTGTATACAAATTGTTGGTAATTATTCTATATTTTTGTAATGTTTAAATCACTAAAATAACATTTATGCTACGAAAAATCAGATTAACAGTAGCCCTTGTATCATTTGTAATGATCACCTTATTGTTCCTTGATTTCACGGGAACATTGCATACGTGGTTCGGATGGTTGGCGAAAATACAGTTCTTGCCTGCCGTGTTGGCCTTGAATGTCGGGGTCATTCTTTTGTGGGTCGTGTTGACGCTCGTGTTCGGACGAGTATATTGCTCGGTGATTTGTCCGCTGGGCGTGTTTCAGGATATAGTGTCTTGGTTTAGCGGACGACGCCCTAAAAAGAAATACCGTTTTTCTTACTCTCCTGCGGTATCATGGTTACGGTATGGCGTCTTGGGGGTGTTTGTGATCGCCGTGATCGCCGGAATCGGCTCGGTGGTAGCGTTGTTGGCTCCTTATAGTTCTTACGGGCGAATAGCCTCGAATCTTTTTGCCCCGGTATATCAATGGGGAAATAACGTGTTGGCTTATATTGCCGAAAGGAGTGATAGTTATGCTTTTTACGAAACGACGGTGTGGTTGAAGAGTTTGCCGACTTTTATTATTGCATCGGTTACGTTTATCGTGCTGGTCGTGTTGGCTTGGAGAAACGGGCGGACGTATTGCAACACGATTTGTCCGGTGGGTACGGTGTTGGGATTTTTCTCCCGGTATTCCTTGTTCCGCCCGGTGATTGATGCGGAGAAATGTACGAATTGTAGTTTATGTTCCCGCAAGTGCAAGGCGGCTTGTATTAATCATAAAGAGCATCGGATTGATTATAGTCGTTGCGTGACGTGTATGGATTGTATCGATACGTGTCAGCATGGGGCTATTCGTTACGAGTCTCGTTTGAAGAAAACTGTGGAAGTTTCGGGTGAAAAGAAAACGGATAATGCTCGCCGGAGTTTCTTGACGGGGATGGGACTTCTTTTTGTTTCGTCAGCAGTAAAAGCGCAAGAGAAGAAAGTGGATGGTGGTTTGGCTGTCATTTTGGATAAAAAAATACCCGAGCGGATGACTCCGATTGTCCCCCCGGGGGCCCAAGGATTACGCAATATGCAGAATCATTGCACCGGGTGTCAGCTTTGTGTTTCGGTGTGTCCCAATCAGGTATTACGGCCCTCGACGAAGTTGTCGACGTTGATGCAGCCGGAGATGTCTTATGAACGGGGATATTGTCGTCCGGAATGTACAAAATGTTCGGAGGTGTGTCCGGCTGGGGCAATCAAGCCGATTACAAAAGAGGAAAAGACTGCGATACAGATAGGCCACGCCGTATGGGTGAAAGCCAATTGCATAGTGGAAACCGACGGAGTGGAGTGCGGAAATTGCGCCCGGCATTGTCCTTCGGGGGCGATACAGATGGTGCCTCGTGATGTTGATAATCCGGAATCGTTGAAGATTCCGGTAGTCAATACTGAGCGTTGTATCGGTTGCGGGGCGTGCGAGAATTTGTGCCCGGCGCGGCCGTTCAGCGCGATTTACGTGGAAGGGCACGAACGCCACAGAACAATATAAAAAAAGACTGCGTTATGGAAAGCAAAAAAGAAAACATAAGCCGGCGTAAATTCCTTAAGATTGTAGGTATCGGCACAGCGGCATCGGCCGCGGCTATTTACGGATGTTCTCCTGACTCGGAGAAATCGGCATCGACTAAAGCCGCACGCCAGATTCCGACAGACAAAATGACTTACCGCACATCGCCGAAAGGCGACCGAGTGTCGCTGCTCGGCTACGGATGCATGCGCTGGCCGACAGTGCCGTCGCCCGACGGCAACGGCGACATTATAGATCAGGACGCGGTGAACGGATTGGTGGATTACGCGATAAAGCACGGCGTGAACTATTTCGACACATCGCCTGTGTATGTTCAGGGATGGTCGGAGAAATCCACCGGCATAGCGTTGAGCCGTTATCCGAGAGAGTCGTATTATTTGGCCACGAAACTGTCGAACTTCGCCAACTATACGCGCGAGAATTCGATAGCTATGTACCGCCAGTCGTTCAGGGACTTGCAGACGGACTATATCGACTATTACCTGCTGCATTCCATCGGCAACGGAGGCATGGAGACATTCCGCAAGCGTTATATCGAGAATGGAATGATAGAATTCCTGATTAAGGAGCGTGAAGCAGGGCGCATCCGCAATCTCGGATTCTCGTTCCACGGTACGGTGGACGTGTTCGACGAAGTGCTTGCCATGCACGACAAGGTGCATTGGGACTTCGTGCAGATACAGCTCAACTACGTTGACTGGCGGCATGCGTCGGGAGCGAATGTCAATGCCGAATATCTCTATGGCGAGCTTGTCAAGCGCGGAATACCGGCCATAATCATGGAGCCCCTGCTGGGCGGCCGTCTGTCGAACGTGCCGGAGCATATCGTGGCGCGTTTGAAACAGCGCCGTCCGGAGGACAGCGTGGCTTCGTGGGCGTTCCGCTTTGCCGGTTCGCACGAGGATGTGCTTACCGTATTGAGCGGTATGACCTATATGGAGCATCTTCAGGACAATATCCTTACATATTCGCCTCTTGTCCCGTTGACTCAGGAGGACTACGACTATTTGGAAGAGACGGCGCAGCTGATGCTGAAATACCCGACGATTCCTTGCAACGACTGCAAGTATTGCATGCCTTGCCCCTACGGAATCGACATTCCGGCTATATTGCTGCATTATAACAAGTGCGTCAACGAGGGCAATGTGCCAAAGAGCCGCAAGGACGAGGGATATGAAAAGATGCGGCGCGCCTATCTGATAAGCTACGATCGTGCGGTGCCTAAGCTGCGGCAGGCCGACCACTGCACCGGTTGCCGCCAGTGTGTGGAGCATTGCCCGCAAAGCATCGACATCCCTGCGGAGCTTCACCGCATCGACCGTTTCATCGAACAATTGAAACAGGACACGCTATGAATGCCGGATTGAAAACGTTGCTCGAGGAAAGCGGCTGCTCATGCGTGATAGCCAACGGCGGGGTGGTGCGCCAATTCCACCGGCGCGGTGTGGCCGACCTGCTGGGGTTGCTCCACGATGAGCCGGAATTTCTCCGCGGGGCGGAAATAGCCGATAAGGTGGTGGGGAAAGGCGCCGCCGCCTTGATGATATTAGGGGGAATCAAGGAAATATATGCCGCCGTGCTGAGCAAAAAGGCTTCGGAATTATTATCTTTGTATCCGGTAGAGTATTCTTGCGGAACGATGGTCGACGGCATCATAAACCGTCAGGGCACCGGTCCTTGTCCTGTGGAGGCTCTTTGTGCGGAATGCTCCACGGCAGAGGAATGCCTGCCATTGATAGAAAAATTTGTTTCATCTTTAAATAATAAATGATTATGCAAACGGCAGTAAAATTGTATTCGCTCGGTTACAGCAATATTAAGACGTATATGGTGGCTGCGCTTTTCATTGCGGGCAACATTGTTTTGCCGCAACTTTGCCATCTTATTCCGCAAGGAGGGATGATATTGTTGCCTATCTATTTCTTCACGCTGATAGCCGCTTATAAGTTCGGATGGAAAGCCGGGCTGCTCACGGCTGTGCTTTCCCCGGTGGTCAACAGCCTGTGCTTCGGTATGCCGGCATTGGCACTGCTCCCGGTGATATTGGTCAAATCGTCATTGCTGGCTGTATTTGCCGCCCTCGCCGCATCGCGGTTTCAAAAAGTATCGCTGTTGCTTCTCGCGGTTGTGGTAGTGGCATACCAGCTGGTTGGCGGCGTGGCAGAATGGGCTATCACTGGAAGCCTTGACGCGGCATTGCAGGATTTCCGTCTCGGCTATCCCGGTATGCTTCTGCAAATAGCCGGCGGCTATGCTGTTCTCCGCTATCTGCTTAAGAAATAAGGATTTTTGTGGCAGAAAAATAATAGAAGCGTGCGATGATTTCACCGCACGCTTTTTTGTTCTGTGGAGTATAATTAAAGTAAATTTGTATCCAAAATTGGTATAGGATATGAACCAACTTGAAGTAATACAAAGCAAGATTTACGAAATAAGGGGGCAACGTGTGATGCTCGACCGTGATTTGGCAGAGATGTACGGAGTGGAGACACGAGTGCTTAACCAAGCTGTGAAGCGCAATATCGAGCGTTTTCCGGAAGACTTTATGTTTCAGTTGACACTGGCAGAATGGGAAAGTATGTCATCACAATTTGTGATGACATCACGGAAGAAACGTCCTAAATCCTCATTACCTTACGCCTTTACGGAGTTGGGAGTGGCGATGCTAAGCAGCGTGTTGAATTCTAAAATTGCCATTCAGGTGAATATGGGTATTATGCGCGCGTTCGTGGCATTACGCCAGTTGGTTGCGGTAAATCCTGTGGTGAAATTCACGGAGTTGCAAAATGAGATCACGGAGTTGAAAGGATACATCGAGGAGATGTTTGCCGACCAAAACGACATCAACGAGGACACCCGGATGCAGTTGGAACTTATAAACCAGACATTGGCCGAGCTACAGACGCAGGACACCCGGAATGATAGGCCACGGCGGCGGATAGGTTTTGTCCCTCCGGGAGAATGAATCTTATAGACTGAGGCTCTAAAAAGCAAATTGCCCGCGGCAGAGATATTCTATGCGTAATTTGGTATCTGCTAAAAGAGGTAGTGGGCTTATGATATGTCTTAAAAGCAATCAAAAAGGTTGTATCGTTATAACCTTTTTTAGGGCATTTCACTATATTTGCATAATACAGGACGCGTTCGGCAAAGTTTTTCAAACAAGTTTGAAACTTTACGCTCACTTTTGCGTATATTTGTAAAAATAATATGGGAATAAAAAATATTGTGGTATGAGAAGATTTGCTTTATCCATCCTTGCGGCGGCGATGGCGTTCTGTGTCACGGCGCAGTCCGTAGAATATCAGGCTTTCATTTACACTAATGACGAGTTGTCGGAAGAAATACAGCGGGAGACCGACGCTCTGGGGCAGCGTTCGATATTCGGGGATATGCTCGGCGCTACCACTAACGCCCTTTCGGGGATGGCCACGGGATATATAACGTCGTTTGTGGATCTCGGGATTAATGCCATAGGATCGCTTATCACGCGCAAGGCGCGGCAGAAAGCCGAGTGGGAAGAAACAGTTCAGAAAGAAAACGTGTATGAGACCACGATACGCACGGTGTCGAACGTCAACGATTTTTACGAGCATACTTCCACGGCCGGGGCAATGGATCCGAAAGGCATGAAGTTCGACGGGATAGGATGTCTGCGTATGGACGGACAGGACACGGTGTTCTACATCTCGTGCCATATCGACCGTTCCAAGCTCTACAGGATAGTCAACCATTCGAAGTTCCAATTGGTGCTCGATACGCTCATCATCAGTCCGGAACGCTCGAATCTGCCCAATTCCGAGCTCGACATACCTTTCTCTTTCAAGGAACGCCGGAATTTCAACCTTACGATGAACATAAAACTGATTTCTTCGTGGATGAACGAGATTGTGCAATTGCAGAAAGACGTGACGCTCGGCGAGTTCTCCATCAGCGTGCCGGTCGACACGGCTATGCTCGATAGTGACGGATTCCTGCGCTATGTGCGCCCGGAAGGCGAGCCTTCGGCGTTCAGCGTCATCGGGGAAAGCTTCATAGTGCCACGCTCGTATATGCCTTACCGCGATGCCAACGACGAGTTCCATCATTCGTGGGGAACTGGTGAATATAAGCTTGAAATCGGTTTGAAAGAAACGTGCGACATAACCGACTATCTGCGGGAGCATTGGAAGGACGACCGCAAGCGGCGTGAGGATTTGCAGCCGTCGGAAAGTTTCCTCACAAAGGGATGGCAGATGGTGACTACCCAACGGTGGGACGAGATAACCAAGTCGTGGGTGATTACCACGCTGAAAGCACCTGCGGGCGTGCTTACCAACGAAATGCTCGAAAAGATGGGGCTTCCGCTGCCGGTTTCCTCGCAAGCAGGGGCAGCCCAGCAGGGAATGCAGCAGCAACAGTCAATGCCTAAAAAATAAATGGTAATGAAAATAGTTCCGGTATTGCTATCTGCCATTATGGCGACGGTGTCTGTGCTTGCCCGGACGGCGGAAGCCGGCAGTCCGGATTCTGTATATGCCGAAGCCGGGAAAGCCGAAGCCGAGCATGGCAAGTATTCGGAAGAATATGTGCGCGCCCTTATGAGTTTGACAAGCGCTTATCTGGAGGCGGATGATGTGGAGAGTTCGCTGGCTACCGCGCTTGAGGCGTATGAGATTGCCGATTCGCTTGGCTACGGCGATGTGGCGGCTGCTCTTGCCGGAAGCGCGGGATATGGCTATAAATGGCTTGCCGGACGTTGCGGGGGCGATTATGAGAAGGCGAGGGATTTGTATTCCAAATCGATTTATTATTTTTCTGCTGCCGGACCGTCCTACGGCGGGGAGATAAAATCGGTCAGGCTTAAATTGGCGGCTACATACTGCCACGAAGCAGACGGTAAATATGAGGGCGGCGACTATGCGGCCGCTGTGGAGATTATGGCCGGCATTGCTTTGCCTATGGTCGAGTCGGTTGCCGGGCGCGTAAGTTATGAATATGCCACGGCGGCGGGGAATCTTGCCGTGTATTATGATGCTGCCGGCGATTACAGGCAAGCTGTGGCGACGGAGCTTGAAGTGCTTGGAATCGAAAGGTCGTTGTCGGGAGAAGATGATAAATTGCGGGTGGCTAAGTCGCTTGGCAATCTTTGCACGTATTATTACAGTGCGGGTGATTATGATAAGGCTGTGAAGGCTGGGATGGAGTCTGTGGCGATATATCAGGCCGGGGCTTTGGTCGGGGATGATGAAATATCGGGTTATTCCACTGCGTTGGACAATCTTGCGATTGCCTACTCGGAGATAGGAATGTATGATAAAGCGTTGGAGCTTGAGAAAAAGTCGCTCGATTTGATTGCTGCGATTTCGGGAGAGGAAAGCTGGGATTATGCCGTTTCGCTTACTAATTATGCCTTTTTGGAAGAAAGCGCTGGCAACTATGTGGATGCCATGCGCGACGCGGAAAAAGCTGTAGGCATTATGGCTGGTGCGGTAGGCAAGGGGCATCCGGATTATGCACGGAGCCTGAAGGTACTGGCGAGTGCCTGTTCGGCGGCAGGAGATTACAGCAAGGCGTTGGCGTTGGAGAAAGAATCGTCGGAAAGGTTGGCCGAGGCTCTTGGAGAGCGGCATCCGGATTACATAGTGTCGCTTAACAATCTTGCAAGCACATATTCGCATATCGGGGAAAGGGACAGTGCTTTGATTGTCGGGAAGAAGGCTGTGGAGCTTTCAAAATCGGTACACGGAGAGAACCATCCTGACTATATTACTACCTTAGGCAATCTTGCCGGTTATTATGCCGGTGTTTCGGATTTCACAGGCGCGATAGCCGTTGATAAGGAAGTGCTTGAGCTTGTCCGCAGGAATTATGGCGAGGATTATCCGGGTTATGCCATGACTTTGAACAATATTTGCAATTATGAAATAATGTCGGGAAATGCCGCCGGTGCCGTGGCTTGGGGCGAGCGGGCGTTGACGGCCTACGGAAGAATTTATGGAGAGCGGCATCCTGATTATACCACGGCGTTGGAGAATCTGATTGCCGCATATTTCTTTTCCGGCGATTATGGGAATTGCGAGAAATATATAGGCGCGGTCAACCGTAACCGCGGCAAGGAAATAAGAAGCGGGTTTGCCGGGATGACGAATGCCGAACGCTCGAAATTTTGGAACAAATACCGTCATTGGTATGAGGAGTTTTTGCCTAACTACGCTTTCCGGATAGGGTCTGACAGCCTCAGGATGGTGGCCTACGACGGATTGTTGCTGAGCAAGGGGTTGCTTCTCAATTCTGATATTGAAATGAGAAAATTGATAGCGGAGTCGGGCGATACTTCCGTTTTACGCCTGTTTGACGAGATGAATTATAACCGGCGGATGCTCGGTAAACTGTATGGCAAGCCTGCGGCGGAACGTGGTGTGGATACGGACTCTTTGGCCTCGGTTGTGGAACGGCAAGAGCGGCAGTTGGTGGAACGTTGCAAGGAGTATGGCGACTATACCCGCAATCTGGCGATTTCGTGGCAGGATGTGGAGAAGAGGCTTGCTCTGGGGGAGATAGCCGTGGAGTTTTTGTCGTTCGCTACGCAAGGCGATGTGCAGTATGCTGCATTGGTCTTGAAGAAAGGCTATAGGTCGCCGGAGATGATACCGCTGTTCAAAGGAAGCCAGTTGGAGGAGCTTGATATCAATCTTTATTATTCATCTCCGTCGCTTTACAGCCTTGTATGGCAGCCGTTAGAGAGTGAGTTGGAGGACGTGGAACGTGTCTATTTTGCGCCGGCAGGCGAACTCTATAATATTGCAGTTGAATATGTCCTTACTCCTGATTCGGAAATAATATCCGATTCGATAGAGTTTTACCGTTTGAGCTCTACCCGGCAGCTGGCTTTGGACAGGATTGCCGTAAATAAAGGCAATGCGGCGGTCTATGGCGGGTTGCGCTATGATACCGGCATCGCGCTCGATCGTGACAGTCGTGGCTATGGGCTGGGTAGGCGTGCCGCGCGCTCGTATGCAGGCGATTTGGCGTTGAGGGGAGCTGTCAGCGATTTGCCCGGCACGAAAGTGGAAGCCGAGGAAATCTGCGAATCGTTGAAGGGAGCGGATATGGAAGTGGAAATATTTACAGACACGGTAGGGACAGAGGCTTCTTTCAAGAACTTGCAGGGGGAGGGCTTGCGTCTGCTTCATATCGCCACTCATGGTTTCTATTGGACGGAAAGGGATGCTTCGCGTATGGATTTTGTCGGATTCCTGATGCGCGGCGATGTCAGTATGGCAGTGGAGGACAAAGCTCTGACACGCTCTGGACTGCTGTTTGCCGGGGCGAACAATGCTTTGCAAGGCAAGGCATTGCCCGACGGCGTGGAGGACGGTATCCTGACGGCTCAGGAAATTGCGTCGCTCGATTTCAACGGACTCGATCTTGTGGTGCTTTCCGCTTGCCAGACGGGATTGGGCGAGATTACCGGCGACGGTGTGTTCGGTTTGCAGCGCGGGTTTAAGAAAGCCGGGGCGGGGACATTGCTTATGAGCCTGTGGAAAGTGGATGACGATGCCACGCGGCTGCTGATGACTCGCTTCTATCACAATCTGCTTTCCGGGATGGACAAATATGAGTCGCTGAAAGAGGCGCAGCGGTACGTCCGCGATTATACGGTGACTGTCGAGGTGAAACCCGATGTGCGTCCGGCAATATCGGTTGCCGCGCGTGAGGAGGCACGCAAGCGGCGGCAGGAGGAAAAGGAATACAAGAAAGTGCAGAAATACCGCGACCCCTACTATTGGGCTGGATTTATTCTTCTTGACGCTGTTTGGTAACCGCACATTCATTAATTTTGCAGAAAAATTCATTTATGGCATATAGCAAGACATACGTAGTGTGGGTAGGCCGCCATCCCGGCATATATCCGTCGTGGGAAGACTGCAAGGCGGAGGTGGAGAATTTCCCGAACGCCCGTTACAAGGCCTTTTCAAGCCGCACGGAGGCTATCCTTGCCTATCGTGAGAGCGACAAGGAGGCTTCCGGGGTGCTGCGCAGCATAGCCTCCCACCTGAAAGAGGAGGCCTATATGTCGAACCCTGAGGTCAATCTTGACAGTATAGCCGTGGATGCCGGTTGCAGCGGGAATCCGGGTTTGCTGGAATACCGTGGCGTTTATCTGCGCACCGGCAAGGAAATTTTCCATCAAGGGCCGTTCGAGCACGGCACCAACAACATAGGGGAATTCCTTGCCATAGTGCATGCCCTCGCATTTCTGAAAAAGAACAACAGCAATATGACGGTGTATAGCGACAGCATGGTGGCGCAGAAGTGGGTGCGCGAGAAGAAATGCAAGACAAAACTTGAAAAGAACGACAAGAATTCCGTGCTCCACACATTGATAGAACGTGCGGAGGCTTGGCTTGCCGCCAACAGCTACACCAATCCCGTCGTTAAATGGCAGACCGAGAAATGGGGCGAAATCCCCGCCGACTTCGGCCGCAAATAGCATCGTCTTTTCTGTGAATCAAGTTTATCCCGAATCTTAATTCGTCATTGGACAGATTTCCATAATATAACGTGAGTTTGATATAAAAAATTCTTCGACAAGCCGGTAGCCAAGATAACAATTTGTGTGACAGTTAAAAGCCTTAAAGAGGCTTCGTGCAGGAAACCCACGGCTTCAGCCGTGGGAATGTGGAGAAATCCCATACAGCCTTATCGGGGCTGCGCATTGAATGTTGAGGGTTCAATGTTGAGTGTTGAGCGTAAATTCTTTCAACTCTCAACACTCCTCACTCAACAATATGCGCGGTATCTATAATGCCGATTTTACAGTGGATGTGCTACCGCAAGCTGCGCTCCGCTTGCATGCGGTTAACTGTACGCAGCCCCTTCAGGGCTGTATTACAATATGTTTCCTCTCAATTCTTATTCCGATCGCGTAATTTCTTATACCGAACTCACGTTAATATATTATTGGCGTCCGCTAAAAATATGGGCATTCGGTTTATGGTGTGTAATGCGTTGCCGCCAATGAAGTCAGCCCTGTGGGGCTGTTGATGCGTAACACCGCCGCCTTGGCGGTGGGTAGGTTTTTTCTGATTTTTTCGGCGTTACATTTGCATAGATGGTAAAAACCATCTATCTTTGCATCGCTTTTGGGACGATGAGTCTCATCAGTTAGGATTGTCTTATGGTGTAATGGTAGCACTGCAGTTTTTGGTTCTGCCTGTCCTGGTTCGAATCCGGGTAAGACAACTTTTTTGGGAGCTATTTTAAAAGGGCGTGGCATTCGTGCCGCGCTTTTTTATTTCAGAAGCGGTGCTTGGTGGCGCAGTCGGCGCAGATGCCTTTCATCACGTAGTTCACGCTTTCGAGCACGAAGTTTTCCGGCAGGTGTACGACCGGCACCGGCAGACCGCGCAGACAAAGCGTGCGGTGGCAGCGGGTGCAATAGAAATGGGTGTGCAGGTCGTCGACGTGGCAGGAGCATTCGTTGGAGCATACCGCATATTTCAGCGAGCCGGAGCCGTCGTCGATGCTGTGGATAAGATGGTGTTCAAGAAACAGCGCGAGCGTACGCGACACGGTGGATTTGTCGACCGTCTCCAACGTGTCGACAAGGTCGAGCAGCGACATGGCGCAGCCGCTTCCGAGCATGGCTTTCAATATCATAAGGCGCAAAGCCGTAGGCTTTATTTCCCGCAAAGCCAGCATATCTAAATATTTTTGCCCGTCATCCATCTTATTGGTATTTTATACAAAGATAATCATTTTCCGCCTACTATCCATTGTATTCTCAACGCATTCAGCACGGCAATCAGAGCCACGCCCACGTCGGCGAATACGGCTTCCCACAGTCCTGCCAATCCTAATGCACCGAGCAGCAATACGGCCACTTTGAACGTTATCGCGAATACTATGTTCTGTATCACTATGCGTTTCGTCACGCGCCCGATGCTTACGGCCACGGCCACTTTCGACGGCTTGTCGTCCTGTATCACCACATCGGCCGTTTCTATGGCGGCGTCGCTACCCAATCCGCCCATGGCGATGCCTATGCCGCTCATCGCCAGTACGGGAGCGTCGTTGATGCCGTCGCCCACGAATGCCGTCGTGCCTCCCGACTCCTGCATTATCTTTTGGAAAGCCGCCACTTTGCCCGATGGCAATAAATCGCCTTCAAACCGGGTTACGTTGAGCCTTTTTGCCAAATCGGCCACTATCGCCGATTTGTCGCCCGAAAGTATTGCGGTGTTCTCCACGCCTTCGGCGTAAAGGTCGCTTATGGCTTTTCGGGAATCTTCCTTTATTTCGTCGGCAAGGAATATGGCTCCTGCATAGTTGCCGTCGACGGCGCAGGCCACTACGGTGTCGGTCTCCGATGAATAATCAGGCAGCAGTGTGATTCCTTCTTGCCTTAGGAATTTGATGTTGCCGACGGCCACGCGCTTTCCTCTCGCAAAAGCTTTCAATCCGCCTCCCGCTTTCTCCTCGGCCGTTTCTACGGCATAATCCGCTTTTATCCCTTTTGATTCGGCATATTCCACAATAGCCTTGGCTATCGGATGCGTGCTCATTGCCTCTACGGAGGCCATGACGGATAGCAGCGTGTCGCGGTCTGTGCCGTTTGCCGTTTCGACGCGTTTCACGCCGAAGCGTCCGGTTGTAAGTGTGCCGGTCTTGTCGAACACCACGGTTTTCAATTTGGCTATTTCCGAGAGATAGTTGCCACCTTTGAACAGGATTCCGTGGCGCGAAGCCGCGCCTATTCCGGCAAAATAGCTCAAAGGGATGCTTACCACCAACGCACATGGACAGGAGACTACCAAGAAAACCAATCCGCGGTAGAGCGATTCGGAAAAATCCAGTCCAGTCGCCAATGGAAGTACGGCGGCTATTAATACGGCAAGCGCGATGACAATCGGCGTATATATTCTTGCGAATTTGCGGATGAACAGTTCCGCGGGGGCTTTCCGCTCATTGGCCTCCTCCACCATCCGCAGAATCCGCGACAATGCGCTGTCGGCGAACGGCTTTGTGACGTGTATGCGGACTGTCGAGCCAGACGCAATCATGCCGGCGAGCACTTCGCCGCCTTTCTCTATTGTGCGCGGTACGCTTTCTCCGGTCAGCGCGGCAGTGTCAAACGAGGCTTGTCCGTCGAGCAGAGTGCCGTCCAACGGAAGCCGTTCTCCTGTTTTTACTTCTATTGTCATTCCCGGGAGCACGTCCGACGGATGCTTGACTGTGAAGGAGCCGTCGGGATTGATGACGCTAGCGGTTTCAGGGCGCACGTCGAGCAATGCCTGTATGTTGCCTTTTGCTTTTTCCACCGCTTGTTCCTGCAAGGCCTCGCCCACCGAATAGAAAAGCATCACGGCCACCGCTTCCGGATATTCGCCGATGCAGAATGCCCCTATCGATGCAATCGACATAAGCAGGAACTCGTTGAAAAAATCCTTGCCGTGTATGCCTTCTTCCCATGCCTCTTTAAGGACAGGCAGGCCTACCGGCAGATAGGCAAGCACGAACAACAGCCAGCGGTAACGGCTGGCGGCAAACTCGTCGTTGCCGTACTGGAGCGACAGTCCCGCGGCCAAAAGCACCGCCGAGACGATTGCCAGCATCCATCTTTTGTAATTGTGCGGATGAGCCGTATTGCAGTTTTCTCCGTGACAATGATTGCAGCACATAATCAATTCTGTTTTGTGCTACAAAGTTACCTTCCTATTCCTGCAACAGTGTTGCAATTGCAAGCTATCCGGCAGATTTTCCTATGCTTAATCCACCTTGGACGGCGTATCGTCAGGAATACGTGGGGCGATGATGTTGGTGTCTATCAAGTCGCCGTTGCGGTTGTAGAGTGAGATTTCGATATTTTCAGGGGTGACTTTCATCAACATTGCTCCAACGGTCTTCGCTCCTTCTGTCCAGCGCGATTTGATAAGCCCGGTGTTGTCCGTCAACTCTTTTGCTTCCACGCCACGTTCGTTGTCGGACGACGGGGTTTGGATGTATACAGTCCCCTTTCCGGGTTCTGTCACCTTTCCGTCCTTGATGGGATGTGTGGCTACATATATATGATTGTTGGCAGCTAAAGCGAAGTCGACTTCGTATTTGTCAAACAACTCGTTCCAACGCGAGAATTGTGAAGTGGCTCCCTGATTCCCATAAAACCATTGGTAGTGTTCCATTACGGCGATACGCTTCGACGGATTGTCGGCAATCACTTCCTTTACCCAATTTTGGGCGGCCGCCAGCCCTTCGGGGGTACGCATTGCCTCGCTGTTGAGAGCGATGAGCAGCAGGTCGCCAAGTTTGGTGTAATAGCATACGCCTTCCTGCCCTTCATAGCCGTTAAGAGGATTGGCATTGGCGTTTTTGAAGAAATAGTTGCCGTTGAACTTGCCCGTGCGGTCCATATCGTCGTGGTTTCCGTTCACTCCCGCCCACATATAGTTGCGGAAATAAGGCTCGTCGTAGAGGTCGCGCCAGAAAGAATAGCTTCCGCCCCATGCCGTGATGTCGCCTATGTGCAGAATCATGTCGAAGTCGCTGCCGTTGGTTTCTTTCAGTTTGTCGAGCATCGACATTGCCGCTTTCTTGCGCTCCGGAATCGGAGTGTAGGAATGGAAGTCGGAGATGATGGCGGCAGTCCACGTGCCATTGTCTGGCAACGTGGAGAAATAGCGGGTCTCGCCGCCGGCATTTTCTCCGACACGGTACATATAGCGGGTGCCGGGTTGCAATTTTTCGAGTGAGGCGACGTTGCGGATGAAGCGTGCGCTTTCGTAGAAATCCTGTCCGTCAGGCTTTTTGGAGTACATATTGTCGTAGACGGTGCATTCCTCGCGCTCCGGCTCGACGCGCCATGCTTCCGACCAGTCGGTATCGTCGGCAGTGGTAATGTAGCAGTATGTGTCTGCCCCGCCTATGTCGCTGTGCCAATTGACGCGTGCAGAGGTGGTGGCATCCTCGCCGGGATTGACAATTACGGTGCGGGGGGCTTCAGCCATAGTCGGCAGTGTGGCAAAAATTGCCGCGCCGAGAGCGATGGCACTGTTGCTTAAAATAAATTTCAGTTTTTTCATCTTGACAGTGTGAAAATTCTGCATCTAATTATACTCTTTATAGCAGAGCGGCAATTGTGCGGCGGACGCGTGCGGCTGTCGTCACTTCGCGGGTGTATTCGTCGACACCGGCGGCTCCCATTGCCACTTCCGTGTTTCGCAGCAGCGAGTGGCTTTTCTTTTTCTCGCGTGCCGAGAAATGGAATTCCGTTATCCCGGTAGTCTCGGCAAGTTGCCGGATGTTGTTCTCATTGACACCGCATCCTGCCATTATTGCTATTCTCCCTGCCGATTTCTCTTGCAGCTCTTTGAGAAGTGCTGCCCCTTCGGGAGCGGTCGGCTGCTGTCCTGATGTGAGGATACGTTTCACCCCAAGCCCTATAAGCTGTTCCAATGCGGCGAACGGGTCGCGGCAACGGTCAAAAGCGCGGTGGAAAGTCACCGGCAAACCCTCCGCCGCGGCCATCAGTCTTGTCATTGCCGTCATATCGACATCGCCTGTGGCGGTGAGGCAACCGAATACAAGACCGTCGGCACCGGCCATCCTCGCCATCCTTATGTCCTCCACCATCGTGGCAAGCTCTAACGGCGTATAGATAAAATCGCCTCCGCGAGGACGTATTATCACGTGCAGCTTTATGCCAATCATACGCCGGGCCATTACAATCTCGCCATACGAAGGGGTAGTCCCGCCTTCCGGGATAGCGGCGCACAATTCAACGCGGTCGGCTCCGCCTTTTTCCGCCTCTACGCAACTCTCCACGGAATTGGCGCATATCTCGAACGTATATTTTACCATGTCGTTTAGAATTCGAGCAAGGCGATTACAGGGCAATGGTCGGAGGGGAACAGGTCGCCCATATAGTCGGTGAGTGAGGCATTGTATACCACTTTCCAGTCGCCTTTCACGAAAATATAGTCTAACCATTGGCGTTCGCCGTATGGTATGCGGCCGAAATCGTGGAACGTCCAGTCTGGGCCATAGGCAAGTTCGGCGATGTCACGCGAATGCACGAAAGAGCGGCTGTCAGCCTTGTCGGTTATTACTTTTATCGGTTCGTCATCAGGCACTGCGTTGAAGTCGCCTGTCATCAATGACGGAAGCCCTTGTGATAAATCAGCGGTTTGCTGTAGCAGCAGGTCGGCGCCATTATGGCGTGCCTTTACGCCTTCGTTGTCGAGATGGGTGTTGAGGAAAAAGAATTTCTCGCCGCTTTGCTTGTCACGGAATATGCACCAAGTGGCCACGCGCGGGTAGGCGGCATCCCATCCAAGAACGCCGGGAGTGTGCATCTTCTCTTTCTCTGCCAGCCAGAAGAAGCCGCTTTCCACAGGCTCGAAGCGGTCTTTGCGGTAAAATATCGGGGAATATTCGCCTTTTGTCTTGCCGTCGTCACGCCCTACACCTACGTATGCGTATTCCGGAAGGCGTTCCTGTAGGTCGGTCATTTGCTGATGGGTCGCTTCTTGCGCTCCCCAAACATCGGGCTGATAGAATTTCACGAGGTCGGCCGCATAGTCCTTGCGGTTTTTCCATTGGTTCAGTCCGTCGGATTCCACGACGCAGCGCACGTTGAATGTCATTACTTTCAGTTTCTCTCCGAATGCCGTGCAGGCAATCAAAGCCGTTAAGGCAAATAATAATGTACGTTTTTTCATTTTGAATGATGATTTTATTTTTTCTTGCGAATATACACAGAAACTGCGTGCAATGCAAGTTTACTTGCAATCGCCGAAGTGCCACAGTGTATGCGGGGGAGCCGAACAGATGGGAAAACGTAGGGACAGCCACGTGTTTCCGGATGTTACAAAAACGTTATCGGATAGTAATATCTTTGAAATATGGCTGGAATACTTTTGCCGCAGAAAAAGATTAATCAGAGGTTATGCGAAAGGTTATTTTCGGTTTGTTGCTTTTATTGTTTCCTTACAGTGCCTATTCTGCGACTGTCAAAGGTAAAGTCACGGACAAGAATACAGGGGAAGAGCTGATAGGAGCTTATGTGTCGGTAAAAGAAGACACGAAATTGGTATCCGTTACCGGATTGGACGGAAGCTATTCTCTACAGGCAGGGGATGCCGACCCTTACACACTGGTATGCTCGTATATGGGGTATAAGACGGCGGAAATAAAGGTTGGGCAAGAAGATGCAACTGTCAATCTTCAGCTTGAGCCGTCGTCGGAGATGCTTGCCGAGGTGGAGGTGATAGGCAGTCACCATGGCCGTACGGAGGCTGCCGCGCGCGACATCGAGAAGCGTTCGGCGAATGTCGTGAATGTGATGAGCGCGCGTGCTATCGAATTGTCGCCCGACCAGACGGTGGCGAATGTGATACAACGTATGTCGGGCGTTACCATCGAGCGCAACACTATGGGGGAAGGGCAGTATGCCATCCTCCGCGGCATGGACAAACGCTACAACTACACTCTAGTCAACGGAGTCAAGATACCGAGTCCCGACAACAAGAACCGTTTCGTCCCATTGGATATTTTCCCGTCGGAGATGCTCGACCGTCTTGAGGTTCACAAGTCGCTGACGGCCGACCTCGAAGGTGACGGAATAGGCGGTGCCGTGAACATAGTGATGAAGGACGCGCCGACGGAACGGCAATTCACGTTCAATGTTCAGACCGGCTATAACACGATGTTCTTCGACCACGATTTCACGTCGTTCGCGCATTCTGATATTAACCGCAAGTCCCCGAACGAGATTAATGGAGAGAATTATGCCGTGTCGATGAAAGATTTCACATTGTCGAACTTGCGCACCGAGAACAAGACAGCTTTGCCCGACATTTCTGCCGGAGTGTCGTATGGCGACCGGTTTTTCGACAACAAATTAGGTCTGATGGTCGTGGGCAGCTTCCAGAACAATTATTACGGCAAGCGCAGCCAGTTACACTACCAGCCGGGAAGTAACTATACGGGAGTGACCGAGCGTTTCTACTCCGAGCAGCAGATGAGAATAGGCGCGCATACCAAGCTCGACTATTATCCCAACCGCGACAACAAGCTGATGCTTTATGCCGGATATATGGATATGCGTGCGGCGCAGGCGCGCGATGCCGTCAATCCGCAATGGGAAAGGATGCGGCTCCGCTGGAACCGCCAGTACATATTCAACTCCACGCTTAAAGGCGAGCACGGATTCCTTTCTGACAATGCTCTCAAGTTGAAATGGACGGCTTCAGCTTCAAAAGCTTACAACCAGACTCCCGACAATGCGGAGATAGAGCTCACAACCGCAAGCAACGGCTTGCAGACCGCAGCCCGTTCGGGAACAACCCGGCGTTGGGAGCACAACGACGACCGCGATTTTTCCGGATACGCCGATTTGTCGTACCGCCTCGACCTTGGAGGGGCAGACCGCGGAATCGACTTTATGGCCGGAGGAATGTACCGTGATAAAAAACGCACAAGCCTCTATCACGAGTATTTTTTCGGAGTGCCCGACGACAACCGCTCGCAGGTGCGCGGGCGCGACTGGAACACGTTCGACGAGATTGAATGGGATGTGAACCGTTTCGGAAATCTTACCGACCCGCTGAACTACAACGCTTACGAGCGTATAGCCGCCGGCTACGCTTCGGCAAAATATACCGGAGGAATAGCGGAACTCACTGCGGGAATACGTCTGGAGCATACGAATCAAGGCTACGATTTGCTGCATGCCACTGAAGGCGCGCGCAACCATGGCGGGCAGAACTATCTTGATGCCCTTCCGAGCGCGCATCTGAAAATAGAGGTACACGACAATGCCAAAGTGCATGCCTCGTATTACAGGGCAATCAACCGTCCGAGCTTCTTCGAGATAGTGCCTTACAACATCATCAACGAGGACTACAAGGAACGCGGTAATCCTGATTTGAAACATACCGTGGCCGACAACATCGACCTGCGTTATGAATTTTTCCCGGGTTCGTCGGAGCAGATTATGGCGGGAGTGTTCTACAAGCGCATAAAAGACCCGATTGAATACGGTTTCGACACGAGCGGGCAGGATACGTATTTCACGCCTGACAACTATGGCACGGCCAACAATTTCGGTCTGGAAGTTGACGTGATGAAATATTTCAATTGGTTCGGAATAAAAGCCAATTACACATACACCCATTCAAATATAACAACGACGAAGACGGAAATTATAGACAACCCTGACAATCCCGGCACTACGATAACCCACGACCGGGAGCAGCGCCGCCCGCTGGCCGGACAGGCCGCCCACGTGGCAAACGTCTCTCTGCTGTTCAAGGCGGCCAAGCAGCAGTTCGAAGGACAGATTTCGGGCAGTTACACCGGAAAACGGTTGAGCGAGGTGTCGAAATATTACGAGGACGACATTTGGGAAAACGGTAACTTCCAGCTTGACTTGTCGGTGGAAAAGACTTTCAAGAAAGGAATATCGCTGTTCGCAAAGGCTACCAATCTGCTCGACGGTAAAATTGTGCGCTACATACCTTCCAACAGCCGCAACGCCAATTTCAGCGGGGAAATGCAGCGCTACAACGGCGGAATCCTTGAGCGCAGGGAATGGCGCGGACGCACTATACTGATTGGTTTCAGATATAAATTATAAACAACATAACAAATTACATTAATCAACAGTTTTTATTATGGACTCAAAGTATTTTATGTTTTTGAGCGCGGCGTTGCTTTCTGCTTCGCTCGTATCTTGTGGCGATGAGGAAACTCCCAATCCAGAGCCGGAACCGGAGCCTGTGGTTGAAGAAAATGTATCAGGCAATGTGTCAGGCACGTGGACTAAAAATTCAATTATCAATGTCAGCGGACATATCACAGTCCCTGAAGGCGAAAGCCTTACAATCGAGGAAGGTGTTACCGTGGTATTTAGCTCCAACGGTGTAGGGGCAAGCCATACTCCAATCGAATTCGTGGTCGATGGCGACCTATATTGCCTTGGCACTGAAGAAAGTCCTGTGACTTTGACTGTGGCTGAAAATGAGCGCACCCCGGAAAACGCTTTCGAGGGGTTGTGGGGAGGCATCATAGCTACCGACAAATGCGAGGAGATACTTCTCGACCACACAATCATCGAATACACTGGCGGTCTGGTAGGGCAGGATTCGCCGTCGGCCGTAAAGGGTATCTACACTCCGGGCGACGATATGGGCCCGCAACTCACTACCAACAACATCAACGGCCGTTATGTAGTCACTAACTCAATCCTCCGTTATGGAGCGTCCGACGCTATCTATATGATGGGCGGCAATGCTATAATAATGAACAATATCTTCAGCGGCAACGGTGCCGACGGAGGCGAGGCGGTCAACGTTAAAGCCGGTTGCAAGGTCGATGTTGCGGGCAACGTGATGTATAGCCCTAACACCAACGGACTGAAGCTTTCAAGCTCCGGCCAGAACGACGAGGGCGGACGCTCGCAGGCTCTTATCCGCGCCTATAACAACACCATCGTCAATGCCGGATGGCGTCGCGACGGTGTGAAAGGCGGCGGCATCTACGTGGAGAAGAACGCATTGGTAAGCGTGTTCAACAATCTTCTCGTAAACTGCAAATTCAAGGCTATGACTCCGTCGTGGGGCATTCCTAACGACCCAGAGGAGGGATATGCCGACGCTTCTGTAATCGACTACAATTTCTATGCCTCAGGTGCATCGGAAAGTACGCTCGACCAAGACATCGCAAACGGCACGACTACTTCTTTCCTCGGTTATACGTCAAATAACGAGGATTACAATCCAGCGGCAGTTGATATTCACAGCGTAGTCAGCGCGTCGGCGGGCGACGAGGCTACAAACCCGATGTTCATCAATTTCCCGTATATGAACAATCCGCTCGACGCATACGTTTACGACAATAGCTGGGATTTCCATGTGGCTGCCAATTCGCCTGTGCTGAAGAATGCCTATAGCGGTAACGACGCTAAGATGCAGTCGTATTTCGGCGCAAGCGGTCTGACTGTAAACGGGCAGACTTATACTTCTCCGGCAGTGCAGGCGTGGTTCGGCGCTTTCGGTGCAAACTAATGATATAATAAGGATTTTATGATGAAAAGGATTTTCAGACTTACGCTGTTAGCCGCGGCCTTGCTGGTTGCGATGCAGCCGCTGTCGGCGCAGTTTACTAATCCCGACGATTTCGAGGACAAATTGAGCTTCTTCGTAGCCAACGACCTTGGCCGTAACGGCTAAGCCGATAGCCGAGACGATGGGGAGGATAGCGGAAGTCGTGGGACCGGAATTTGTGCTTGCGGCAGGCGACGTGCACCATTTCGAGGGTGTGCAGAGCGTGAACGACCCGTTGTGGATGACTAACTATGAGCTTATCTATTCCCATCCGGAACTGATGATTGACTGGTTTCCTATCTGTGGCAACCACGAATACCGAGGCAACACGCAGGCTGTGATTGACTATAGCAATGTGAGCCGCCGCTGGGAAATGCCGTCGCGCTACTATACCAAGGCTTTCGAGGAAGACGGTGTGACGTTGAGGGTCGTATGGCTCGACACAACGCCGCTTATCGACAAGTACCGCAAGGACGCTGAAAAATATCCCGATGCCGGGAAACAGGATTTGAACCGCCAGTTGCAGTGGGCTGACTCTGTACTCGCTTCCTCGAAAGAGGATTGGGTGATAGTGGCAGGGCACCATCCAGTATATGCATATACCGACAAGTCGGAGAAAGAGCGCACGGACATGCAGAACCGTGTCGACAAGATTCTCCGCAAGTACGATGTCGATATGTATATCTGCGGGCATATACATAATTTCCAGCATATCCGCAAGGCAGGGTGCGGGATTGACTATGTTGTCAATTCGGCAGGCTCGCTGGCAAGGGAAGTAAAGCCGGTAGACGGTACGGTGTTCTGTAGCGGAGAGCCGGGATTTTCTGTCGTGACAGTGGAGAAAGACCGCCTTACATTGCGTATGGTGGATAAGAACGGGGCTGTGCTTCACGAAATAGTACGCACCAAATAAATCCTCTGATACAACACTTTTATTATGTCGCGCCGGACAATGTGAATTGCCCGGCGTGATTTTTATATCAGCTTGCCGTTATACCCCTAACACGATGCTTGCGTCTATGTTGAGCTTACTGCTCATCTCGCGCGCCACTTTGAGAGTAGGCTCGCACCGTCCGTTGAGATAGTCGCTTATTCGTGAAGGGCTTACTCCTAATAAATCGGAGAGCTTTGCTTGATTGATACCCATTTCATACATCCGTAATTTTATCACGTCGACCAAGGATGGTGTCTTGACAGGATAGTGTGACTCTTCGTATTCATCCACAAGGGCTGACAATAAATCAAGTTCTATAAGGTTTTTGTTTCCGGGGGGCGTGTTGTCATCGACCAGCGGCAATAGCTCTTCTATTCTTTCCATTGCTGCTTTATAAGCTGTTTCGTTTTTAATCTTTGCCATGACCTTATATGTTTTTAGCGTCTATTTTATCATATTCCGAGTGTGTGCCGATAAATCGGATATACACAGTCTTGATGGTGAATTTTATAACGGCTATTAGCCTGTAGCTATTGCCTTTTATGTTGAATATATAGTGCTGGTTGCCAGCATTGTCGACACCGCCGAATGTGGCTCTTATGTCGGCAAAGCACGTCCACTCCGCTTTTTTCACTTTCTGATACCAATCTTCGAGAGCAACTTCGGAGTCCGGATGTGCTGTGTAATATTCAATTATTTTATTTCTTGCTATAATGCGCATGCGGTGGGCGTTTGTGATGCAAAGATAGATGTTTGTTTTGAAAAATAAAATATATTACTGAGAAATAAAATACGAATCGGCGTGATTTTTATGCGTAGCTGTGCATCCCGACGAGGAAATAGTTGGCTCCGATGTAGGTCATCATGACCGTGAGGAAGGCAAGGCACATATATGCGTGGTAGGCGGCAGGGCGGCGGAGCCATGGCAGCGAGCGGTCGTGCAAGGCTATTGCATAAAGCAGGAAATTGATTAGTGCCCACACTTCTTTCGGGTCCCATCCCCAATATCTTCCCCACGAATAATCTGCCCAAATTGCGCCGATGAATATTCCGGTGCCGAGCAATGCGAGTGCCGGATAAAGGAAAAGCCGTGAGACCAATTGGAGTGTGGCAATATGTTCCGACGCTTTTTCATCGCGTTTTATTGAGATAATCGCCAAAGCTGTCACGCCGCACAGGAATGTGAACGACAGCAGGGCGTACGCCATCATTATCACCGAGACATGGACGCTTAGGAGCGGAGAGTTGAGCACAGGCATAAGCGGGGTGATTTGCGGGTCCATCTGTCCTATCGACGATACTAACAGGAAAAATCCCGACAGCGTAATGCCGAATGGGAGAAGGTAACGTAAACGGAACGATGAAACGATTGTGATTAGTTGTACGCACCATGCCACGGCAAGCATCGTCTCGTAGCCGTTGCCGAGCGGAGCGCGCCCGCTTATCGTCCAGCGCAGGGCTATGCAGAAAGAAAGTGTTGTAAATGATAGTAGCAATACAATTATACCGGCCGTGTCGGCTATTTTTTCCCAATTCCGCTTCTTCCCGGTAATCATGGAGCGTACGAGCAGCAACAATAATATTATGCCGGCCACAAGGTCGACCTTGAAAAGCAGTCCGGTAAATGGGAAGCTGTTGTATATGTGTTCCGCTTTCAGCTTTTTCCCGTCGGGGATGGATGTGCCTCCGTATTTTTTCTGGTATTTCTGCATTTGTACGATTAGCTCTGTAAGAGCCTTGTCGTCATGACGGTAGACACCTGTCTCATAAATCATATTGAAAGCATGGCGGATGAACAAAGACTGTATGCTGTCGGCCGTTGCCGGCAGACGGTCGGTGGGGTTGTACCATATTACCTTGCCTTCCGACTCTACTGGGAACATTTTCAGCCATCCGCCGTCGCGGAGCGACATTATCATTGCTATGCGGTCGTCGAGTTCGGCGGCGGCCTTGTTTATTCCAGTGCGTTTCCCTTTGTAGTAATCTTCCACGTAAGGCCCGAGTACATATCCGTCGGTGAAGAAATCGTTGAGCGACGAATATTTTTTCAAACCTTCCAATTGCCTTAATTCCCGGTTTTTCACTCTTATGACAGGTTCGTTGCGCCATTCTTTCTCGAAAAACAGGAAGCCTGTTAGCACTTGTTCGGCGGAGAGGCCTTTATATTCAGGTTTTCCATAAAGTTTTTTCGTGAAATCCATCGCTACTGTCTCGAAAGGACAAACGCGTCCGTCTTTTTCGATGAGCATATCTCCGAAAGCGTCGGCCGCCTTATGGGAAAAAGTAACGGCCGCTTCGGCGTTTGCGGTAAACGTCAACAACGTTACTACCGACAGGCCTTTGCGCAAGCGGGGGTCTCGTAACAGTTTGCGGAATCCTCCCGACGGTGCGAAAAGCATCCACGCCAATGACAGGAAAAGGAGATAGTAGCCGGTATATGTCAACGGTTTGCCGATGCGGTCCTCGTTATATGTCAACGTGCTTCCGAGCATATCCGAGTCGAACGATGTCTGGAAAAAGCGGATGCCGTGATAGTCGAACACTTTGTTCATTGACACGTTGCCTTCGACTGCGCCATTTGTGGAATCGGAAATAGTGAATTTTGTGATGTAGTCCGACGGCATGGATGTGCCGTCATGGTAGTTGATGGTGAAATTCTTCAATTCTATAGTGAAAGGCAGACGTATGGAGTCGCCGGAATCGAGCAAGAGCGTATTGGTTGGTTCTCCCTGTCGTAAATGTACTGTTCCCACACGCGCTGTGAGCGATGTGGCCAATGCTCCGGCAAGTATTAGCAACAGTGCGCAATGTAGAGCGATGTCATACAGCTTTTTCTTGGATGTGAAGAAGTAATATATACCGGCAATGGCGGCTATTCCCCATAAAAGGGCGAACCACCATGCTCCATAAATTTTTTCCGTTACAAATTGCGTTCCCTCTCCGGCTTCGATGAATGTGGCGGTAGCCATGACCGCTATCAAAATTGCGATAACTCCGAACGCTATGTTTTTTAAGGCTTTTTTCATAATAAAAACGGGTGTTGGGTTGACAGATTGAATGGTTATAAGATTATGCGTATGAACACATAACCTTATAACCATCTAACACTATAACCAATTTTCAGATTGCTCTCAGAAATGCGACTACAGCTTCGCGGTCTTCCTTCGAAAGGTTATAAAATTTCTTCGCTGATTCGAAGGCGTCGCTTTGCTCGCTGTAGCCATGCCACATGATAGCTTCTATTTCATTACGGGCCCGGCAGTCGTGCAAGCGGTCCTCGGCGCCGGTGTTCTGGAGCGACAGCCCGCGTCCCCAGAGAGGAGTCGTGCGGCACCATCCGGTGCGAATGTCGTTCTTCATAAACAGACGGTGCTGTACCATATCCGTATATGGCCATATCTTCTGGTGCGGATATTTCGGAAGTTCCCCTTGCGCTTTGCAGATAGCGTCCTGCCAATAGTTGTCGTCGCCTGTTGTCCACGACGGACGGTGGCAATTCGCGCAACCCATTTCCATAAACAAGTCTTTGCCGTGCTGCACTTTTGAGTCGTTCAGATTGCGGGCGCGAGGCACTGCAAGCCCGCGGTGCCAAATCATGAAGTTATAGTAGTCGTCGTCTTCCATTTCCGGCGCGAAGTTATGATAGGCATTGTTTGTCTGGTCGGTATTCGGTGAAAGCAAGGTGCGTACGGCCTCGGCAATTCCAGCGTCGGTGCCGTCGGCATAGTACGGAGATGCCGGGTCGGCCTTGATGGCGGCTATCACCGACGGCGTTTCCGACATGGCTTTTGCCCATGCGTCGGTGGTGTAAAGCTTTGTGCGGTCGGAGCGCGTGACATTCGGAATGTTCCAGATGGCGTTCGCCCCGGCTCCGTCCTGCAACGAAGCGCGTGTCATGGCGTATGTGAAACGCTTGATTCTCTTTGTGCCGTCGGCAAGGCTGTACCAAGCTGATGCCGCCCAGTCGCCTCCTGCCCACATTGCCGGATTCAATTCCAGATATTTGGAAGATTCGATATATTGCGCTTTCATGTCTTCTTCGGTGATTGCGTCAAGCAGTCCTGTGCCGTAGATGCCGATAGTCGATTCCAGACGCACTTCATAGTCAGTCGGTTTCGGGTCGGTGTTGAACGCTGATTGCGGGATGGTGACTTCCGGATAAATCAGCTCGTAGGTCTCGCCGTCGGGAAATTGCAAAGGCAGCGCGCCGTCGGTGGCTTTCAGCCACTGGATGTCGATTTGCTCCTCGTCGATTGGCGGCAGGAACGGATAAGTAGCTCTTGTCTGCGGCATGCCGGTGACTTCCGCGATATACGAATTGTCGCTTGGATGGTAGATTACGAGCAGGTAGCCGTTGCCGTAGTCGGTGGCGTTATACCGCTCTATGCGTTTGCCATGCCCGTATCCCGGATGGCAGGTGATACAGGCTTGGCGCACCCATGCCGGACCGAGACCATTGAACGGTTTTTGCTCCGTGTTGAAATTCCGTTCGAATAAAGTCTCTCCATATTTGAATTCAGTAGACAGTCCCTGATTGGCGACAGCCGGTGACTCGTCCTCGTAGCTGCTGTGCGTGACGTTGTCGGTAGTACCGAGCTCGCCTCCCGGATACCATTCTTCTGCCGAGAAATTGCCTACGGCTTTCCCGATATATCCGGTATCGCCGGTCTGTTCTTCAGGGTCAGGTGTCTCGTTCTCGTCATTGCATGATGCCATTGCCACCATCGACAGGCATGCGATGAGTAATAATGATTTATTTCTTTTCATAGTTTTAAAAATTATAGTCTGTTTCTAAATGGTTGTAGGTCAAGGGCTGTTAACCCTTAACCCATAACCTGTAACCATCCGCCTTGGCGGATATATGTCAGTTGGCCGAAATCCACTCGCTTGCTTCCGAGAGGGCAGACGACAGTGTGCTGCATGCCTCGATTGCCGTCTTCACTTCAGGAGCCGTGTAGTTTTGCACGAATGGGGCCGGGCAAGCCTTAATCTTTGCCTTTGCGTCGTTGATTGCGTTTACCACTTTGGTGTCAAGCTCAGGATTGTATTTCTGCAAGTAGGCGTGGAGCGATTTTGTCTCGTCTCTCACTTCCTCGCGTCCTCCCATATAGCAGTTCTCGATGCTGACCATATTGTCGTGGAAGTCGACAAGCGACATGTGGCTGTAAGGCGACTCGATGTAGTTGATATCCGTGCCGTAAGCCGGTTGTCCCATTTTCTGCTGACCTACCTCGTCGGCGATGTTCTGGCATCCTGCCACGAGGATGGCGTCCATGGCCAAGCGCCAAGTGGCGTAAGTGCTGCCTGCCTGTCCTGCCATAAGGAAATTCTCGCCGTAAGAGAGGTCACCGCTGCCGACGGTAACAGGCCATTCCAATTCTTCCACCTTTGTTATATGGGCAGCCGGAGCTTCCTTGTTCCATGCGACTTCCATACGGAAGCAGCAGTTGCGCAGGTCGCCGGCTACGGCAGCCGCGAAAATCACTTCATTCAATCCTGAGACCGTCTTGCCGGGGATTGCTGCCGTAAATTCAGGATAATCCTCGTTGCCCAAAAGGTCGGCGGCCGTGCGCGGCGCGCCGTCGCGGAATATCACGAACTCTATGCCGTGGAAACCGAGCAGCTCCTGACCGAGCTTGTTGCCGGCGTATGTGTCGCCGCTCCACGAGCCGTCGTCAGCTACGTCCATAGCCTCGATTTGCAAATCGTTGGTCAACGCCTGCGCCAGACCCGGAAGGTCGAGCGGCCAAGTGTCGATATGCGGGTCGATACCGAAGTCGGATGCCGCTCCGAAAAGGAATGCCTCGCTCTCCTCGTAGGCCGCGCGTGCCTCAAGGAAAATGTCGCAGACATTCTTCACGTCGGCGTCCTGAACCGAGCCGTCACGCACTTTTTCGCGCAAGTCAATCATAGCGTTGCAAAGCTGGTCGGTGTAGTCGGCAAGCAATTTGTAGGTTTCGTTTACAGTTGCGCTTACGAATTGTTCGGCGATGGCTTTCATCTCCTGTTCTTTCTCCGTAAGCTCGCCAGTGCCGGGTGTAGGCTCGTCGTTGTTGTCGTCGCACGATGCGAAGCTTGCCATAGAAAGCACGCCGGCAAGCAGCATCATTACTAATTTTGATACTTTTTTCATAATTCCTCTGTGTTTTTATTATGTTAGTGAATTTTTAATTGAAGAATCCCATATAGGCTATTCCTATCGAGACGGAAGGCTCGTCGTTGAACGGAGTCTTGAAAAAGCGTTTCGAATATTCGCCTTTTATCACGATTTGCGGGATAGGATAATAGTTGATGCCGAAAGTCATCTTGTGACGGCCGGTAAACTCATATTTCGCCATGTCGTGTTCCGGGATGTAGGAATTGTAATAGTCGTAGCGTCCGAAAAGATAGAATTTCTGGTTGTCGGCACGCGTCTTGGCTATCTGCGAGAAGAAATCGTAGCCTGCTTCCATTCCTAATGCCACGGCATTCTTGCCGACGGCCGTCTTGTTGTAAGGTGCATTGTTGGCTGTGCGGTTGCGTTTTATCTCCGAGATTTCCGAAGCGTCGCTCAGATAGCCGTAGTCGGCGTTGCCGCGGACAATCCAGTTATGGTCGTTGTATGTGAAATCCAATGCGCCGATTGCCACCTTGCCTTTGATGTGGTCGTAGGTCTTTTTGTTGCCGTATTGGTCCTCGCCTTCCATATCGTGGGGCATTGTGTTGTGCATCGAGTGCGTGTAATAACCGCTAAGCCCGATGCGCAGCCCTTTTATGGAATAATTGTCGACGCGGGCGGCTACCGCATATTTATTGGCGGTCTTGAACTCGAAAGGGCTGCCGTTGCCTCCCTGTATCCAGTTGTCGCGCGAGAAGAAAAAAGCGTCCAGTCCGGCAAGGAACTGCGCTTCGTAACGCCAATCCCCGGCTCGCCCCCATACGCTTATTCCCGTTTCATGCCATGTGCACGGCAGGATTGTGGCCTCGCCCTCCGGACGGTAGACCGTGAAGAACTCCAAAGGCTCGTGGTGGGCGTTGGTCAAACCTACCGGCACGACGATATGCCCGGCACGGACATTGAGCTGCGGCATGAACGACTTTTCAATCCAGAATTGCTCCAGCTCCACTTCGCCGCCCCTCTCAATCTCGCTTTCCCATTCGCCGGCTTCTTCAAACTCCTGTTCAACGGCCGAACCTCCGCCGCCGTGCTCGAACTCTATTTCCGACGACATTTTCCATCCTTTCCCGAAGTCGTATGACAGGTAGATTACGGCGTGCGGTATGTCAAAGCGGCCGTGGCTCGGATCATTCTTATATTGCTCCGGACGGCTGTAGCGGTATACGTTGTCGCTATAAAAATTACGTGCGTAGACGGCTTCTCCATATCCGCCAATCGAGAAGCGCCTCATTATTTTCTCCAATTTTGAAGGCTCTTTTTCGGCCTCTTTGCTAACCGGTTCTTCAGCTTTCGTATTTCCGTTTTCTGCAGCCGACAAGCCGGACAGACCGGCAGCCGCGAAGCAGAACGAAAGAGCGAAAATTTTGATTTTCATAAATTCCGTTTTTGTGATTTTTAACTTCCGCAAAGTTATTCTCACAAATTCAGCGTTTCAATCGCAATTTGTAGGTAAATCGGTTCTCGGCAGTCAGTATTTGTAGGTATGTTTTGCGTGTGAAATTAATTTGCGGTAATTTCGCAGCGAAAAATTACACAGATCTTATTTAAAAGGAATCAGGCTATGGAAGATTCTATTAAAATCAACAAAGTGCAAATCCGCACTCTCCAGATGGAGGACTACGAACAGCTTTCACAATCGTTTACAAGAGTATATTCCGACGGCAGCGACGTGTTCTGGACACGCGCCCAGATACAGAAGCTGATAAACATATTCCCGGAAGGGCAGATAGTGACTGTTGTCGACGACAAGATAGTGGGCTGCGCGCTCTCTATAATAGTCGATTATAATCTGGTGAAGAACGACCATACGTATGCGCAGGTAACGGGCAACGAGACTTTCAGCACCCACAATCCCGACGGCAACATCCTCTACGGCATAGAGGTGTTCATCCATCCGGCATACCGGGGGTTGCGTCTTGCCCGCCGTATGTACGAGTACCGCAAGGACTTGTGCGAGTCGCTCAACCTAAAGGCTATAATGTTCGGCGGACGCATACCGAACTATCATAAGTATGCCGATAAGTTGCGTCCGCGCGAGTATATCAACAAGGTACGGCAAAAGGAGATTTACGACCCGGTGCTTACGTTCCAGTTGTCGAACGATTTCCATGTGCGCAAGGTGATGCGCAACTATTTGCCAAACGACGAGGAGTCGAAGCATTTCGCGTGCCTCTTGCAGTGGGATAACATATATTACGAGCCGTCGCCGCAAGATGCCATAACCAAGAAATCGACTGTCAGGGTGGGGCTTGTGCAATGGCAAATGCGCCCCTACCGCTCGCTTGACGACCTTTTCGAGCAGGTAGAATATTTCGTCGACGCAGTTTCTGACTATCAGAGCGATTTCGTCCTGTTCCCGGAATATTTCAACGCTCCGCTGATGGCGCGCTTCAACAATGAGGGCGAATCGGCTGCAATCCGTGGTCTGGCTAAATACACGGAAGAGATACGCGACCGTTTCATTAAATTGGCGATAAGCTACAATATCAATATCATAACCGGCAGCATGCCGTTAGTGAAGGATGACGGAAGGCTCTACAACGTGGGCTACCTTTGCCGCCGAGACGGCTCTTACGAGATGTACGAGAAAATCCACGTCACTCCCGACGAGATAAAGAGCTGGGGATTGAGCGGCGGACGGAGAATACAGACTTTCGATACCGATTGCGCGAAAATCGGCGTGCTGATATGCTACGACGTAGAATTTCCGGAACTGTCGCGCCTGATGGCCGACGACGGCATGCAGATTCTGTTCGTGCCGTTCCTTACCGACACGCAGAACGCCTACTCGCGCGTGCGTGTATGCGCACATGCGCGTGCCATCGAGAACGAGTGTTTCGTGGCGATAGCGGGCAGTGTGGGCAACTTGCCGAGGGTACACAATATGGACATACAGTATGCACAGTCGGGTGTGTTCACTCCTTGCGACTTCGCTTTCCCTACCGACGGCACCCGGGCGGAGGCCACTCCAAACACGGAAATGATTCTGATTTCCGACGTGGACCTCGACCTTCTGTCGCAGCTCCACACCTACGGAAGTGTCAAGAACTTGCGCGACCGCCGCGGCGACCTCTATGAGCTTCGCCTGAAAAAATAAATACAAACTGGTCGTTAGATATTTGAAGACATCCAGATAGCTGTCCATATCAGCCCCATGGGTATGCCGCACCGCGGCATCCGGCGTTCTTCGATGCCAGTGCCAGCCCCGTAGGGGCTGTTGCCGAGTAACCCACCGCCTTGGCGGTGGGCAGTGGCTGTGCGATGGCATCGGCCTCGTAGAGGTCGTGCTTGAAGCAAAATTGCACAAGCTGTAAATGTTTGCTATTTTTGAGGCTATAAAACTCCATACTATGGCCTACATCAACTCATTCTTCCACTTCGTATTCCGCACAAAAGCCAACCTTCGGGTACTTGATACTGACACAACACCACGCCTATATAAATACATCTGCGGAATCTCCGAAAATTCAGGATGCCGGGTAATTGCCATAAACGGAATGCCTGACCATATCCATATCGCGGAGGAATTGTCAGCGGAGATGTCTCCGTCCGAATATATGCGGGAGGTGAAAAGCCGTAGCAGCCGATGGATGGCTGAGAACCATTTGTTTTATGGCTTCCAAGGATGGGGAAAGTCGTATTTTGCATCGACATTCAGCAAAAGGGATATGGATAAGGTCGTATCTTACATATCCAACCAGCAGGAGCATCACAGAAGAAAATCATTCGCGGAAGAATTGTCGGAATTCTTTGATTTAGCCGGATTATCGGATAAATTCCAATATTTTATAAGTGACAATTAAACTTCAAGCTCGACCTCTACGAGGCCGATGCCACATAGCCACTCCAGCCCACGGTCAAGGCTGTGGGTTACTCGGCAACAGCCCCCACGGGGCTGGCACTGGCATCGGAGAATGCTAAAAGCCACGGCTCGGTATATATAAGTCAGGGCTGCCGATTGC
>URQP01000011.1 GCA_900550025.1 uncultured Porphyromonadaceae bacterium | reverse complement strand
TCTCATAATGCACCTGCAATTCGGGACTGCCGAAATCCGGATTTATCCATTGTTCGTTATCAGCCGTAAGTTCGGGCACGATGTAGATTTTGGACTTGCCGATGTTGCGCATATATTCGGCAGTCCTCCGGTTATGAGCCTCGCTTGATGCCACGTTGCAAGGCTTAACATGTATGCTTGATTTTGTTGCCAGCAAGCCACAATATCCATAAAATTCAAAATATCCGTTTTTTTTCTATAAGAAAAGAATTTTAGTTTTCTTTTTTGTATCTTTGTGCTTAGATTACGTCTGCTCATATAGAGCCGAAGGTAATTATTTGTTTTAACTCCAAAACACAAAAGTCTTATTGAAATGAAACAATTGGAACGTATCTTAGCCGAGAAACTGTTGAAAATCAGTGCTATCAAATTGCAGCCAGACATTCCATTCATCTGGGCATCAGGCTGGAATTCTCCAATCTACACCGACAACCGCAAAACTTTGTCTTATCCGGAAATCCGCAATTTCATCAAAGTGGAATTGACACGCCTGATAATGGAAAACTTCGGCGAGGCGGAAGTTGTGGCAGGTGTTGCGACAGGCGCCATCGCGCAAGGAGCGTTGGTAGCCGATACAATGGGACTACCCTATATCTATGTGCGTTCTTCTCCTAAAGACCACGGGCTTGAGAATCTTATCGAAGGGAATCTGAAATCAGGACAGAAAGTGGTCGTAATCGAGGATCTTATCTCAACCGGCGGCAGCAGTCTGAAAGCCGTCGAGGCAATACGCAACGCAGGTGCGGAAGTAATAGGAATGGTGGCCATATTCACATACGAGTTCCCGATTGCGGCAGAACATTTCAAGAAAGCCGGAGTGAAACTGATTACCCTCAGCAACTATTCCGCCATGCTTGAAGCCGCACTCGACACAAACTATATCAAAAACTCCGATTTGGACACTTTGAAGGAATGGCGCAAAAGTCCTTCCACATGGGCTCCGAACAAACCGATTGAATAATTCATAAGCACATATCCGCAAAATGTCAACGTTTAAAAGTGCCGGTCATCACGTCGTTGCGGCAGATATAGCAACGGTTTACGGCAAGTTGTCAGATTCCGAGGGAATTCAAAATATGGCTGACAATATTCCGGCCGAACTGAAAGAAAAAGCCGACATACATATCGATGGCGACAACCTTGCAATAAGCACCCCGCAATTCGGAAGCATTACGTTCAAGGTGTCGAAACGTGTACACAATGAGATGATACGCCTTGAGACGACATCGTCACCATTGCCGTTTTCCATCGACATTCTACTGTCGCCGGAGGCCGAATCACAGACAAACATTGCTGTAGCGACAAAGATAGAGCTTAACCCGATAATCAAACCGATGATTTCCAAGCCTATCCAAAATATGACCGACAAATTTGCCGAATTCTTGGCTACAATACAATATTAAACGATATTAACCACACAGAAGCAGGCCGTTCAGCGGCCTGTTTCTGTAATATCAAGCAACCGCTTCACAAAATTGTCCCACGTCATAGAGGCGACAGCTTCGTGCGCGGAAACAGCTTTCCGGCTGAAACCCTCATCGGACAACATTGTTTCTATCTCACCTGCAAGATTCGCCCCGTCAGTGTGATACATTCCAAAAGATATTTCATCCCCGAATGTCTTGACAAATTCACTATAAGGAGTCAGTATCACAGGCGTGAAATAATACATCGCTTCCACGCTTGCCGAGAAAGCGCCCCACTTCGGTGTCGTATTTATAAACAACCGGCATTTTGACAACAGCTCATAATACTTTTCACACTGCGAAGGCGATTCTTTAGCCAGATAACCATAGCATTCCACCCCTTCCGGCAATGCGCCGAACATACCGCGCGGCATACCCACGATATGCAGCCGCGCCTCCGGTCTCTTTTCCCTGACCGTCCTAAAAGCGTCTATCAACTCTTCCGCCCCTTTCCTGTAATGCTTTTTCCCTATGAACAATATATCGCACCGGCTCTCCTTTTCCCTTATCAACTCTTTCGCAGGCTCGTACAGGGCATTGACGACATTGCCCAAATAGAATATGTTCGGATTCGCATATCTGCTTTTCAAATATTCAGCCACGCCCGGAAATAAAGAGACTACAAAATCGGCAGTCTCCATGCACTTGTCCTGCCTCCTGATGAACGCTTTCTCAGAAGCCGGCAATGACTCCGGGGCCCGGCCTTGAAAAAACCGGCAATCATATTCAAGAGTCCAGTCGCAAAAAATAACGACAGGTTTGGCAGAAATCTTTCTGACAGGATAGCTGAACGAAGTGAAAAGCAGAATGTCGGCATCCGGATAACGCCGCACAGACCTTTTGATTTTCAATTCCGACAAAAAGAAATACAAGCGGCTGCGCCTGTAGGTGGCACACCATCGGCCGCGCAGCACCCCTTTCACGAACGCGTTCCATAATTTATAAACAATCTTATGCAGGATATTGGCTTTCGGACTAAGGTCAACACGGTTGACTTTTATGCCACGGTCGAGCAAAGCCTTAGTAAGGAAATAAGGCACATTCGACCATGTGCTCAATTTAGCGGAATCACCCTGCTCGCAGAAAACAGTAATCTCTTTCACACTTTTCATATCACACAGCCGGCTCGAACGGTATATATTTATGCCAAAAATCTTTCCATGCACCGCCACGCGACCACCCATGGCAGCCGAACGGCAACTTCCCTCCGTTCAAGCGCAAACACCGCTCCGGGTTATTCTCAACCGCAAAACCCAAAGCCTCGCGCCATCCCGGCACACGCAGCCCGGCTTTCTTCCGAAGAAACACCGACAGAAACACGTCTTCTTGCGCTTTCTTCTCGCCAAAACGCAAATGCTTGATATCATCGGAAAAACGGGAAGTGATTTCCTGCATTTTCGCGACGCGCCTCAAACTGAAGCCACCGTTACCTACACTGTAATGCATTTGCGCATGTGTCACCCGCCCGGTCGTCCCTGCCGGACGCAAAGCTCTCCTGACAATCCTTACCAATTCTCCAATTGTCGACTGGAACAAGTTTGTATTAGGAATCCAAGGCGCGCCTACATAGTCATAGCCTTTGGCCACCCATTCTCCTAAAGAATCGTGGAACACATAAGCGTCCAACTGGTAAATAAGCATATACTCATACTCCGAGTACATATTATAAAAATCCGACGAAAGCATCAGAAAATTATATGTCCCGACACTCTTGAACCATTTGTCCCCTATCCTGTTTACCGAAAAATTAACGGCTTTTCCCGCATCATAACTAATTGCGAGAGATTCGGGCTGTATCACAGAAATGTCGTATCCTCCCAACACATCCACACACCGCCTGAACGACACTTCCTCCGACGGAGTGAACGGCCGGTAGACCGGTATGACTACAACAACATCCCTCTTCATTTCCCGCCGGCAGATTTGGGTTTCAAATAGATGTCAAGCATAGGCCGCAAACGCCGCCACACTTCATCGACAGTAATCAGCGCGAATTTATCGGCATTAGTCATTTCGTCAGAGACATGCGCCCCTGCAATATCATCTACAGCAATTCCTTGATGACGCCCATCGTTCGCGGGCAGCCAAGTGGTCTTGCTTATCCATGGCGGATAAATGGCAAACGAAGGTACATCGAGCGCGTGCGCGATATGCCGGGGCCCGCCTTCGTTGCCGAAAAAGAAATCGCAATTGGCAATCATTGCCATAAGCTCGCGTACACTTCCGGCACGCACATTTACGAACAGATGGCTGTCCTTTCCCATATCCTCATACAGAGCCGCCGCATAGTCTTCTTCCGCCTTGCCGCCATAATTGAATATAATCTGTGCGTCACAACTGCCGGCAATTCGTCCAAGCACCTCCTTCATACGCTCCCTGTCCCATACCTTCCCGGGGATGCGTGTGGCCACCGCCGCCACTATAACAGGACGGCGGAAGTCTATCCCGCATTCCGCCATATAGCCGCGGAATTTGCCCACTTCCCCCTCCGTTGGAAACAAACGGAAATCCCTGCAAGGGACTATACGCTTAATCTTTTCCAAAGGACCGGCGAACATAAGGTTCTGGCTGACCATATCTATCTCCCACGGAATGCGCGGACGGCAATTCTGCAACAAGGCATTGTATCCCTTGCGCCTTCCGATACGGAATTTAGACCTCAGCGAAAACAAAGAGAACCACAAAGTCTGCACGGTGGAACGCAAGTCGATAATCACATCATAACGGTTACCATGCGCCACCTTCCATACTTTCTTCAAATACACAGGCAACGAATGCTTCTCTTCGTTGGTAAATGCTATGACATTATCTATATATGGATGGCATTCAAACAGAGGCGCTATATTGCTGTCAAGCACATAGTCAATCACCGCATCCGGAAAATTCTCCCTCAGCGTATGCAATAAAGACAATGCAAGCACCGAATCACCCACGCGGCGATAGCGTATCACCAATATTCTTCTTATCTCCATCTGGATTTTCTTTTTTCTCAAATTCAAACAACGACAAGTTACCCCTGAACGAAGTGAACTCGCTTGAAGTCACCACGACTTCCGACAAGTCGTAATCCTGCATCGCGGCAATGAATTTCTCCTTGTTAGACTCGCGGAGCATCATATAACCCCTATCGGGCAAGGGCATCCCTTCAGTATAATTAATGATTTTGTCATCCAAATAAAAAGCGACGGTATAAACAGTTTCTTCTTTCACCCCCGCCGGACGGTAAAAATACACGCTGCCGTCAGGCTCATAGACCTTTACGGATTGGGCGAACTGGAAATCCGGAACACTGTTCTTTATCGCGGGATTGAGCAGCGCGTCAAGCGTGACCGTCATAGCCGCCCACACCGCGACACCTCCGGGAACCAAAACCTTGCCCCTCCGTAAGACCGGCGACAATACAGCCACTACAAGCAAAGGCAGCAAAGCCACGCCTACATAATACACGCTCATAGGCATACGCTGCAATTCCGTAAGCTGCATAATCATACGCCGCGCCGAACGTGAATCGCCCAAGAATCCCAAATCAACATTATGCAGCACAATAAGGCCAACCGAATAGACTACTCCAAGCGAAGCGACCGTCACAAAAAACACTTTCAGCACTTTCCGCTTCTCCCGGAAAAGATAAGCCATGTAATCGGCCAGCAACAACGCAACGAAAGGATACATAGGCAAGAGGTAAACGCTGCGCTTGCTCTTCGGAATGCAATAAAACACGAACACGCATACTGCAACGATTATTGCAAACATCCGGACATTGTCAATAGCACAGAAACGGTTCCAAATCCTTGAAAGCCAATTCTTGCCGAAATCAGGCTTCCTCCATTTCACGACAAACAGCCCGAAAACAAGCAATAACGTATAAGGAAGCAATCCCGCAAGCAGCATCTCCACGTTGTAGAAAACACCGTTCTCATGGCTCTCATAACTCATTTTACCAAGAAAACGCCCGAAATTTTCTTCCATAACCAATTGCAAAAACCTGTCGCCGCCCTGCATATACGCCGCGACATACCAAAACAACGGCACTATGGCAGACAACGCCACAAACTTCAACGCGGCAATCACAATGGCATTCCACCGCTCCCTGCGGACAATCATATAAATCACCAATGCAAAGCACGGCAATATCACCCCGACAGGTCCCTTTGTCAATACTGCTCCCGAAGCGAGTAAAGAGGCAAGGACAGGCAGCCTGCGGCATCCGTTTTCCAGCCACCGTGACAAGGCCATCATCAACCCCACAGTGAAAGCCATCAGCACCATATCAACCCGGCAAGTCATAGCCGCACGATGCACCTCGAAACACGTAATCAGCAGCAAAGAAGCTACTAACGACTTCCCATAGCCTACACGCCGGCTATAAAACACGAAAAAGGCAAAAACCATCACTATGGAAGCGATGGCCGACGGCATCCGCGCCGTATATTCGCTGACATAGCCTTGCGGAAGCGAGAACAGCGAGACAAGCCAATGAAGCATCGGCGGCTTAAAGGCTATTTCGCCTTGGAATACCGGCAATATGTAATTGCCCTGTTCCATCATCGCGACGGCCACCAAGGCCTCACGCGGTTCTCCCCGCGTATAAAAATGCCCGAGCCCGAGCCATGGCAATGTAAGCAGAACTGCCACGACCAATACGGCAAAGCCATAGATGGCCACATTCCTGTTGTATGCCTGTGATTTTATTTCCATATTTAAATTTTCGCAAATTTACAATCAATACACCTATATAGAATCCTCATCCCTCTGATTTTTTCAGATATGCGTCACAGACACGGCACAACTCATCATACCATTCCGCTCCGAAACGTCGTATAAGCGGCTCTTTCAAAAACTGATACACACGTATCCCCTCTTTACGTCCCAACACTTCGGCTGCCTTGCATATCTTCCAACGATGGTAATTGACGGCCGTAAAATCCTTATATTCCGTAAGACGTAACGGATATAAATGGCAAGAAACAGGCTTATAGAAATCAACTCTTCCCTCCCTGTAAGCTTTTTCTACGGCACAATAGCACATTCCGCCGTCGCCATAGCATGTGAACACACAGTTCTTGCCATCGACTATCGAGGTAACAAGGTCGCCGTCCTCATCGACATACCCGACACCCTGCTCTTCAATCACTTTTTGAGCGGCAGGAAGAAGGTCGTCCCAAACGAGCGGCAAAATTTCTTTCAGCTTTCTATATTCCTCATCCGTGACAGGCGCGCCGGCATCGCCCTCTATGCAGCATTCGCCAAGGCATTTCGACAAATCGCAGCAAAAGAAACGCTCTACGGCATCAAGGCTAACCAGCACATTACCAACTTGCAACATAACAGATTCTTTTTCAATTAATTGTTTTAGATGTCCAATGGGTAGATTGCGAACAATGCTCCGCATAATACTTCTCCTCCTCCGACAAACAGGCCGAGTCCTGATACCACGGCAGATGACGTACGCTGTAAGGCGGCACTGTGCGGTACGCCTCGGCATAACGGCTACGGTTAAGCCCAGCATGCGGACGGTAGATGGCAAAAGTAGTATCGGTAGGCGATCTGTATAGTCCGTCGCCATTCGCCGGCTTGTGATAACGCTTCTCCCACGCCACCACATCTTCCTTACCGGCAAAACAGTCAGGCAAATCGTCGATTCTGAGATACAGCCCGATTTTTACGGCAAATTTATATTTGTAGCGAAGCAGATTGAAAATATGCCCGACGACATCAGCCGGACAGTCGTCCGAAAGCACCACATCGGAATCGGTGTAAATGTAATAATCACGGCAAAAACGTCTCCTCACCGCCTTGTCTTTCCACAAAGCCTTGAATCCCAAGTTTCTGCCAAGCCTCACCACCTCATAACGGCAAGACTTATAATAATCCAATAAGGGAGGGTAAGAACTCGCATTGTCAAGTATGTGTATATTCGTATACCCACGCTTTTCCAACGACTCAATCAACAATTTCAACGATTCAAGACGGTTGAAATTATTGATTATCACAGGAATGCCGGCGGCATCCACAATCTTCGCGGGAGACAGCTTTTCCCTTACGAACAAGGAAAAGGAGTTAATCCGCGCTTTGATTACCTTTACTATATTCATCAACGCTCGCCGGTTCCTCCACAAAGACTGCAATCCACCCTTCCGGTACCGCCACACACCGAGCAATCCGACATATAATAGCCTCCGTAGAAATTATAATTTGTCACCGAGCCTGTGCCGCTGCACCATCCGCAGCTCACCTGCCCCCGTCCGGCACACGCCGAACAAACTCCGGCCTGATAGAAAGTCAGCACAGCCGAAGTGTTACCGTCCTGCACCGTTATACGTCCCGACCTGCCGGAATCATAATTTTCATCAAACGACAGGGTGAAACCGGACGGTGTCTCGTTCGACACGCTACAATAATCCGGCCCGAGAAACTCGAAATTATCGCCGTCGGTATCCATCCCTATGTCAACGCTGCCTCCGGAACTGCCAACCTTGACATAAGTGTCCGACAGAGTAAGGTAAGTGGCATGCCCATATTGCCCCACATACACCTGAGCTATCAGCTTTCCGGACTTGATAGTGACATAATCCTCACGGTCGGCTCCGGTGTAATTCACATCGCAATGTATCGTAAACGATTTGTCGTGCTTGATGACACTACACCACGACGGCTCATACGTCACATCCCATATATATCCGTCATAATCCAACGACACTGTATATTCTCCGCCACCTTTCGTAAACAACAATTCCGCAGGATTGACGCGCATATACGAAGTGCTGTTTTTCAAATAATTATAGACTAACCCGCCAATCACAGCGGCAGCCGCTACAACAATCAATATGGTTTTCCAAACCTTACCTCCTTTCTTTCGGGGCTGCGCAGCAAGCCCTCCATTCTGGACATTGGAAGCGGCTCCAGCAGAAACAGGAGGGACAGGCGGTGGCACGCTGCCCGACGGCTGTCCGGCTGCATTAACCGGCTCAGCTTCTTGTTTCACCTCAAGCGGCCCGCCGCATTCCGTACAGAAATTCACTTCATCGGAATATTCCCTGTTACAATTATGACAAACCTTCATTTTATGCTATCGCTTTATTCTGTTTAACTTGATCCAACCCCATATTTATGAGAATCATAACGACCACCCATACCGCAATTGTCAGAAGTATAGGCATCAGGTATATCTCCGCTCCGAACGGTATCGGCATATCCCAAACAGAATGGAGGACTACCGGTATCGCGAACAATTTAAGGAAACGCGTCGACACCACGGCATCGAACGTCAAAGGCCCGTTGCCCTTCGCTATCATCAATGCCGCTCCTGTAATCGCCGCCCATGTCACATGCCCGCCCGGTGCAAGAAAGCCGCGCAACAAAATCAAGTCAATCATGACATCGACATCGCCCTGCGACCACAAAAGCCAATTAAAGGCATAGCCGGCCGACTCGAACGCAGCGAACCCCGCTCCTACGGCCGACCCTACCAACAAGCCGCCGAGGATATGCGAGCAACGCGGCATCTTCAGCAACGCAATGTAGACAATCACCAATTTTCCCAACTCTTCCACTATACCTATTATCACCGCACCGGCAAAATCGACAGACGAAGGGAATATGGTATAGAACAACATCGTGGCGAGCAAAGAGGCACAACCACCGACCAAGAACACGACAATCAGCTTGAACAGGCTTATGTCGCGGTATGCGTTCACTTCAAGGAAAAGCACCATCGTCGTAAGAGGCACCGCAAACGAGCCCACAGCTATTATTCCGGGTATCAGATTCCAGTTTTCCCACAAATTGAAACTGAACACAAGAATGATACACGAAACGACAAATGCAAGAAACACACGGCTATAAAGCCAAGGATGCGGCCACGTGGAGGTCACGGCCGACAACGGCGGAGTGGTGCGCGCAGTGCCGCATACAAAAATCTCTTCCGCTTCCGCTGTCGTATGCCGCTTGAACACATCGGTAAACAACACTTTCCAATTCAGCTTGACAGGCTTGTCATTACCGATATAATCGTTAATGGAACCGATAATTGATGAAGATTTATTCGTTCCGCCCGGCTGCTGTCCCTGATAAGGCTGCTGCCATCCCTGCCATTGAGGCTGAAAAGGAGGAGGCACAGCTCCAGAATCCGAACCGCCGATAATAACCGACTTTTTACCGCAATTCCCGCAGAACGCGTCTTTGTCGTCCATAGGTTTCCCACAATTGCTGCAATACTTCATACCAAACGATTGATTTTAAATGCGAAAATAACCACTTTAAGGATTATCACCAAATTTAAAGCCAATAAATCTCAAAATCAAACAGTAAATCCGCCAACAGAGGAAAAGTCCGCATTGCAAACACACGAGTACGGCAATCTTGCATTTCAACGACAAACAGCCATAAAATCGTGGCAGAACCGCAATACACACCGACAATGAAGAAAAACGGCAAGGCTACTGCATAAAAATCTTTATCTGCCCATACATACCGCATTTCATCTGCAAATCACGGCAACTATGCATTACAGCATATAGCGTCCGTCTATTGCTTTTGCCCCGACAACCACCCGCACATAAATTTGTACTTGCAAAACAAGCTTTTCATGAAATATATAACAACTATCGGTTTAACAATTTGCATTGCCTGTACAGTCACATTTGCAGGAACAGCGTCCGACACGGAGGGGTGGACATACCGGCAATGCGTAGATTATGCGAACGAGCACAATATAAATTTACGAAAACTACGACTTGACAAAGAAACAAACGACGCCACCCTTGAGGAATCGAAAGCACAATGGCATCCGTCGCTCGACTTTGCAACCACACAAGGTTTCACAAACTATCTGCGCGAGCAAGACAACACCGACCGCAACGTATATGCCGGCAATTATGGGCTGAACGCGTCGTGGACCGTGTTCAACGGCAATGTCCGCCGCAACCAGATAAAAGCCGACGAATTGCAACTGCAAGCGGCCCAATTAGGCATCAATGATTACGAATTCACTCTTAAGACAGAAATCCTTACAAAATACCTCAACATACTGTATTACAAGGAATCTGTCGGCATTGCGCGGCAAAACCTCGAAGTGAGCAACTACCAGAAGGAACGGGCCAAAGCATTGGCAGAAGCAGGAAAAATGTCGCGGGTAGACTATTCGCAAATCGAATCGCAATACCATTCCGACAAGTACAACCTGACATCGGCCGAGTCATCGCTCGCCTCGGCCACAATAGAATTGAAAACTTTGCTCGAGCTTGGAATCGGAACGGATTTCGACATTGCCCCGGCCGATTTGCCAAACGACGAAGTGACTTCTGATTTGCCCGACAAGGCAACGGTATACGCCGATGCGTGCCTATGGGTGCCGGCCTTGCAGCAATACCGCATTGCAGGAGAGATTAGCGACTACAACATAAAAATCGCTAAAGGAGGATATTATCCGCAAATAGCGCTGAACGCAGCCGTAGCCACCGCCAACAACTCCGGAGGCGGAAATTTCGGGACACAACTGCTCGACCGCATGAACGAACAAATATCGCTTTCCGTCAGCATTCCCATTCTCGACAACAAGCGCAACAAAACAGCCGTCACAAAAGCAAAAATCGAAAAGATCAACGCAGAGCTCGATTTAGAAAGCGCGCTCACCACTCTGTCGCAGACAATCGAGAGCATCTATATCGATGCTGTCAATGCTCAAGCCAACTACGCAAGCTGCACCGAGCAGGTGAAAAGCGCGCAACTGTCGGACAATCTAGTCAACGAGCAATTCCGGCTCGGGATGATTAACACCCTCGACCTGCTAAACGCGCACAATACGCTTTACGCCGCGCAACTGCAACAATTACAGGCCAAATATATGGCTATTCTGAACATCAAACTGCTCGAATATTACCAGACAAGCGAAATAACAATGTAGAACTATTCCATTACATATGAAAGTTATCAAAATGACCGCAATGGCAACCATCACCGCATTAGTTGCCACCGCATGCTCCAAAGAAAGCAAAATATCAATAGAAACAGAAACCGCTACTAAAGGCGACTTGACAGAAACCGTCACCGCCACCGGCACTCTGGAAAGCGTCACGCAAGTGGATGTAGGCACACAAGTCACCGGAAAAGTCGTGAAACTGTTCGCCGACTACAATTCCATAGTGAAAAAAGGCGAGCTTATTGCCGAAATCGACAAGACCCTCCTCGAAAGCGAGGTGGAAGCCGCCGACGCCAATATGGAAAGCGCGCGCGACACATACGAATATACAAAAAAGAACTACGAGCGCGACAAAGCCTTGCACGACAAACAGCTCATAAGCGACTATGAATACGAGACATCGAAAAACTCCTACCGTGTGGCAGAACTGAATTACAAAAAAAGCAAAGCCGACCGGGTGAAAGCCGCCGAAAATCTCGGCTATGCCGAAATCTACGCACCAATCGACGGCATCGTCATATCGCGTGAAGTGGAGATAGGACAGACTGTCGTGGCCAATATGGAGGTAGCCAACATCTTCACCATAGCCGACCTCGACAACATGCAAGTGATAGGCGATGTCGACGAGGCCGACATAGGGCAAGTAAAGACAGGACAGAGAGTGACATTCACTGTCGACGCATATCCCGACGACACTTTCAGCGGCAGAGTCACGCAAGTGCGCCTCAACCCTACGGAGGAATCCAATGTCGTTACCTACGAAGTCGTCGTTTCAGCCGACAATACCGAAGGCAAGCTGATACCGGGACTGACAGCAAATCTCACCATCTACACGGCGGAAGCCACAAACGTAGTGCAAGTCACCACGAAAGCTCTAAAATTCGAGCCTAAAGACATTCCCGGACAATCATTGCCACAACCGTCGGGCGACGCGCCGAAAAACGCGCAGGCACTCGTATGGGTGCTGCGCGACAACAAACTCATACCCACCCCTGTGACCACCGGAGTGAATAACGGAATCAACGTCGAGATTAAATCAGGACTGAAAGAAGGCGACATTGTAGCAACCGGCTACTCTGCCGCAATCACTTCCCCCGACCACGGCTCAACTGAAGAAAGCAGTCCGTTCATGCCCAAACCGCCGGGCGGCGACAAAAAAGGGAAGGAGGACAAATAACGTATGAAAGAAATCATCAAAGTAGAACACTTGTGCCGTAATTTCACGGTCGGTAACGAGACCGTACACGCATTGCGCGACGTGTCGTTCACCATAAACGAGGGAGAATTTGTCACCATCATGGGTACATCGGGTTCCGGAAAATCGACGCTCCTCAACATCCTCGGATGCCTCGACACGCCCACATCCGGCGAATACCTCATCGACGGTACATCCGTACGCAAGATGGGGAAGAACGACCGTGCCATGATACGCAACCGCAAGATAGGGTTCGTGTTCCAGAATTACAACCTGCTGCCAAAGACCACAGCCCTCGAAAACGTGGAGCTGCCATTATTCTACAATCCGGCCATATCGTCGAAAGAACGCCGCCGCAGGGCTTCAGAAGCGTTGGACGCAGTTGGATTGCACGACCGTAAATTGCATAAATCCAACCAAATGTCGGGCGGACAGCAGCAACGTGTGGCAATAGCCCGCGCGCTGGTCAACGACCCGGTTCTCATACTTGCCGATGAAGCTACCGGCAACTTGGACACACGGACATCATTCAGCATACTGACGCTTTTCCAAGAATTGCACAGCCGCGGACGCACGATAATCTTCGTCACCCACAATCCAGAACTGTCGTCATACAGCAGCCGCAACATAGTGCTGCGCGACGGCAAAATCATTTCAGATGAAAAAAACACAGACATAAAATCGGCGGAGGAAGTCTACAAGGCACTTCCGATAATAAACGATTAAGACTGACATGAAAATCGGAAATCTTTTCAAAATAGCACTGAAAGCCCTGAACAACAACAAAATGCGCTGCTTCCTGACGATGCTCGGCATAATCATCGGAGTGGCGTCGGTAATCACGATGCTCGCCATAGGGCAAGGCTCTAAAAACAGCATCCGGCAACAGATTTCAGAGATGGGCAGCAATATGATAATGATATTTCCCGGCAATATGGAGCGCGGAGGGGTCAGACAAAGCTCCGACGACATGCAGACAATGAAACCGGCCGACTACGAAAGCATCCGCGACGAAGCCAAATACGTCGCGGCCGTCTCGCCGATGGTAAGCAGCTCCGGACAGTTCATCTGCGGGGCAAACAACTATCCGTCGAAAGTGGAAGGAGTGAATCCCGGCTATCTCGAAATACGCCAACTGAGAATAGAGAAAGGCAACGTTTTCACCGACCAAGACATCAAAAGGGCGGCTAAAGTATGCATCGTGGGAAAAACGATAGTCGACAACCTGTTTCCTAACGGTGAAGAGCCGATAGGGAAAGTGATACGATTCAATTCCATCCCGTTCACAATCATCGGCGTACTCGAATCAAAAGGCTACAACAGCATGGGACAAGACCAAGACGACATTGTGCTTGCCCCCTACACAACCGTAATGAAACGCGTGCTTGCCATCGACTACATACAAGGAATCTTCGCCTCCGCCCTCACGGAGGAGGCAACCGATGAAGCCATAGAGGAAATAACCGCCATACTCGACCGCAACCATAAAATCAAAGAAAACGGGGAAGAAGATTTCACGATACGCTCACAACAGGAGCTAAGCGAAATGCTCAACTCCACCACCGAAATGATGACACTGCTGCTCGCCTGCGTGGCCGGAATATCACTGCTTGTGGGCGGCATCGGGATTATGAACATCATGCTTGTCTCCGTCACAGAACGCACCCGGGAAATAGGATTGCGCATGAGCATCGGAGCAAAAGGGCGCGACATACTCACCCAGTTCCTCATCGAAGCCATAATCATAAGCATAACCGGAGGAGTGATAGGAGTGATAATCGGCGGAATATCGTCTTTTCTTGTGAAATTTTTACTCAACTGGCCGGTAGCCATTCAAATTTATTCAGTAGTTTTGTCATTTGCCGTATGTACGGTCACCGGGGTGTTCTTCGGATGGTATCCGGCAAAGAAAGCGGCAGCCCTCGACCCGATAGAAGCTTTGAGATATGAATAAGAAAATACACATAGACAAGACATACGCGCTCGACATAATGATTAACATCATTGTGCTGCTCATTGTGTTCATTCTTCCGGAAGTGATTTTCAACACGGCAATGGAACAGCGGCACCGGCATCCGCAGCACATCGCCGTCTACATCCATGCTTTAATATATCTGTTCATCTTCTATCTGAACTACTTCGTGCTGATTGACAAGATGCTGTTCCGCAAGAAAGTGCTGCTCTACATAACCACAGCCATCCTTCTTTCGGCCGTAATGGTAATCGTCACGCCCATACTCCACCAGTTTGCTGCGCCATATCGCCCACAGCAAAGCCCTGAGCAGGAACTCAAACCGGAAAAGATATTCATCTTAAGCATGATGCTGCGCGACTTCGCCATGATGATTCTTACCACCGGCTTGAGCGTCGCCCTGAAGATGGGACTCCGATGGAACAAAATCGAGGCTCAGAACAAACAAATAAAATCCGAACAGAAAGAGATGGAGCTGGAAAATCTGAAAAGCCAGCTCAACCCGCATTTCCTTTTCAACACGCTCAACAACATCTATGCGCTAATAGCCATCAATCAGGACAAGGCACAAGACGCTGTACACCGCCTTAGCAAAATGCTGCGCTATATGCTATACGCCGACAAAAAAGAAGTGGCTCTTGAAGAGGAACTGCAATTCCTCCGCAATTTCATCGAGCTGATGAAATTACGTCTCAACAGCAGCAACCGGCTCACCGTACATTTCCCCGAAAACGGAACGGAAGGGCTGACAATAGCCCCGCTGCTGCTTATCACTCTCGTAGAAAACGCTTTCAAGCATGGCATAAGCGGTTCCAAACCGTCAGAAATAAAAATCAATGTCACAATCAACGGAAATATTATAACCCTCTATGTCGAAAACAGCCTGTTCCCGAAATCTGATGACAAAACAAGTTCAGGAATAGGGATAACCAATATGCAACGGCGGCTTGCCCTGCTCTATCCGGGAAGCTACAATTTCCGGCGCGACAATACCGGGAACAAATATACAGCGATACTTTCTATAGATTTATGTAAACCAAAAATATGACGACTATGGAACTGAAACTTAACTGCTGCGTAATCGACGACGAACCGTTAGCCCGCGACTTGATTTGCGGATTCATACACAAAACGCCGTTTCTCGAACTCGAAGGCTCATACGCCTCAGCCTCGGAAGCCATACGCCCTATCATCGACGGCCGTGCCGACCTTGTGTTCCTCGACATACAAATGCCTGAGCTCAACGGTATGGAATTTGCCCGCGTGATACCGGCCGACTGCCGGATAGTGTTTGTAACAGCCTACGAACAATATGCAATAGAAGGATTCCGCCATAACGCCATCGACTATCTGCTAAAACCTGTCAGCTATAGCGAATTTCTTACGGCCGCCAACCGCGCCCTTCAATGGAAAGAGCTGAAAGAGCAAGCGGCAGGCACTAATCCCGTAGCATCCGACAACCGCTACATCATAGTGAAAAGCGAATACAAGCTTGTACAAATCGACATCTCAAAAATCACATATATAGAAGGGCTCAAAGACTATGTGAAAATCTACACCGAGGACTCTCCCACCTGCATAATGTCGCTGATGAAAATGAAAACCATCGAACAGCACCTGCCGGCCGGACAGTTCATACGTGTGCACCGCTCTTTCATCGTCAACATGTCAAAGGTGCGGCTTATCGAGCGCAACCGCATCGTGTTCGGGAAAACCTACATACCGGTATCCGACACCTACAAAGACGCTTTCACGGCTTACCTGCAAAACCATACGGTCACCGACCGCCCTCAGGCAGAAACCGGTCAATAAAAAGCAATGCCGCCCTAACGGGCGGCATTGTCTCTATCAGATAGGTTCCACAGTCTCAATCTTCTTTTTCAATGCTGCGGTTTGACTTGCTCATCTGTTTCTCCACCGAGCTGCTATTGGTGTCCTTGTCTTCCTTCACATCTATCTCGTTCCTGTCCTTGTCATAGATGCGGTATTCCAGATAAGCAAGCGACTGATTAGGTACTATCTTGAACTTCCTTCCAAATTCCTTGTGCCAGTTACGGTATATGGATTTAAGCAAACCTTTCTTTATGTAGGCATCCACATAGGGATGGACATAAAGGACGAATTCATTTATATGCAAATGATTGACCACATAATCGAGCTTCTCATGAAGCTTGTCGGTAAAGAGCAGCGACGGCTGCACCATCCCCTTGCCATAACACGAAGGGCATGTCTCCATCGTATCTATGTCGAGCACGGCACGCACACGCTGGCGCGTAATCTGCATAAGCCCGAACTTGCTCAAAGGCAATATGTTGTGGCGTGCACGGTCAGTTGCCATGACTTCACGCATGTGCTCGTAAAGCTTTTGCCGGTGTTCGGCAGAATTCATGTCAATGAAATCGATTACGATGATTCCTCCCATGTCGCGCAAACGCAATTGCCGGGCAATCTCGTCGGCTGCCCGGATATTGACATCAAGCGCGTTTTCCTCTTGGTTGTCAGCGTTTTTGTTGCGGTTGCCGGAATTGACATCAATCACGTGCAAAGCTTCAGTATGTTCTATTATGATGTACGCGCCCGACTTGAAGGAAACCGTCTTTCCGAACGACGACTTAATCTGCTTCGTTACGTTGAACGTATCGAATATCGGCTCATCCTTCACATATAGCTTTACCGCATCCTTCCTCTCCGGAGCAATCAGACTCACATAATTGTAAATCTGCGAGAATGTTTCCGCGTCGTTGACAAACACATTCTCGAACGAAGGGCTGAAAATGTCGCGGATAATTCCAACGGCGCGGCTGTCTTCTTCGTGAAGCAACGCCGGAGGAGTGTTTTTCTGCAATTTCTCCAACATTTCTTCCCAACATCTCAAAAGAGTGTTCATTTCATTATTAAGCTCGGCCACCCGCTTATTTTCCGCCGAAGTGCGGACAATCACGCCGAAATTCTTAGGCTTGATGCTTTCAATCAGCATTTTCAGCCTCATTTTTTCTCCGGTAGCCTTTATCTTCTGAGAAATTGAAATCTTGTTGGAAAACGGAATCAGCACAAGGAAACGCCCCGTGAAAGCCAGTTCCGAAGTGAGCCGCGGCCCTTTCGTCGATATAGGCTCTTTAGAGACCTGCACGACAACACGCTGCCCGACAGTCAATATGTCGGAAATAGAGCCCTGCTTGTCGATATCCGGCAAGCATTTGAATTTAGAAAGCTGAGGGACTTTTGAAGTATCCTCGATAGCACCTTGAACAAATGAATTGAAACTTGAGAACTGCGAACCAAGATCAAGATAATGAAGAAACGCGTCTTTTTCCGAGCCTATATCCACAAATGCGGCGTTCAAGCCCGGCATCAGCTTCTTCACCTTGCCATAGTACACGTCGCCGACAGCATATTTGACATTCCGCGCCTCACGTTGAAGTGACATCAATCGTCCGTCTTCAAGCAAAGCGATAGATATGTCGGCAGGCTGAACGTCGACTATCAGTTCACTTTTCATTACAGCTAAATCAAGGCTTTAACATTCAACAATCAGTTTCACAATCACATAGCGATATAATGGCACAAGAACAAACAGATGCGGATTGAAAAAGAGCACCATGCTTGTCCTTGTGTGTCACCTATCAACTCAAGAAAAGTGATTTATTTCTTCTTATGACGATTCTTTCTCAATCTTTTCTTGCGCTTGTGTGTAGCCATCTTATGGCCTTTTCTTTTTTTTCCGCTTGGCATAGTAGTAAAATTTTAATTATTATTTAACTTCCTCCATAAACACCTTTGCCGGTTTGAACGCCGGTATCTTGTGCTCCGGAATTATGATAGTCGTACCTTTAGAAATATTTCTTGCTGTCTTTTCGGAACGGGTCTTTACGATGAAGCTACCGAAACCGCGGAGATATACATTCTCGCCGTTGGCAAGAGATTCCTTCACCACTTCCATAAACTTCTCAACAGTTTCCAAAACAGCAGCTTTTTCAACGCCAGTCGTTTTAGAGATTTCGTTTACAATATCTGCCTTTGTCATAATTATATATGTTTTTTATTTTTATTTATAAATTTCACGTCAGAGCAAAAAATAAACTGAGAATAAATTCCCGGTTCAAATTGTGGATGCAAATATCGCACTTTTTTTTCAATTAGCAGACCTATTGCTCAAGAAAAATGGATAAAAATTTAAAAAATAAGCATTTAGTGACTCTTATCCACTCCTCACCGCTTCAATTCCAAGCCTCGTTCATGCGCCAGCTCAACCATCAGACGCCATGCCGCTTCCCTGTCGTTAGGGATTTTCCCGTCGAGTATCGAATTCTTTATAATCTCCTTTATCTCGCCGATGACATGCGACGGCGGTATCCCGAATGCCTCCATTATGTCGTTGCCGCTTACCGGCGGCTGGAAATTGCGAATCCTGTCCTTCTCCTCAATCTCCACGAGCTTGTTACGGACAGCTGCAAAATTCTCCATATAACGGCGTATCTTCTCCTGATTTTTCGATGTTATGTCGGCCTCGCACAGAAGCATAAGGTCGTCAATATCGTTACCGGCATCGAAAAGCAGACGGCGCACCGCGGAATCAGTCACCTCATCCTCGACAAGCGCGATAGGGCGCATGTGGAGCTCCACCATTTTCTGGACATAACGCATCTTTTCGTTCATCGGGAACTTCATCCGCTTGAATATAGCGGGAATCATTTTCATCCCCACAAAGTTATGGTTATGGAAAGTCCAGCCGAGCTTCCTGTCGTAGCGCTTGGTGACAGGCTTCGCTATGTCGTGGAACACAGCAGCCCAGCGGAGCCACTCGTTATCGGATTTCAGGGCCACATTGTCGAGCACCTGCATAGTGTGGAAAAAGTTATCCTTATGGCCTCTTCCGTCAACCACCTCAACACCTTTCAAAGCCTGCAATTCCGGAAAGATTATTTTCAGCAGCCCGCACCGCTCAAGCAGCAGAAAGCCTTTCGAGGGTACCGGCGATTTGATAATTTTCGTCAGTTCGTCGAAAATCCGCTCGCGTGAGACTATCGAGATGCGCTGGCGGTTGCGCGCTATGGCCTCGAATGTAGCCGGAAGAATGTTGAAATCAAGCTGGGTGGCAAAACGTATGGCCCGCATCATCCGCAACGGATCGTCTGAAAACGTGACATCAGGGTCGAGCGGAGTGCGTATAATCCGCTTGCCAAGGTCCGATAAGCCGTCGAAAGGGTCCACAAGCTCCCCGAACGACCCTTCATTCAAGCTTATCGCCATCGCGTTGACAGTGAAATCACGGCGTTTCTGGTCATCGTCGAGCGTGCCGTCCTCGACGACCGGGTTGCGGCTATCGTGGCTGTATGACTCTTTCCGTGCCCCGACAAATTCAAGCTCCATTCCTTTGTGCTTGACTTGCGCCGTCCCGAAATTGCTATAGACGGCGAGAGATGTTTTCCCGCCCAATCCGGAAGCCACCTTCTCGGCAATCTTGATTCCGCTTCCTACTGTGACGAAATCAATGTCGGTAGAATGCCGCTTCAAGAACAAATCCCTTACATAACCGCCTACAACGAAACAAGGCTGCCCCATAGAGTCGGCAATGCCACCAACCAGCCGGAACACCGGATTATCCGCCAAATGTTCTTTCAGGTTCATAGCCATCACAGTTCAATCAACTCTTCAGGGAAGTTTGTTACACATTTCAGACCATTGTCAGTCACCACATAAGTGTTTTCTATCCCGACAGCACCCGTGCCGGGAATCACGAACTTAGGCTCTATCGCTATCACATTGTTCTTTCTGAACACATCCTTGCTACGCGGGGCGATTACCGGCAGCTCGTTCACCTCGATGCCTACACCGTGCCCTATGAAACCGGCCTGCTGGCGGTGCCCCATGAAATATTCACCGAAACCGGCGTCATCAGCCATCTTTTTAGCCAACGAATACGCTTCCTTAGCCTCCACTCCGGGCTTTATGAAATCTTTGAGCGCGCGATGTATGTCAATCGACAGGCGGTGTGCCGCCTTGGCCTCGTCGCTCACATACTGGACATAAAAAGTACGTGTCATATCGGTCATATATCCGGTGAAATTACCGTTCATATCAACCATGACAGAATTTCCGGGACGGATTATCGAGTCATTGCAACCGACCGGCAACGAGCCGTCGAGCCCCTCACCGCCCATCGCAAAATCGTACGGACAAGGGCAGTCGGCATTGTCACCCGCAAGTATATTGCCCATAAAAAGCTCCATCGTCTGCCCCGCAATCCGGAACTGGCCGAGACAACCGTCAAGACGCAACAATCGTTCGATTTCGATTTGCAACTCCTTATCCCTCATCCCCTCATGGAAAATTCCCGATATGCGGCCATAGGTCATCGAATGTCGCACACCCGACTCACTTATCTTCTTCAGCTCATAATCGGTTTTCACCGACCGGCATTCCGACAGTATGCCCGACGCGTTGAGCAATTCTTTCTGAGAGAATGCGGCAGCAAGACGCAAAGCGAATGAATAAGGTATGCGGTCAAGCTCAAAAGCCACTTTTTCAGGAATCTTCGAGCCCGCTTTTTCCATTTCGCCGGCAATCTGCTCCGGCTTCCTTATATAAACTACATTCTTATGCTCCAAACCGACAGGACGGTGGACAAAGAAAGTGTAATTGCCATCGGCCGCCACGTACACATATCCTGAAAACACATAACCAGTAGCATAATATATATTGGCATTAGTGCTTATCACCATCGCGTCATATCCTTTCTCACGAACCTTACGGCTTATATGAGAAATACGCAAACCTAATTCTTCTTCCGACAAAAACTTATTCATAACAATCCTATACTTTATTGTTCAAAAAGAACTCTGTCAACTCTCCAAACGAACCAACCGTCAAATCGGCGTCGCCGCACGTTCCGAAACCGTAGGAAGCGAACACGAAAGGCAAGCCCGCCTTATGCGCGCTGCGGCAATCCGAGTCCGTATCTCCGACATAGACCGGGAACGAAAGCGAATACTTGTCCTTCAAATAACGCATATTGACATCTTTAGGACGGTTTGTCGCACCGAAACTGACACACTCGGTGACATATTCCGATATTCCTATGTGCCTCGCCATATTTTCAAGACCGCCTTCCCCGCAGTTGCTCAACAACAGGATAACATATTTCTCCGACAATTGTTCAATCCCTTCCCGCACATCCGGATAAGGCACACCGCCAAGCACGGGCATCATTTCCTTCTCGTTGACGACAAGCCTCGGTATGAATTCTCCGGCAGGCACCGAAGACGAAGCGCCGGCAATACGTCTATATATCACATCGAGCGTCAACCCCATACACCCCGTAAGGACATCTCTACCGACCGTACAGTCTACGCCGAAATCGCGGAATGTGCGATTCCATATTTCGCAATATGAATCGACAGCGTCCCACAACGTACCGTCCATATCGAATATCAATGCGTCGGTTGAAACCCAATCTGCCATAACAATTATTTTTTATCAGACAACGACAATCCCACATCGTAAATGCCCGGCACCGTGTCGCAGCGCATATAATGCCACAAATTGACGCTGTCGTAATCGCCGGGGCGGAAGCCACTCCTGACAACAGTCCGTAGCTGGAACAGCTTGCCCAAGCCCGAGCCATACCAGTTCCCGAACTTGTCGGCAAGCACGATATTCAAGGTGTCGGACTCAACGACATCCCTGTCTTTTACAAAATCTGCTATAATCCATACATTCCTGTAAGGATAATAATTGTCGTGCCTGATACATATATCAAGTTCCGACACTGCCTCCTCCACAGAATCAGGCAATTCGAAACACAATGGAGTGTCTTTACTCCATCCTGCTTCCAAATGCTTGAAATCGCTGTAATATACATCGCCAACTGAGCATGCGTAAAGACAAACTGCCAACGCGCACAAAAGGCGGCTAATTATCCGCGACGGGCTTGTTTTTCGGTTTCCGCTGATTACCGTTTCTCCTTTGCTGTCCATTTTTATTACGGTTATCGGGATTTGCCTTATTATCACCTTGCTGCGGCTGTCCGCCATCTTTGCGCTGCCCGCCATCTTGTGCCGACGGCTTGCCTTGCTGTTTCTGGCGGTTGCCGTTCTTGCGCTTCTTCTTTTTCGATTTGTCGAAACGTGTGACACTATCCTGCCCCACTATGTCGCCAAATTCCTTGACGCTTTCCTTCATTTCGCCACCTTCACAAAGATCATCCGGCTTTATTCCGCGTTTGTTCAACGCTATCACCTCAAAAGCCCGCTTTGCCGTAATGGTGACAAGGTTAGCCGGAACATTCTTCTCGGTGGAATATGTCAGCTCACGCTTGAATATATCGGTCTTGAAATGAAAATACGTGTTATTCTTCGTCTCAAGATGAATTTCCTTGGAAGGCAACCGTTTCACGCTCTCCACATAAGCGTCGACCTCGTAATTAAGGCAACATTTCAGCTTGGCGCACTGCCCCGCCAGCTTCTGAGGATTCAGCGATATGTCCTGATAGCGCGCCGCGCTCGTGGCGACAGACACGAAATTGGTAATCCACGTGGCACAGCACAACGGACGCCCGCAAGGGCCGATTCCTCCGATGCGGCCTGCTTCCTGACGCGCGCCTATCTGCTTCATCTCTATACGCACATGGAAAGCCTCGGCAAGCACTTTGATTAACTGGCGGAAATCCACCCGCTCGTCGGCTATATAATAGAAAATCGCCTTGTTGCCGTCACCCTGATACTCCACGTCTCCGATTTTCATATCAAGATTCAAGTCTTTCGCAATCTGGCGTGAACGTATCATCGTGTCGTATTCCTTGGCCTTGGCGGCCTCGAATTTCTCCATATCGGCCTGCTTTGCCTTTCTGAATATGCGCTTTATTTCCGCATCCGCCCGCAAATTGGCTTTCTTCATCTGCAACGCCACCAATTTGCCGGTCAATGCCACCCTGCCAATGTCGTGTCCGGGACTTGCCTCCACAGCCACTATGTCGCCTTTCTTCAGCGGTATGTTCATAGTGTTGCGGTAAAATCCCCTGCGCGTGTTCTTAAACTGCACTTCTACTATGTCGAACGCATTCTTGCCCCCGGGTATGTCGGCGAGCCAGTCATAGCTCTCCAATTTGCCGCGCGGCGATTCGAACGCGGAATCGGCGGCAGGAACTTCTTTCAAGTTTCCTTCTTCATCCATAGCCACCGGTATTATTTAGCGAAGCTGACAGAGCGGGTCTCCCTGATGACTGTAATCTTGACCTGTCCCGGATAAGTAAGCTCATCCTGTATGCGGCGTGCCAATTCTCCGGAAAGTTTTTCCGTCTCGACATCAGAAATCTTATCAGCGCCGACAATCACACGCAACTCACGTCCGGCCTGTATGGCGTATGTCTTCACTACGCCCGGATAAGAAAGGGCAAGCTGCTCAAGGTCGTTCAAACGCTTTATATAAGCCTCCACAACCTCACGGCGCGCTCCCGGGCGGGCACCTGAAATGGCATCGCAGACCTGAACAATCGGTGCAAGCAGCGATGTCTGCTCCACCTCGTCGTGGTGCGCGCCTATCGCATTGCATATATCCGGTTTCTCCTTATATTTTTCAGCCAGTCTCATACCCAAAATAGCATGCGGCAATTCCGGCTCTTCGTCAGGCACCTTACCTATGTCGTGCAACAAGCCGGCACGGCGTGCCTTCTTCGGATTAAGCCCCAATTCGGATGCCATGATTGCACACAGGTTGGCCGTCTCGCGCGAATGCTGCAACAGATTCTGCCCATAGCTGGAACGGTACTTCATTTTTCCCACCAGACGTATCAGTTCGGGATGAAGCCCGTGTATGCCGAGGTCAATCGTGGTGCGCTTTCCTGTCTCGATGATTTCTTCCTCAACCTGCTTGCGCACCTTGGCCACAACTTCTTCGATGCGCGCCGGATGGATTCGTCCGTCGGCCACCAGCTGATGGAGAGCCAACCGAGCTATTTCCCTGCGGACAGGGTCGAAACCGGAAAGTACAATGGCCTCCGGCGTATCGTCAACTATTATCTCAATGCCGGTAGCGGCCTCCAAAGCACGGATGTTACGCCCCTCACGGCCGATTATGCGGCCTTTCATCTCGTCATTGTCGATATGGAACACAGTCACCGCGTTCTCTATGGCCGTTTCGGTAGCCACACGCTGAATCGACTGCACCACGATGCGCTTAGCCTCCTTGTTGGCGGTAAGCTTTGCCTCATCCATTATGTCGTTGATGTATGAAGCGGCGGCAGTCTTAGCCTCGTCCTTCAAGGATTCTACGAGCTTTTCCTTAGCCTCTTCCGCCGACAACCCGGAAATGTGCTCCAAAGTTTCCTGCGCCTTTTTCTGCATCTTGTCGAGTTCTGCCTGACGCAGCTCCATAGCCGCGCCCTGAGAGTCAAGCGACGCCTTTTGCGCATCGACTTCATTGCGCTTGCGCTGCAAATCCGACTGCATCTGGTTCAACTGCAACTCGCGCTGCTTGGCCCGTGCCTCCGCGGCCTGCACCTTCGACAACCGGGCGTTGGCCTCCTTCTCGAGCTCGGCTTTCATTTTCATTTCCTCTTCCTTGGCCTCAAGCATCTTGTTCTTCTTCATCACATCTGCCTCAAGCCTTGCCTCGTCCAATATATTTTTCGCGCTGCTATGCGCCATTTTCTTTGTCACGGCCAGTGTAACGCCACATCCTATGGCTATGGCAACCACTGCAACGATAACATAATAAATTATCTCCATTTATATTCAATTTTATTTATATTATAAAAAAGCGCCGACAATATGCGGAACATTCCACATACCACCGGTGCGGTTAGTTAATACTCACCATCTATCAGGAGTAACGATAAGGTAATATATCAAATCCACACGACTACGGCACCTAAGCGCCTGACCGTATTTTTATTGCATTATCCATATATCTTAAATGCACCGCGCTAACTGTCCGACAGCCGCTCAATACACTTTTCTACATCCCGCACCAACTTGGACACTAATTCCCGGCTTTTCTCCAATGCGTTCTGATCGGGTGCAATCGTTCTTGCAATTTTCAGATATTGATTTTCCATCTGCAACTTCTCAATCTCTGCCTTTTGCTTTTGCAACTCCTTCTCAAGCTCTTTTTTCTCGTCCTCCAAATCGCCGTTCTTACGCTCCAATGCATGGTATTTGTCAACGAGAATCTGCTGCTTTTGAAGCATCCGCTCAAAAATCTCCGACAAAGTCTCAGCCATTATGCCCAATTTTTTACAAAAGTAGCATTTTATTTCCGTTATTAAAAATATTTCAGGAAAAATCGAATCGCGGTGTTGCAAATTTGTCACACATCCAGCAGGATTTCATCAATCTTCCCCTCATATTCCTTGATGAAATCGCTCAATTCCTTTTCCCGGCGCTTGCTTTCACCCACCACGTCATAATACAGCTTGGCATACTGGAAAGCCATCATCGCCAATATCTGTGTCTTGGTGCGCGACGGATGCATCAGTTTCCACTTATTCCACAGGATGTCCACCTCTTTTTCCACTTTCTTCAGGGCATATTCGTCCTTACGCAAAACCGTAGTGACAATCCTCTCGTCCGCAATGTTCAATGTCAATTGCTGTTTTTCCGGATCTATCATATATCAAAAATTACAAAAGCGGAGGGACACAAGCCCTCCGCTGATAAAAAGATCATACAAAATGCTTAATCTTCGAACTCGATAAGAGGAGCGTCGGTTCCCACCACATCGTCGACGGCTACAAACACCCGCTTAACCGTGCAGTCACGCTCGGCGGCAAGCTCGTTCTCCATCTTCATTGCCTCGTATACCACAAGCAAATCGCCCTTCTTGACCTTATCGCCGGCTTTGACTCTCACTTCTATGATTTTTCCGCCCATAGGAGCACGTTCAACCGGACCGGTAATCGGAGCTTCCTCTGCTTTCGGCGCAGCCTCCGCCTTGACTTCCGGAGCCGCGGCCTTATGCTCTGCCTCACGGCGTTTCTTCAAGAATCCGTTGGCAACGGAAGGAAGCAGCTGAAGGAGCAGATATTCCTGCTCGTTCTCGGCAAGCTTGCATCCGCCAAGGTCATTGAGAACCGGATTTTCAGGTGCCTTATAGCTCGACACGTCATACGGATGCTCTACCGGACTGCCCGTTATTTTCTCACGGAAAGCGGGGTCGATTGCCACCGGAGTCTTGCCATATTCCCCTTTAATCAAAGCTATGAACTGGTTCGATTTGGTAGCATAGTCGGGATTGCCTTTCTTACGGTCGATGGCAAGGCTGACTGCCTGGCTGCCTACAATCTGGCTTGTCGGAGTGACCAACGGCACCAAACCGGCATCGCGGCGTACTTTCGGGATAAGGTGCATGGCATCGTCAAGCACATCCTCAGCATTCAACGCTTTCAGCTGGGCAACCATATTCGAGTACATACCGCCCGGCACTTCCGCCTCCTTAACGAGCAAATTAGGTTTCGGGAAGTTGAAATACTTCTCTATTGCATGGCAAGCGTCAAGCAGCGTATCCTCGTCGTTGGCCTTTGCAGCGGCCACAGCACGGTCGAACTGAGCCTCCACGTCGGCGGGCAGCTTATCAGCCAGCGGGTCGAAATCAATCGGGAAGTTACCCTTATGCAAATCGAAATCGGCAAGCGATTTACGCACTTCCTTCAGTTCCTTGCGAATCTTGCCTACAGCCTCCATATTCACTTCCACGTTAATATCGAGACGCTTTGCGAACAGATAGACAAGCTCTATCGCAGGAGCAGCCGAACCGCCGCCAAAGTACCATATATTAGTATCAACGATGTCGACACCGCTTATCATCGCCATTACCACTGATGCCAACCCATAGCCCGGAGTGCAATGCGTATGGAAATCGACAGGCACCTTCAACGCCGCCTTCATCTTTGAAATCAGAGAAGCAGCACGCGACGGATTGACAAGGCCGGCCATATCCTTCAGCGTTATGATTTTTGCGCCATAAGCCTCCATTCCTTTTGCCTTCTCGATAAAATACTCGTCCGTGAAAATCTTTTCATGCACCGGCGCTTCCTGCTTTTTACCGAACAACTTAGCAAAGAAACCTTGTTTAGGCATCTCCACCGGTTCTTCCTTCGGATCGACAGTGTAGCAGACCGCGCCGTCGGCAATGCCGCCCATCTCGTTGATGAGCTTTATCGACTCTTTCACATTGTCCAAGTCGTTGAGGGCGTCGAAAATACGCATTATGTTAAGTCCGTTCTTTATTGCTTCTTTATAGAATCCTTCGAGAACAGATGTAGGATAAGGTACATAGCCGAAAAGATTACGGCCGCGCGACAATGCCGTCAACTTCGACACACCGCCCATAGCATCGCTTATGCTCTTCAGCCGAACCCATGGATCTTCGCCAAGATAGCGCATAACAGAATCAGGAACAGCACCGCCCCACACTTCCATCGCATAGAAACCGGCATCCTTATATAAAGGAAGTAATTTATCGATGTATTCCTGCTTCATTCTTGTGGCAAACAACGATTGCTGTCCGTCACGCAGAGTTAAATCTCTTACTTTCAGATTCCGACTCATAATGATATTGTTTTTATGGTTATATGTTTTGTTATTTCTCTTTTGCAATTATAGCAATTTTTTCTAATACATAAAAATTTCCGTAATTCATATTTACGTCTCTAAAAGCTAAAAAGGCCACTCGATTGTCACCACAGCAGCGATGTCGTTACGAATGTTAAGCATTTCGCGGAACAATGCGCAATCTTCAAACAAAAACCTCCACAAGAATCGAAAACTGAAACTTACGTTCTGCCGAAGAATCCTGCTGTTTAATTATTTTTAACTTTTAATCGTATACATTTTCAATCGCCTCGATAGTAACCGGAGCCACTATCGAATCCGTACCGAACGATTCTTTGAAACACGGAGTGAATCCGGGCGGCGGCGCAGGAAAGTCCTCGTCCTGCTTATATTTCAAAGTCTTGTCCGCATATACTTTTGTCATATACCTTCCATAGATAGGCAACGCCGTGGATGCGCCCTGCCCTTGCGCCATTGTGTTAAAATGGATATAACGCTCGTCGCCACCGACCCACACACCGGTCACCAAGCTCGGAGTAAATCCCATGAACCAACCGTCGGAGTTGAAATTGGTAGTACCTGTCTTTCCTCCCATCTTGGCTGTTATGTTGTAAGGCGCGCGCCGCAAGCGGTTACCCGTGCCGGCATTGATTACGTTCTGCAGAATGTCAATCATCTTGAAATAAGCCTCTTCGCTTATCACTTCCGTAAACTGTGGCTTAAACTCGGAAATGACATTTCCGTTATTATCCGTAATCTTAGTCACATACAACGGGTCCACCCTCAATCCTTTATTGGAAAATGCCGTATAGGCTGTGACCATCTCCCTCACTGATATGTCGCAAGGGCCGAGGCACAACGACATGACAGCCGGCAATTCCGCCGTTATGCCGAAAGCATGCATCGTACGCACAAGCGCCGCCGGAGAAAGCTCGCTCATCAACCGCGCGGAAATCCAGTTGTTTGAATTAGTCAAAGCCCAATAAAGGTCGACCATCTCGCCGACACGCGCGTGGCTCGTGTTGCGTGGCTGCCACACCTGCCCTGCCGGAGTAACAATTGTAGGCTGCGAGTTAAGGAACATGTCGCAAGGCGTATACCCCTGTTCAAAGGCGTATGTATAAAGGAAAGGTTTGACGGTTGACCCGATCTGCCTGCGTCCCACTCCTGCCATGTCATATTGGAAAAACCTGAAATCCGGGCCGCCCACGTATGCCTTGACAAATCCGGTATGCGCGTCCATCGACATCATCCCGGCTCTCAGGAACATCTTTTGGTACAACACCGAATCACGTGGAGTCATAGTCGTATCGAAACCGCCGTCGTACGAGAACACCGTCATTTCCACCGGCTTGTCGAAATCGGCGAAAATCTCTTCATCGCTCATTCCGGCAAGCTTGCCTACACGGTAACGCTCGCTTTGGCGTATCGCTTTTTCTATCAGCTGCTCGACTTTGACATTCCCCAACTCTGCCGCATTCCGTGTGTAAGGGCCTGTCTTGCGTTTCTCACGGTCGAACTGAGGTTGCAGCTTGTCGCGCAAATGCCCCACAAGAGCGTCCTCCGCATACCGCTGCATCCGCGAGTCGATTGTGGTATATATGCGCAAACCGTCTGTATAGATGTTGTACTTGCTGCCGTCAGGCTTGCGTGTCTTCTCGACCCACCCGAACAGCGGATTATTCTCCCACGCTATGGAATCGTCTATGTAATGCTGGCGGTCCCATTCCGGGTAGTCGCCCGGCTCCGGCTTCTTTGCCTGCATCATCAGGCGCACGGCCTCACGGAAATAAGGGGCAATGCCGTCCTTATGATCCACACGGTGGAATGAAAGCACCAATGGCAAAGCCGACAATGAGTCGCACTCCGCAGCAGTAAGCATACCCGCCTTCTCCATCTGCGACAGCACGACATTGCGCCGCTGGCGCGTGCGCTCGTTGTAGCGCACCGGATTGTAGCGCGACGGATTCTGAGCCATACCGACAAGAGTAGCGGCCTCCTCTACGGTCAATTCCGCCGGAGTCTTGCCAAAATACACGTATGCGGCCGTCTTAATCCCCACGGCATTGTTAAGGAAGTCGAAACGGTTGAGATACATCTTCAATATCTCTTCTTTCGTATAATAACGCTCCAGCTTCACGGCTATCGCCCACTCTACCGGCTTCTTCATCGCACGCTCCCAGACACTGTTCGAGCTGCTGGAATACAGCAGTTTGGCAAGCTGCTGGGTAATCGTGCTACCACCGCCCGAACTGCGCTGTCCGAGAATTACGGTCTTCACAAGCACACGCGCCAACGAGCGGAAATCTATACCCGAATGGCTTTCGAACCTGACATCCTCTGTCGCAATCAATGCGTTGACAACGTTTTCCGAAATCTCGTCATAATCGGCATATACACGGTTGTTTTTACTTTGGTAATACCGTCCCATCTCCTCGCCGTCGGCCGTGAACAACCGCGTGGCATACTTGTCGTTAGGATTACGCAAGTCCTCGACAGGAGGCATATATCCTATGACACCATTATATATAAGCACGCTGAACACGGCAACCGCCACTATAGCCAATGCATTAAGAGTCCACAACAACCTTACCACACCCCTATAGCTCCGCTTCTTGCTCTTTTTGACAGCATTTTCCGTCATTTCTGGCATATATCGTGATTTTTATACGTTACACATATATATTATACTCGCAAAAGTAGTAATTTAAATTAAACACCGCATTAATTTCCACCCACAAATATCGGCCGTTAAAAATAAATGGCTTATTTTTGCAGATATGGATATCAACGACAAACTTCAATTAGAGGAACGCATCGTAAAGATGCTCCGAACCGTTTACGACCCGGAAATCCCGGTCAACGTCTACGACCTCGGGCTAATCTACGGCTTGGACGTGAGCGAAAACGGACACGTGAAAATCGACATGACGCTCACCGCCCCCAATTGCCCGGCGGCCGACTTCATCATTGAAGACATACGGATGAAGGTGGAAAGCGTGGAGGGAGTGTCGGGTGTGGATGTCAATATCGTATTCGAGCCGGAATGGAATCAGGACATGATGACAGAAGAAGCAAAACTCGAACTGGGACTGCTATGAGCCGCCGGAAAAACATCTATTTCCTGTCCGACTTCCACCTCGGGGCAAAATACATCCCCGACCGCATGGCGCAGGAACGCAAAATCACAGAATTTCTCGACAGCATAAAAGACGACGCCCGCGAAATATACCTGCTCGGCGACATCCTCGACTACTGGTATGAATACCGCTACGTGGTGCCGCGCGGATTCGTGCGCTTTTTCGGCAAACTCGCCGAGTTGTCAGATTCCGGCATTAAAATCTACTGGTTCATCGGCAACCACGACATCTGGATATTCGACTACCTGCCCGCAGAGTTGGGAGTGACAGTCGTCGACGGAGAAAAAATCGTCGAGACCGGCGGAAAAACTTTTTTCCTTGCCCACGGCGACAGCGTAGGCCGCCGCAAACGGTCATTCAGAATGCTGCGCGCAATATTCCGCAACAAGACTTGCCAAAAGCTCTATTCCGCCATTCATCCGCGCTGGACAATCCCGTTCGCCCTCCGATGGTCGGAAAGCAGCCGCTCGGGCGACGACTACCCCGAATACCTCGGCGAAGGCAACGAATATCTCGAGGAATTTGCAAACAGCTACCAAGCGCGGCACATAGATTATTTCATTTTCGGCCACCGCCACATCATGCTCGACAAAAAATTAGAAAGCGGGGCAGAAATAATAATACTCGGCGACTGGATACATTTCAACTCATACGCCGTATTCGACGGAACAAAAGTTACACTTAAGAAATATGTTTAACAACATATTTTCAAGCGGTTACAATGCCAGTGCCTTGCACGTAACAATATTTAACATAACATTTTTCAAACCTTACATCCGCCTCTTTGCGATTGTTTATCAGTCAGTTGTGTAATGCCGCTTATAATTCATAGCAGAAAATATGCTGCATAACATATTTTTTTCTTTGCACAGCAAAAAATAAAGGCTCACATTTGCATCACAAACCTAAAACAATCTTTTTTACCTTAAAAAGTTATACCTATTGGAAACCTATAGAGGAAGGGACTTTGTGAAAAAGTTCCTTTTTTTGTGCTATCACCTGAACACATTCCGCACTGCTTTGTTATAACTATATAGTAACTTTAATCACGTTTAGTTATGAAAAAACTTTTAATCTCCGCCCTGCTTGCCGTTTCGGCAATAGCCGTACAGGCAGCCGGGCTGAAACAACTCGACATGAGAGCCAATCTCCGCAGCGATTTCGGACTCGGAGTAGGAGTGACATTCCAGCTTCCGAAAAACTTTGAAGTGGCGCCGACACTCAACTACTATTTCAACGACGTACACACATTGACCATCGATGCCGACTTCCGTTACCGGTTCGAGCTGCCGCGCAACTTCGACCTCTACCCGCTTGCCGGCCCCATCTATTTCCATTGCGACGATGTGAACAAAATAGGCCTGAACATCGGTGGAGGATTCGCCTACAACATCAATTCCGCATGGGCGATAGGACTCGAACTGAAATACCAGTATGTCGACCACTGGGACGACGTTTACCTGACAATCGGCGCGGCATATAAATTCTGACGTGCGGCGGGCAGAAACGCCCGAAACGACAGGCTAAAGGCATTTGCTGCCGGACTCTGTCCAAGAGGCCAAAGGCTATGTTTCGTGAAAATATTTTCAAAAAAAACGCAAGGAATTTGCACAATTGAAAAAAACGGCATACCTTTGCACACGCAATCAGGGGAACTGATTGCCGCAAATGATGATTCGCTAGCTCAGCTGGTAGAGCACAACACTTTTAATGTTGGGGTCTTGGGT
>URQP01000010.1 GCA_900550025.1 uncultured Porphyromonadaceae bacterium | reverse complement strand
GGCTGCAAAGATACCATCATTGACGGCAATAATCAAAAAAACTGCCGATTATTTTTCAAAACGAGTGCTTTAAATAAATTTAACGGGGGGGGGTAATTTTTGAGCTCATTTTTTATAGCTTTGTGAAAATTAATTGAGGTTGGATTTCACTTATTAATCATAAATATTGTTTCACTTTAAAATTTAAAAGACTATGATGAGAAAATCTACTCTGTTTGTATGTTTGTTTACGTTATTCGCAATGGTTGCGAATGCAGCGCCGTCGGGTATTTACATCCTTGGGGGCGTGAACAGTTGGGGACTCGGAGAGGGCGCTCTTGACGGATGGGAATTCGAGGATAACGGCGACGGCACATATACTCTTGCCGATAAAACATTGTTCGGTGAATTCAAGATTGCCGACGCTTCGTGGTCGACTTATAATTATGGCTCTAATGGAAGCGCTCCGCAGTTAGGCGAAGCCTATGCGCTGGCTATTGGTGGCGGAAACATTAATCTTGGCGATGTCACTTACAATTGTGAAACTATCACTCTTACGATTGCCGCCGACGGAAGTGCTACACTTTTGATTGAAGGTACGGAAGCGGTTGCCGGAGAGTTGACTTGCGTATATGTGATGGGCAATAATAATAATTGGAATTTCACTGACGAGAGCGGGAAACTCGAACTTACCGAAACTCCGGGCGTGTTTGAAGGCGTAGTTACCATGGTTGCCCCTGAAAATGGTGAATTGTGTTTCTGGCGCATATTCGAAGGACTCGGAATGGTAGGGTCTTGGGGTACTCCTGCAAATCTGACTGAAGACACAAGAGAAGGGACGCTTCAAAAAGATTTAAGCGGTTGTGTGACTACGGCACCGGGCACCTATGTGGTGACATTCGATATCAATACAGGTAATTTCTCTCTTGAAGAAAACGGTTCTGTGCAATCGGTTGCAGATGATAATGTGAGCATAGCAGGCGGTGATGGCGAGATAATTGTCAATGGTTGCGACGATGTAACTGTCTATACTTTGGGCGGCTCGTTGGTCAGCGACGGACAGGTCAATGTGAATGTCCCTGCCGGATTCTACATAGTTAAAGCCGGTGGAAAAGTGGCGAAAGTTGCCGTGAAATAAGGTGTTGCGTTGACGGATTGTAAGGAATATGCGGATTTGCATATCCCTTTTTCATGCATTATCTGTTCATAAGATGAGCTGCGTTTCGGCATAACCAGACCTGAAAACTCCGTTTTCGTTTGTCTCTGCACTCGATTTGCATTATCTTTGCACGGAAACCTAACATACTTAATGGACAATGAATAAAATCAGATTTTGGATTGTGGCGGCATTTGCCGCTTTGTCGACGGCGGCTTCAGCCGCTGTGGTGGTCGGTGCGGCATCGACCGACGAGTATATTCCTTTGCTTAAAGGGAAAAAAGTGGCATTGCTTAGCAACCATACCGGAATGGTAGGCAACGAGCATGTGCTCGACATTATGCTTGACAAAGGCGTGAATGTCACTACGATTTTCTCTCCGGAACACGGATTCCGCGGGACAGCCGATGCCGGCGAGCATGTCTCGAGCGGCGTTGACGAGAAGACAGGCATACCTATCGCTTCGCTTTACGATGGAAAAAGCCGTACCCCGAAAAAAGAAGTGATGGATAATATAGATATAATAGTTACCGATATCCAAGACGTGGGTTTGCGTTATTATACCTATTATTGTACTATGGTCGATTTGATGAACGCCGCGATAACCTACGGTAAGGAATTCATGGTGCTCGACCGTCCGAACCCTAACGGCATGTATGTAGATGGCCCGATACTTGATATGAAATACGAATCGGGTGTAGGACGTTTGCCTATCACGGTAGTGCACGGTATGACATTGGGCGAGATTGCCAATATGGCTAACGGCGAGGGCTGGCTGAAAGACGGCAAGAAAGTGCCGTTGACGGTGATAAAGTGCAAGAATTACACCCATCAGACGCGTTACGAGCTCCCGGTTGCTCCGTCGCCGAATCTTCCTAATATGCACTCCATTTACCTCTATCCGTCGACTTGCTATTTTGAAGCCACTCCGGTGAGTCTTGGCCGAGGCACTGACAAGCCGTTCCAAGTGTACGGACATCCTGACATGAAGGGTTACAGCTTCTCGTTCACTCCGCGCAGCATCGACGGTGCTAAGAATCCTCCGCAACTCGACAAGCTTTGCCATGGGGTTGACCTTACGGGCATTCCTGACGAGGAAATAATTGCGCGTGGCATCAATCTTGAATATGTTATAGACGCTTACAATAATCTCGGTATTGGCGATAAGTTCTTCACTTCGTTCTTTGAGAAGCTTATCGGTAATGGCGAGATACGCAAGATGATAGAAGAAGGAAAGAGCGCTGACGAGATAAAAGCCACGTGGAAAGGCGATGTGGAGAAGTTCAAGAAGCAGCGCAAGCCTTATTTGCTTTATGCCGAATAATTAAATTCTGAAATATGAGTACTGCTTGGATTGTATTAGCTACAATTGCATTCTATTTTGTCCTGCTGTTCATTATATCGTGGATAACAGGGCGTAAGACCGACAATGCCGGGTTCTTTACCGGCAACCGCAAGTCGCCGTGGTATATGGTTGCCGTGGCGATGATAGGGGCGAGCATATCGGGTGTGACGTTCATTTCCGTGCCGGGTGCCGTGCTTGCCGGTGGATATTCATATATGCAGATGGTGCTGGGCTTCTTCGTGGGTTCGGTAATCGTCGCTTTGGTGCTTATCCCGATGTTCTACAAGATGAACCTGATGAGTATCTACGGTTATCTTGAGAACCGTTTCGGATTGTCGTCCTACCGCACGGGCGCATGGTTCTTCTTCGTGTCGAAGATGCTTGGCGCGTCGGTGCGTTTCTTTGTGGTTTGCGTGGTGCTGCAGACTTTGGTGTTCGAACCGCTTAACATGCCGTTCACTCTCAATGTGATACTTACAGTCGCTCTGATTTGGCTGTATTCGTTCCAAGGCGGTGTCAAGTCGCTTATCTGGACCGATTCGCTGAAGACTTTCTGCCTTGTTTTGTCAGTGGTATGCTGTATTGTCTATATTGCGAAAAGTTTGGGGCTCGGGTTGTTTGAACTGCCTTCGGCTGTGGCCGACCATCCGACGAGCAAGATTTTCTTCTTCGACGACCCTAACGACGGGCATTATTTCTGGAAGCAGTTCATCGCCGGTGTGTTTATGGTGATAGCCACTACCGGCCTTGATCAGGATTTGATGCAGCGCACATTGAGCTGCAAGAATTTCCGCGAGTCGCAGAAGAACATGATTGTAAGCTCGTTCATCCAGATATTCGTAATCGGGCTGTTCCTCGTGCTTGGCACGCTGCTTTATATGTATGCCGGCGACAATCTTCCGATGAAGGACGGTAAGGTGGTTGGCGACGCTTTGTTCGGCGATGTCGCGTGGAGCGAGGGATTCCCGGTGTTTATCGGTGTGATTTTCATCATCGGGCTTATCGCCGCGGCCTATTCGGCTGCCGGAAGCGCGTTGACGGCGTTGACCACTTCGTTCACCGTCGATATTCTTAAAGCCAACGAGAAGCAGGGGGAGAAAGATTTGACGCTTACCCGCAAATTGGTGCATATCATAATGTCGTTGCTGATGGTGATTGTAATCGTGGTGTTCTATGAGCTTAACGACGACAGTGCTATCAATGCCGTGTATAGTCTTGCGGCATATACTTACGGACCGATTCTCGGTATGTTCGTGTTCGGGCTTGCAACGAAGAAGCCGGTGCGCGACCGTTGGGTGCCGGTGGTATGCGTGGCTTCACCGATAATATGCTATGTCTTGCAGACCAACAGCGAGGCGTGGTTCGGCGGCTGGCAGATTAGTTTCGAGCTGCTCATCATCAACGCGCTTGTGACGGTGGCAGGGCTTTGTCTGCTTATCAAAAAGAAATAGAATGAGGAATGGCACGGGGGCTTCTTGAGAAATATATCTGGGTGCTTGAGACCATCCAGCGTTATGGAAGAATCTCGCGTGGCGAACTCGACAGGTTGTGGAAAGGCTGTCCGCTTTCAGGCGGGCAGCCTTTGGCGCGCCGTACTTTCTACAACTATCGTCAGGCTATTGAAGAATTGTTCGGCATAACCGTAGGCTACGACTCGTCGACCTATGAGTATTATATATCCGGCGGTCAGGAGCAGGGCGGGCTGAGCAGCTGGCTCATCAATTCCATGTCGATAAGCGGCATGCTTTCCGACGCTTCGGCTCTTGCCGACAGGATTATGCTTGAGGAAGTGCCTTCTGCTAAGGACTTTTTGCCGTCGGTAATCGAGGCGATGCGCAATTCCCGGAGAATAGAATTTTCTTATACCCCTTTCTACCGTACAACGACGACAAAAGGCATCGTTCTCGAACCTTATTTTTTGCGTATATTCCGTCAGCGGTGGTATCTGATAGGGTATAACACAAAAGAGCGGCGCGTAAAGACTTATTCGCTCGACCGTTTCAATGAGGTGAGAATAACCGACGACAGTTTTGACATGCCTGACGTGACTGTTTCGGGCTTTTTCAAGGATTTGTTCGGGATAATGTCGTCGGAAGGCAGCGTGAAGCGCGTCACGCTTTGGGCCGACAGCGAGCAGGCGAAGTATTTGCGTGCGTTGCCCCTTCATCATTCGCAGGAAGAACAGGTGTGCGACGGCTATTCGTTATTCCATTACAAGCTGCATGTCACATACGACCTGATTCAGGAGATTCTTTCGTTCGGCGACCGCGTGATGGTGCTTTCCCCTCCTGAGCTTAAGGCTGCCGTGGTCGACACCCTCCGCAAGTCGCTCGCCCGCTACAACAGTTAGCTGATTCAAGTGGATTAAGTGCTTTATTATGGCATTCGTTAAATGGCATGAGCCCGCAAATAAGTTTTTACCTTATTGCGGGCTCACGCTATTTAATAATTGCAGTTTGTGTCCTATAAGTTTAAATAGTTTAAGCCGCTATTTAACATAGACTTTGTGAACTTCAGTGCCGATTTTCACAATATATATTCCACAAGAGACCGGTATGATAGGCTCGGATGAAACTGTTATGATACGTCCGTCTATCGACATGATAGTTGCCGGTTGGTTGGATGGATTTGTGATGGAAATAAAACCATTTCCGCCGTAGACTGCAGTATTGGCATATTCAGTAATGTCTATTCCGCTGACTGAAGGATTGAACACATTCGAGAACATGGATTCGCCTACAGAATACAATACGGTTACTGTATAGTCATGGTTGCCGTTGCCTGCATCTGAGTCTGCAAAAGTGTTTTCTTCTATCGGCGCATCATTAATCTTTTCGCCATCCCGGTATATGTTGTATCCGTTGATGGAGAATGATGCCGCATCCCCTTTTGGAATAAACGTTACATTGTCTATCATTAGCATCAATTTTCCGTTCGAGATGTTGCGGATTGCAAACCGTCCGGCTCCGTCCGGCAATTCTATTTGATAAGATGTCCATTGATTAGGCACTTCATTGAACACTTTCAACGATTTGAAATCATCGGTTGAAGTAGAACCTTCAGAATAGAGCACTTCGAATGACTCAAGGTCGATGGCATCGTAGCTTCTTGCATTTACTTCGATGGTTTGTGCGCCGCCGAATAGTTCAGGAGAGATTGCCCAGTCGTCGTTTTGTACGGTTCTGCCTTCGCCTTTTACACCGGAAATCATTGAAGCGAGGAATTTATGTCCGGAAAGAGTGGAGAACGACCCATTGTCAAATCCTTCGTAAGAGTTGTCGAAAACCCACCATGATTGTTGAGAATAGTTGTCTATTCCGGGCATTGTGATTCCTTGGAATCCTGCTATTTGGGCTTTGTCAAGGTCTGCAAAAATCCATTCGCCGACATTGCTGTTGGTCCATGAATCGTATTCATCGAATGTCTCGGTAAATGGATATGGCTGCGCTTTGGAAGTGTCGGGTTCTCCCCAAGTAAGTGTCACTGTTCCGTCATTGAATGTTCCGGTAAGATCGGAAACGGTTGGATAAGACGGTTTCACGACTGCCACTTTGGCTGTTCCGGAATTATTATCTGGATCTTGGTCGGCTTCGTAATCAATTACAAAGGTGTATTCTACTTCTGAAGGAGATGTTATGTTTAGCGTCTCTTTGAAAACCACATCTTGGTAAACACCGGCAGCAAGATTCTCGTAAGTTGCCTCGTCTATTTCTTGTCCGTCTCTGAGGAGTTTTACCGTAAATGCCGGGATTGTCTCAATACCGAAATTGACAATTTTTGCAGTCAACTCAAATTCTTGATCGGTTCTGGCGGATGCCGGTACGCTTATTTCGGTGAGTTTTAAATCGTATGGGAAAATGTTGGAGAAGGAAATGTTGTCAAGCAAAATAGCGGTTACGTTGTTATTTTTCCGTCCAAGCAGTCTGACAAATATGGTTTTGTCTTTGAATTCGTCTAACAGAATTATTTTCTTTTCCCATCCATTAGCTGGGATATATTCATCGAAGGTTTTGGTAGTTCCGTCTGTAGCTGTGACGATTACTTGCATTGTGTTGTCTTCTGGCTCGCAACCTGTCTGGTTCCATGTGTAGTAGCTTAGTGTAGGCGATTCGTAACCTGAGAGGTCTACAAGCCCAAGCATTGCGCTGGATGCGCCTCCTTGTCGCCCATTCAGGTATTCCAACCCATAGTCGCCGTCCACACTTGCTATATCGTCATAGTCCCTTGCCTGGCTCCAATATGCCGAGACCTCGCTTTCCTGATAACTGCTGAACAAGCCTGAAGGATGTCCGTTTTCAAACGATTCGGAGTATGGTACTTTATAAGCCGGACCCATAGGAATCTGCATTGCGGTTGCTTCTTCGCCAGCTCCTTCGGAAGTTTTTGCGGTTACTTCATATACATAGAATTGTTGCAACGGTGCGGGCTGGTTCGGGTCGTCTTCAGGAAGGCGGTCGCTTATGGTGCATTCTTTCAGATTTTTGGCTATTACAGTTTTTGTGCTGCTCTCTTCATAAAGCACATACCGCGCCACGTCGTAAGAGATGAGCTCAGGATTGATATTGTTGCCGTCTTTGTCGGTTGACGGCGCTTCCCATGATACGCGGGCAGAACGGGAATCTCCGTCATGCACGGCTACTACATTGCGGGCTGGCGCAGGTTTATTTACCCCGACAAAGACTGTGACCGGTTCTGATATGTCGCCTTGACCTCCTTCCGAGTATGCAATTACGGAATAGCTGTATTCACCATTTACGGCGATATTGTTGTCTGTCCATTGTTGCTTTGAATTGACAGCAGGAGCCTCTATTGTGTGTACAACATTTTGGTCGCGTAGGATTTCTACTTTAGTTAATGCTGTGAGGTCTGACCCGTTCTTCGCTTTCGATGGGGTTGTGAATTCGATGTTGGCTGATTTCGCCCCGCTTGGATCGGGTGTCACTTTAAGGTCGGTGACAGCTACGGGAGTGGCAAGTGACACCCCTTGCTCGATTGTCAGTTTTGCTAAGCCTAAGGCGCCGATGTTTTGTCCTGTAGCGTGTATTCCTATGTAGTAGTCGCCTGTGCTGGGAGTGCCGATTTCTACAGAATATGTCCATAATGTATTCCCTCCTTTTTCTGGTAAGGTCGTTTTTTCTATAAGTGTAGTTGTCATGGATGCCACGGTCTTGTCGCTGCCCATTTTAATTTCAAATATGTCAGGATGTGCAGCGAAAAGATATTTGGCTACTTGGAATGTTGCCTTATAAGTCTTTCCTGTTTCAAATTTAATGGACGGTGTGATTAGCCAGTCGTCCATGTTTGACTTTTCTATTTGTGCGGGATAGCAGACAATCGGTTCTTTCAATGATTCGCCGTCGAGAGTCCTGAAGGTGATAGAACTTGACCGTCTTTCCCATTTTGTCTTGTCTTTGTTTGCATCTAAGACGGTAAATCCGAGTTCTTCCAATGTCCCTGTCCCGGACTCGGAAAAATCGACAGTGTAGTACGGCACACTTACTGTTGCTGATGAACTATAGGCAATAATACCTATAAACAGCATGGAGAGTAATTTTTTCATACGCATTATTGTTAGGTGTTATTAAAAGTGTCAGAATATGATTATTTTCTGTACTGGCAGTCCGTCTGTGCGGATTAGATAAATTCCGGCCGACGGCAATTTGGCTGAACATACATCTACCGCTATTATCCGTCCTGCTATATCGTATACTGTTACAGGGAGAGAAGTGGTCAATTCTTTTCCGTTGGCTGAAACGATTAGGACTTTTTCAGGAGTGGCAGGTACGCGGCTTGGAGTGTCGAGAGTCCTGACTTTTACGATATTCGACGGCAAAGAAGTAAGATTTCCGTCAGATGCGGTAATCCTATAGAAATAATCAGTAGATGGTTGGAGGTTCTCTATCTTTAAGCATTGGACATTGCCGGTCGGTTTTTGTGTATATTCATTGAGTGGAACGTCTATCATTGGAATCCCCCATTGCAAATGAATGTCGTCGATAGCGGCAGAGCCTTTTTCTATCCGGTTGAATGTTAGTCGTATTTGACGGACTCCCGGTATGTCGGAAAAATCTTGGGATATCTGTTGCCCTCCTGCTTGAGTAGTAATCGGATAAGAATTTATGGTATGCCATTCACTGTCAATTAAAGCATCGAGTACGAGCCTCTCTTTGTCTCCTGTTTGATTCCCGCGCATCCAGAATTCAAGGTTGACGATGTCTTTGTCATATACTGGAGACGAGATGGAATGTCCGTCAGATGATAACCGTAACGACGGAGGTTGCTCTCCGCTGTATGAACTCATCCCATAGGTGTTTTGAGTAGTCGACGACCAGCCCTCGGGAAGATTGCCGGCGCCTTTGGAGAAATCGACAATGTCGGTGGACGGTGTGCCGGGTATTTGTGTGAAAACATCAATGTAATAATCTGTAGCGTCGTTCATTTGCTCCCATACAGCTAAAAATGATTTGTCTGTGATTTCTTTAGCGTCAAGGGCGGTTGGGGCAAAGTAATCGATTGTAGGGTCGAGCGTGGTGACTTCTATTTCATTGGAGGGGCTGCTGCCGTATAGTCCGTCTTCTACTTTTACATTATAATAATATGTAGAAGATGGAGTTAAACCCTTGATTTCGTAACAGGTTGTGTTCCCTACAAAAAGATTTTCATAGCCGCTGACGTAGACGGCTTTATCCGTTTCATCTTTGGCATATACCGAGATTGTATATCCGGTTGCTCCTTCGACAGGCATCCATCGGGCGGTGAATCCTCCGGCAAGTATGTTTTGTGGTGGAAGAGCCGTCGTAGCGTCAATGTCATCTTCTCCTCCATTAAGCCTGAACAATATTTTGCCTTCTTTCTCAGCGATGTCGGTAAGTGTCAAATCGTTATTATGTCCATCCCAACTGATAAGCCTGTCGCCTGTCAGTGCCGTCACGGCAGATGCACCGGGAAAACAGTCGCCGTCGCGTGAGTCTTCGCTTTGTGAGCCGTCGGCTTCTATTATGTCGATATGGTAATGGCTCGGGTCGTTGTTGACGGTATTCGATGCCCATATTTGTTCATTGTAGTCGATATGCCATACGAGCATGCCGTGTCCCGGAATATAGGTGTCCCATTCTTTTTGTTGCCTGTTCTCTATAAGGAAATATTCGTCAGGGTCAGATGTGGGGATGATGTATCCGTCATTTTTATCGACTGTGTTCAAGGAAATATTCTTAATCCCGGTTAGCTCTGGCGGATTAATATATCCTAATGCTGACCGTTCGAAGATGGAATATTGAGGAGGGGTGCAGCCGTCGTTGTTGTATGGTCCATAATCCATGACCGACCATGCTCCCGGAGTGAATGTGTCCTCTACATATTGGGTGGAATATAAATCAGGGAGTCCCATTACATGGGAAAACTCATGGATGAAGGTTCCTATACCTACAGGACGGTAGCCATATCCCAAAGCTGAAAGCTCCCATTCATTGGAACAGGCGTATCGGTTTAGGTGTACGTTGTCGAAAATATGCTGGGAGCCCATTTCCGCGATTTCTACCTCCCACGAATGCGGCCATACGCAGTCGGAACTGCCTCCTGACGCTTCTCCTTGTCCTGCATAAAAAATGAAAACGTTATCGATATATTGGTCGTTGTCTAAGTCGTATTGGCTGAAATCTATTTCAGGATTAAGTTGCCGGCATGCCTCTATGACCATCCTTTGCGGCGCCTGATCTTGCCCGAAAGCATCGTTGCCTCCGTAGTATGCTTGTTCATATTGGAGTGTTACCGGACCATAAACATCAAATTGTGGAGTGAATTGCCCGGAAGAAGAATATATGAAGAAATCTCTGGCACTTCCGGTTGCCCTGTAATCGGAAAACCCTTCCTCATTTAGCATCCTCGTAAAATAATCAAGGGGATTTTCCAGATTGAATTTGACATCTTGGTATTCTACCAAGATTACTAATGCTCTTTGCTCTCCTTTTGTCGGGAACGTAGAGCCTTGTATCAATCCGCTAATTTTTCGGGGGGGGGTAGAAGTGCTTTTAGGAATATTGACGGGTGTCCTTACAGCTTTCTTTGCTTTCTGTAGAGAACCGTTATCATTGATTTCGGCATAAAAAAACTCGTCGCCTATACGCTTTAATAAGACTCCATCAGTGGTGCGGTAGAAATTGAAGTTTTCGTCTCCGTATTGGATTGCTGAGATTTCCTTTCCTTCCGGTCCTGTAATTTTTATTGTGTCAGGTCGGGCTGGTATAGCCTGTGATTGCTGGAAAGGAAACGACAGGACAGCCATAATTGCTGGTAGGAAAAAGCGGGTTGGTCTATGGATACGTGCCATTGGATTTTGTTTTAGGTTATGGGTCTATTGTAATTTTAAATATTTTACAATATTGCAAATATATGATAATTATTGGGGTTTGTCAATATATTATTGTGAATTATCATTTAAATATGGGATTTTTAAACAATATCAGTTCTATTGGAATTATTTCGAACTTACGTTGAGTAGCTCAATAATCACCTCTTTTAATTAATCCCATAACCCCATAACCTGTAACCAATAACCTTTTATTTTCCTGTTGTGCCTACTGTGCCGCCGTCGTAGCTGTTGTTGAGGCGTTTCTCGATGTTCTTGTTCTTGCGTCCCCACTCGATGTTGTATGAGATGCCGATGAAAGCCATATTTTCGGCCATATCGACGTGGTTCTCGCGGTAATGTCCTCCGTAACGGTTGAGATTTTCTTCCGGAACTCTGTAGTTGTCCATGAATGGGTTGCAGATGCCGATTCCGAAATTCCAGTCGCGCCATTTGTACGACAGTTCCACCATTTGGAAATTCTCGGAACTGGTGACGGTCTCTCCCCACAGCCATTTCTCGTTGATTGAGCCGGAATATTCGAGCGTGAAGTTCCAGTGGGTGAGCATCACGTCCCAGTTGCCTATCATTCCGTCGTGGGTGTGCTTGTAGCGAAGCCCTTTCGAGATTTGCCGTCCCCAGCCCACGTTGCCCGATATTGTCAGCCATTGCGGGATTGCCTCGATACGCAGGGTGGCGCGCAGTTCGAACGAGCGGTAGTTTCGCTGGTTGTTCATCGTGTTGAGCAGGAACGTCGAGCCGTTCTCTGTGACCCAATATTTGTCCTCCATCACCGGATTCTTGTAGTAGTCGAACGCTCCGCTCAGCCGCCCGAAGAATATGCCTTTCGTCAATTCGTATTGCGCTTTTACGCGGTAGTTGCGGTAAGGCTTGAGATTCGGGTTGCCGCGGTATTTCTGGAATTCGTCCAAGTCCTGAAGCGCGCTGGTCAGCGAGTTGGCATCCGGCGTGTCGGTAGATGTCGAGAACTCCAGTCTGACGGTGTTGTGCTGGTTGATTTTTATGCGCGATTTTGCGGAGGCAATCATGTCGAATGTGTTGGTCGGGTCGTCGCCCACGATGCGGAAAGAGCGTTGCTTTCCGGCAAGGCTCAGAGTGTAGTCGAACCGGTTGCCGAGCGGTTGCCACCATTCCGCATAGACGAGGGTTTTCGACTCGCGTGTCTTGTCGTTTATGCCGCTTGTAGTGTAGTCGTTGTCGCCCCACGCTTGCGAGTAGCGCACTCCTGCCGTGAGCCTTCCCGCGCTCCACCGCTTCTCGTAGTTGGCGTTGGCTATGAGCGAATAGTTGCGGCTGTTGATTTTGTTGAACAGTTCACTGTTGTCAAATCCGGTCCCGTAGTTTAATGTTGTGTATGTGTGCGACGAGGTCTGGTGTTCATATCCGCTCACCACGTTGAGCATCAGCGACTGGTTGTCCTCCATATTGTGCTGCCAGTAGAGGTCGAGGGCAGGTCTTGTGTTCAGCCGCGTGGTGCGGTCCGTGACGTGCTGTGTGCCCGGCGAATATGAGTTCGACATGTCGCCGATAAATTCCGACAGAAGTTCCGGCCGGCCGTTAAGCCGCAGTTGCGCCACAAAAATGTTCTTTCCTGCGTCGGCATAGCTGTAGTCGATAGCCGTGTTGTACCACGGACAGGTCAGCTTGCCCGGCAATCCCTTTTCCGAGCGTGTGAACTGCCGTCCGTCGGCGGTAGTGTAGCGTTCTTCGTTGTCGCGCCACTGCGTGAATCCGTAGCGTTCTCCGAAATTACCATAGAATCCGAACTGCGACTTGCCTTTATTCATCTTCCCGGATACGTTGTAGTTTCCCCATTTGATGTATGACTGGTTGCCGTTGGCCATGAAGTTGCCGCCCGAAGTGGGTTGTTCCACGATGTAGTCCACCACGGCATCCACGCCGCCGTAGCGCATCGACGGGCTTTCGTGGAACTCTATGCGCTTGACGGTGCGCGGGTCGATGGCTTTCACGTCGTGGATGCTCGCCTCGCGTCCGTTGACGCAGATCGTAAGCGTGCCGTTGTCGGCGAGCTTTATCTCATCGTTGACAATATCTATCGTGAGCATTGGCACCTGCATATTGCGCAGCAGGTCAACTCCGTTGCTCGACAGCCGTGTCTGCTCCGTGGTAGGTATGAGCAGTTTGCGGTCGCTTTTGTCTATCATCGTTGAGCCTTTCACTTCCACTTCCGAGAGCGTCACGGCAGGCAGCGAGTCGGTTGACACGGTGTTTTGCGAGAATGCAGGGATTGCCAGCGCGAGCGTCAATGCGGTTATTTCTGATTTCATATCTGTCAGTTTGTTTTGTAATTCGCTCATTAGACGTAGCTGACAGGCCGGAAAGTTGCAACAGCGTCTGAAAATATTACGTGAACTCCATAAATATGCGAGTTCGGGATAATAAAAAAGAAAACCTGTTGTAATACAGTAGTTTGCCGAATTAATTTCGTAACTCTTATTCAGGGTCCGGAATGCAACTATTCTCTAAATTTTTAGCAGACACCAATGTTCATGACTGATGAGCTGCTCCACTTCTATCGAACAAGCGTTTGTTAGGAATTAGTAGGTTTTTTATGGATGAATCTTAAGGAATTGAAGAAATTCTAACGGAAATGTGAAGAAAAGTGATAAAATATTTGGATTTTAAAAATTGCCATTATATATTTGCTTTTAATTATAGTTTCTAACATAAAACGAGCTATTATGAAGAAAATTTTTACATTTTTGTCTGTGGGTGTTACAGCCCTTGCGCTGTCGGCGGTTGCCGTCGGACAGATGAAGAAAGCCCGGGTGGCGTATGGCGCGCCTCCTAAGGTCGAGGCTAACGGCGGGATGCTTTCCGCAAAAGCGCAGAAAAGTGCCACGGAAGTAAGTGTTACAGGGAAAATCACGTCGGAAAAACTGCATTTGACAGATTCTCAAAAATCAAGGTTGGAGAAAATGTTGAAAGTTAAAAAGACGGCGGTGAAATCCGGAAGACCGGCATATGCGCCTATGATGAAATTGCAACGTGTTGCCCCTTTTGAGAGTGAAGTGAACGCAAAAATCACCCTTGATGTGCAGGGCGATTATGGTGACGATACAGGTTTCCAGCTTTTGCTCGACTCTGGGCACGATTCCTACGGAGAAGATTTTGCTCCTGATTATTTCTACGCTTCCGATTATAGTGCTTTTGAATATGCAATCCCGGAAGATGCCGATAAGAATAGCACGGGTGCGACTGGCGGATGTCTGCTTGCTGGAGACAAGCAGTCAATCGAGATTCCTGCCGGGGTGTATGATTATGCGGTTGTCAATCCTGATCCTGATAGTAGGGTGTTTATTGTATCCGGCTCTTCTGTCGGCACGGGTGACGACTATTCATTTGAGGCAGGTGTGGAATACGTGTTCAGTATCATACCTGACGGGTATTATATTATGTGTGAGCTTACCGCTCTTATGCCTGTTGATATGGCGGTCGATGGAATAACCTCATTGGCTACATCTTCATCCCTTACGGATTCGGAAACAGTTACGGCGACAGTGCGGAACAATGGACTTCAGCCGACTTCCTCATTCGATATGAAGTTGACAGTCGACGGTAGCGAGGTGGCGACAGAGACAGTCAGCCAAGCACTTGAAGCTGGGGAGGAAATGCAGTATACGTTCAACGCAAAAGCCGACCTTTCTGCCGAGGGAAGCCATGCCATTGCTGTGGAAGTGATTGCCGGTGGTGATGGTAACGCTGACAATAATGTGGCTACCATTGAGATACAGCATTATGTGGCTGCCGGAATGCCATATAAAGTTGATTTCTTGGAGGCATCGCAGCCCATGGAATGTTGGTGGGAAGGTGAGTCGTGGTCGTATGATGAGGAAAACAGAGCTATGTATTTTGATGGATACGACTATCAGCCGCTTGTTTTCCGTGGAATGAACCTTGAAGCGGGAAAGGCTTATAAATTTGAGTTCGTTTATGCTGCCGGATATGAATTTTACGGATATGCATTGACTGAAAATTTCAAAGTGGTTTGTGGTCGTGAAGGAACTTCTGTCGACGGATGGGCAGAAGTGCTGTCGTATCCGGAAGAATATACAGAAAGCTATTTTGTTACCGATGATGGTACCATAAAGTGTGAAGAGTCGGGCGTATATTCGGTGGCAATTGTACCTGTGAAGTCAAACGGAATGCTTTTGATAAGACAGATAAGCGTTTCTGAGAGGCAGTCCTACGACGCAAGCCTTGCTTCTGTCAGCGCTCCATCGAGGATTCCAGTGGAGCAGTCCGGCAAGTTCGTGGTTACCGCTAATGTGGTCAACGAGGGTTCAAATGTCATAGAATCAGCCACTATTGCAGTCAAGGACGGTGAAGCCGAAGTGGGCCGCGCGACGGTTCAGGACATTGCCGTAGGAACGGCTGCTGATGTTCCTGTGGAAGTGGCTTTGGCCGATGCGGCTGTCGGCTATATGGCTAATCTCGAAGTGAGCGTGGCCATTGACGGACATGAGAATGACGACACAAGCGATGACAACTCTGCAAGCAAGCAGGTTTCCGTAACGGAGGAAGAGCTTGGTTATGACTATGTGACCGAGGATATGTACATCGAAGACTATTGCATCGGTGCAGATGGTGGCGCAATCGGTTGCGGCGTGCCGTTCCATTTGGCGGCTGAAGATGTGCTGACTGGCATTTCTCTTGGCTGGGGCGCAGCTGACGGGCAAAGCATACATATTGCGGTATATGAATACGACCCGGCAACTTTGATGCTTGGCAACGAGATTTTCAGCGAAGTAGTACCGCAGGGGACTGAGACCGGACAAATTGTGTACGAAATTTCTCCACGTAAATTGGAGGCCGGCGACTATATGGCTTCGGTTGTTTTCTCCGGTTTCTGTCTTGTGACTGATATGGCGGCCGACGGTGCGCTCTATATTACATCCAACAACCCTGTTATGGCGCAGACTAATTTGGGGACACCGGCTATCCGCACTGTCTTTGGCGAGGGAGAGGTTGTCTTGAAGGATGCCGTTGTGGCAGGCTTCTCTAAGCCGGCAGACAGTGGGCTGTTCTCTACCAACGAGCCAGTTGTGGTAAGCGTGAAGAATGACGGCTACGAGGAAATCACAGGTACGCTTGCGCTTTCGATAAATGGCGAGAATGCCGGTTCGCAATCTATTACTCTTGGCGGATATGCCTCGGCAGAATTCACGTTCGAGGCCGACTTGTCGAAACCGGGCGAATATGTGCTGGAGGCTGTAGCAACGGTTGAAGGTGACGTGAATGCAGACAATAACAGCGCGTCGAAGACAGTCGTTTCTGTTGAGCCTGCCGACCCGTATGTGATGGACTTCGAGCAATGCGAAGACTTTGCCACTTCAGGGTTCAACCCGGCATGGCGCACGGTGGATGTTGACGGCGATTACATTTACGGATTCCAGGATGTTTCATTCCCGGCTCCGTCGAGCGGCAAGGCTGCTTACATAGTCTTCAATCCGGCATTGACAACGCCGTCGTTGGAAGGCCAGGCAGCTATTGCGCCTCACGGCGGTGAAAGATTTGCGGCAAGTTTTGCTTCTTCCGGCGATCCGAGCGGATTGGCTCAGAACAACGATTGGCTGATTTCGCCTAAGCTGACGCTTCCGGCAACTGACGCAAAGATGTCGTTCTTCGTGAAGAGCTATATCGGCGAATACGGATTGGAGAAATACAATGTCCTTGTGTCGGAAACCGACGACAACCTTGAAAGCTTCAAAATGATAGGCAGCACCCGCGAGGCTCCTGAGGAGGCTTGGACGGAAGTTAGTGTTGACTTGAGCGAATACGCCGGCAAGGATGTCTATCTTGCGATACAATGTGTTTCGGAAGATGCGTTCGTATTCATGCTCGACGACATCACGGTGAACAAGCCGGTAAGCTCAGTGGCTGAAAATGCTATCGCGGCATTGTCGCTCTATCCGAATCCGGCAACCGAGATGATTGTAATCAGCTCTGGCGGTTCGGCGATAGAGAAGGTAGACATCTACAATGCGGCAGGCGCTTTAGTTTATTCGGCACAGTCATCGGATAGCAGCAACTTCCGTTATAATGTCTCTTCGCTCGAAGCGGGCATCTATTTCGCAAAAGTAGAGACCTCTGATGGAGCTAAGGTTATGAGATTTATAGTGAAATAGCAGAATTTTTTCATATTTTGATGTTTCCTTCGGGGTGGAATCGTGAGATTCCGCCCCGTTTTTTATGGTAAATGGTTGGTAATATGCCAAATTATTGGTAACTTGCGCCGGAATTTGCGAGGATATGGATAATCAAAGTGTAATTGACCGGATAAAGTTTCTTATAAGCGAATTGCGGATGAAGCAAAATTCGTTTGCCAACCGCATAGGTACGGATGTGTCGAATCTTTCGAAGCATCTTAATGGCAAATTGCCAATAAGTGATGCTCTTGTCAATAAGATAGTGGTGAATCTCGGAGTGTCGAAGGTTTGGCTTACCACTGGTGCGGGCGTGCCGTTCCCGAGAGTGCAGCCGCCCGCCACTATCGCCGCCGGCAACATTGCGGAAGCGGAGAGCGGCACGCCGGTCTACGACATAGATGTCACGGCCGGATCGGCCTCACGTGAGATGATATTTGCCGACGACCGCATTGTCGGGCGTATCAATGTGCCGGGAATCAGTCAGGAGAGCCGTATAGTCAAGGTGAGCGGTGACAGTATGCGTCCGGTGATAAATGAGGGCGACTATATTGCCGTGCACGAGATACGCGATATGTCGGTAATCTATTGGGGGCAGATTTATGTGGTGGTTCTCGATGATTACCGGATGGTGAAATATTTGCGCCGTCATCCGAAGAACGGGATGGTGATATTGCGGAGCGAGAACAAGATGTACGACGACATAGAGCTGCCATGTGACGCCATAAGGAAATTGTTTTTTGTCGACAATATAATCCATATAGACACAAGGATGTAGGCTGGGAAGGATAAATTTTGTAATTTTACAGCAAATTGTGAGTAATCTGATGAAAATATTCATAAAAAATGCCGTGGCGGTTGCGTTGTCGATTGTCACGGTTGAATATGCATATCCGGTGGAGTGTTTGCCCGGCGGATTGGAAAGCGCGCTTTCCGGCCAGAATTTGGCATCGTTGACCTCGTTGACGGTAACTGGCTCGATGGATGCGCGCGATTTCCGGTTCCTGCAGTCGGAAATGCCGGGTCTGTCCGCGCTTGATTTGTCGGGGGTGGATGTGGCTGAATATTCCGGGAAGAAGCCGCTTTTTGGAAACTATGTGAGCTTTGAGAAGGACGAATTGCCTCCTTTCTGTTTTGCCGGCATGCGGTTGCGGTCGGTGTCGCTCCCGCGTTCGCTCGTGTCGGTGGGCGACGGCGCTTTTTCCGGATGCGCACAGCTGCGCGGCGTGGAGATTCCCGCGAATGTGGTTTCGGTGGGAGATATGGCGTTTTCCGGCTGTTCGTCGCTCGAGACAGTCAAAAGTTATTCAGGATTGGTGGAAGTGGGCGAATATGCTTTTAGCAAATGCTCTATGTTGTCCTCTGTGGATTTGCCTTCGTTAGCTCACATAGGGAGCTCTGCTTTTAGTTTTTGCGCATCGTTGAAGTCGTTTGTCTTTACTTCCTCTTTAGTGCGGATAGCAGACGGCGCATTTGAAGGAGCCGGGCTGGAGTCGGTGGATTTGTCGATGTGCAATTCACTGACGGAAATAGGGACTTGGGCATTTGCCGATAACGGAAACTTGAGAAGTGTGGTGTTGCCCTCCGGGCTGGAGTCGCTCGGCGACGGCGCATTTTTCTATGACACTGCGCTTGGCTCGATTGACTTGCCTGAAGGCGTGGTCCGCATCAATGATTTCACTTTCGCCGGAAACAAATTGATGGCTGACAGTGAGTTTCTGCCAGCTTCGCTGAGGGAGGTAGGCGACTACGCGCTTTCCGACTGGCGGAGCTTAGTGGAGATAATAATACCGGAGAATGTGGAATACATCGGGACCGGCGCATTCCGCAACCAGTCGTCGCTCCGCAGGATAGAGGCGTTGCCGGCGGATCCTCCGTCGCTTGGCGATGATGTGTGGGAGAATGTGGCAAAATGGAGAGTCGATTTGATAGTTCCCGGTAATTTGGAGACAGCTTACCGTGCGGCGGAGCAATGGATGGATTTTTTCAACGCTTCAGCATCTGTCAATTTTGAAGAGGCGTTGATAAAAGCGGCGGTTGCAGACGGTAATCTGGTACTGGAATCGTCGGACGTGATAACTGAGGCGGCGTTATACAGCATCAACGGAACGCTTCTTTCTGTGAAAAGGCCGCAGTCGGAAGCTGTGGATTTTTATCTTGGCGGTTACACCGGTAGCCTCTATGTCGTCAGATGTGTGTTGGATAATGGCAAGGTCGAAATCTTAAAAATAATGCGTGACTGATTATGGGAAAGAACAAGTTGAAGAAATTCGGTGAAATGGAAACGTTCAGCAACGTGTTCCAGTATCCTTATTCCGTGCTGATGCAGCAAGGCTTTCCGTTGAAAGGCAAGTGGCATTCCGATTTTTTCGGCAACGGCAATCCCATTGTACTTGAATTGGGATGTGGCAAGGGTGAATATACCGTGGGGCTCGCGAAGCGGTTTCCTGACAGGAATTTCATAGGAGTCGATATTAAAGGAGCGCGGATGTGGACGGGAGCGAAGCAGGCAGTGGCAGACAATATGCCGAATGTGGCTTTTGTGCGTACCAATATCGAATTGATTGCCTCTTTTTTTGCGCCGGGTGAAGTTTCGGAAATATGGATAACTTTCCCTGACCCTCAGATGAAAAAGACGAACAAGCGGCTCACATCGGTGCGTTTCCTGAATCTTTACCGCCGGATACTTGAGCCCGGTGGAATCATCAATCTGAAAACGGATAGTCCGTTCCTTTATACCTATACACGCGAATTAGTGAGGCTCAACGGCTTGCCTGTGGAGGTCGATACCGATGACCTCTATGCTTCCGGGATGGCTGACGACATATTGGAGATACGCACTTTCTACGAGCAGCAATGGCTTGCGCGCGGGCTTACGATAAAATATCTGCGTTGGCGGCTCGACGCGGGTACGGAATTGCAGGAACCCGATATTGAAATAGAATTCGATACTTACCGCAGCTTTTCGCGCGGCTATCTTGAGACCGACCCGAAATTCTCCGGCAAATAAACATAAGGAATCAGCGCTTTTGTTTGTTTCTCGGAAGCAAAATTCTTTGTAACTTTGTAGATGACGATTAATTAGCATACTGAAAACATGGAAGAAAGATTATATCCGGCATTGATACTCGACGCGTTGCGCAACGTAAGGTATCCCGGAAACGGAAAGAATCTGGTTGACAACAATATGGTGGAGGACGACATACGAATCGACGGTATGAAGGTTTCGTTTTCGCTGATTTTCGACAAGCCGACTGACCCGTTCGTGAAGTCGGTGGTGAAGGCTGCGGAGACTGCCGTGCTTACCTATGCGAGCCAGAATGCCGAAATAAAGGGCAACATTGCAGTGAAGTTCCGTCAGGCGGTCGAGAAGCCTGAAAATCCGCTTCCCGGTGTGAAGAACATAATCGGTGTGTCGTCCGGCAAGGGCGGTGTCGGCAAATCCACCGTAGCGAGCAATCTCGCTGTCGCGCTTGCCGCACAAGGCTATAAGGTGGGGTTGCTCGATGCCGACATTTTCGGCCCGTCTGTGCCTAAGATGTTCGGGGTGGAGGACGAGCCGGTATATATGGACGAAGTCGGCGGGCGCAATCTTATCGCTCCTGTCGAGAAATACGGCGTGAAGCTCCTTTCGATTGGCTTCCTCGTGGATAAGGACAGCGCGGTGCTTTGGCGTGGCGGTATGGCCAGCAACGCTTTGAAACAGCTTATCGGAGAAGCTAATTGGGGCGAGCTTGACTACTTTGTGATAGATATGCCTCCGGGCACGAGCGACATACATCTCACTTTGGTTCAGACGCTGGCAATCACCGGAGCTATTGTGGTGACTACTCCGCAGGAAGTGGCTCTTGCCGACGCGCGTAAGGGCGTAAGTATGTTCCGCAGCGACAAAGTGAACGTTCCGGTGCTTGGAATTGTTGAAAATATGTCGTGGTTCACTCCGGCCGGCCATCCCGACGAGAAATACTACATCTTCGGCAACGGTGGCGGCAAGCGGCTCGCTGAAAAGCTCGGCGTGGATTTGCTTGCGCAGATTCCGTTAGTGGCGGGCATTTGCGACGGCGGCGACAATGGCGTGCCGGCGGCTTTGCAGAACACAGTGTCGGGCAGTGCGTTCAATGAGCTGGCTTTGAAGGTGGTAGAGGCTGTCAACCATCGTAACGAGCAGTTGCCGCCTACCCACAAAGTGGAGATGCAACATTAATATTAACACATCAGGGCATAAGTGCTGCCCAAGGAACGCATAGTTTTGCATTGAATTAAAAATCAAAGACAATGAAAATAGGAGACAAGATACCGGAAATACTTGGCACGGATGCCAACGGCAAAGAGGTGAAAGCGTCTGATTTTGCAGGTAAGAAACTTGCAATCTATTTCTATCCGAAGGACAACACTCCCGGTTGCACGGCAGAGGCTTGCAGCCTGAGGGACGGATATGGCGAGTTGCGCAAGGCCGGTTATGAGATAATCGGAGTGAGCAAGGACAGTGCGGCTTCCCACGTGAAGTTCGCGGAGAAATATTCTTTGCCTTTCCCTTTGATAGCCGATACCGACTTGCGTCTTAACGAGGCGTTCGGCGTATGGCAGAAGAAAAAGATGGCGGGACGCGAGTATATGGGTACGGTACGCACCACTTTCCTTGTCGATGGCGACGGCGTGGTGACGGATATAATTACCAAGGTAAATACGAAGGACAGCGCGCGCCAGATATTGGATTTGAATAAATAAAATTAAAGATATATGGATTCTAAAAAGAATGCTGCGGCAGGGACAGCCCCTGTAGCCAACGAAAAGCTTAAGGCTTTGCAGAACGCTATGTCGAAGATTGAGAAAGATTTCGGACGTGGCGCGATTATGAAGCTCGGCGATGAGAATATAGAGAATGTTGAGGTAATACCTACCGGCATAATCGGTCTGGATGCCGCTCTCGGCGTGGGAGGCTATCCGCGTGGCAGGATAATCGAGATTTTCGGCCCGGAGTCGTCCGGTAAGACCACGCTTGCAATCCTTGCCATAGCGCAGGCACAGAAGCAGGGCGGAATTGCCGCCATAATCGATGCGGAGCACGCTTTCGACCGTTTCTATGCCGAGAAACTCGGTGTGGATGTCAACAATCTGTGGATTTCACAGCCCGACAATGGAGAACAGGCATTGGAAATTGCCGACCAGCTTATCCGTTCCTCCGCAATCGACATAATCGTGATTGACTCGGTAGCGGCGCTTACCCCGAAAGCTGAGATTGAGGGCGTGATGGGCGAGAAGCAGATGGGGTTGCAGGCACGGTTGATGTCGCAGGCTTTGCGTAAGCTTACGGGCACGATTTCGAAGACTAAGACCACTTGCATCTTCATCAACCAGTTGCGCGATAAGATTGGCGTAACATGGGGTTCGCCCGAAACCACTACCGGTGGTAATGCCTTGAAGTTCTATGCGTCGGTGCGTATCGACATACGCCGCACTTCGTCAATCAAGAACGGTGAGGACATTGTCGGCTATAATACTAAAGTGAAGGTTGTGAAGAACAAGGTTGCGCCTCCATTCAAGAAGGCCGAGTTTGAGATGACTTTCGGCGAGGGCGTTTCGCATAGCGGCGAGATTGTCGATTTGGGCGTTGACCTTGGCATTATCAAGAAGAGCGGCTCGTGGTTCTCTTACGACGATACGAAGCTCGGGCAAGGGCGTGATGCTGTCAAGAGGCTTATCGACGACAATCCGGAGCTTGCCGACGAGCTGGAGGCAAAAATCAAGGCTAAGCTCTTCAGCAAGGATGGTGACGAGGATGCGGCTGCCGTATTGAATTCCGCTCCTGAAGAATAATAGTCGTATCCTTATGATTGCTGTTCAGGCAGCAGTTGTAAGGATAGATTGTAATTATAGTTGCATAACTATTGGCAGGAAAGGCTGGATTCTGTCCCATATAGGTCAGGTTTGGGCAATTTTATATATAAAGGTTTTCAGAAATGTCGGTAAATAAGGCAATACTTATAGGCAATGTCGGGCGTGACCCCGAAATCCGCTACGTTGACGGCAAACCGGTGGCTTCGTTCTCGCTTGCCACGACGGAGCGTGCTTTCACCACGGCTGCAGGTGTCGCCTATCCGGAAAAGACGGAATGGCACAACATCGTGATGTGGGGCAGGAACGCCGAATATGCGGAGAAGTATATCCGCAAGGGAGCGAAGCTCTACATTGAGGGAAAGATACGCACTCGTGTGTGGGAGGACAAGAATGCCATCAAGCACAACGTGACGGAGATTTATGTCGATACTTTCGACTTTCTCGGACAAAGTAATCGTCAACAATAATTAAAAACGGAATATTATGGAAATGTGGCAGATATGGGCAATCGTGGCGGCGGTGATGGTGGCTGTGGAGATTTTCACGGCCGGGTTTGCCGCTATCTGTCTGGCGATAGGGGCAGTGGCTTCGGCAGTGACTGCCGCTTTGGGTTTTGGCGTTAAGGCGCAGATAATATGGTTTGCGGTATTCACTCTGTTTTCTTTTGTAGTGGTTCGTCCTATTGCCATCAAGATGTTTTTCCATAAGGATAAGAATGCGCGTAAGAGCGGTGTCGATGCCCTTATCGGGCGTGTGGGGGTGGTCTCGGAGACAATCGATTCTGCCGCCAATACCGGGCGTGTCTCTATCGACGGCGACGACTGGAAAGCGGTTGCAACCGGCGGCTGTGTGATTGCCAAAGGCGAGCAGGTAGAGGTGCTTGAGGTGAACAGCGTTGTGCTGACTGTGAAGAAAAAATAGATATTAACAGCTTAAAATTCATACATTATGGGAACATTGATTGTAGTTGGCGTGATAGCTTTGGTGGTTATCATTTTTGCTGTGAACGGTTTGATTATCATACGGCAGAGTGAGACGAAGGTGATTGAGCGGCTCGGACGCTACCATTCCACTCTTTCGTCGGGTATCAACATTATTTGGCCGATTATCGACCGTCCGCGCAAGGTCTATGTGCGGCATATGGTCAGCGGTCCGCGCGGGATTGCGGTTCCGGTGATACGCATGTCGGATGTAATCGACCTCCGCGAGCAGGTTTACGATTTTCCGGAACAGAGCGTCATCACGAAGGACAACGTGACCACGCGCATCAACGCGTTGCTTTATTTTCAGATTACCGACCCTTTCAAGTCGGTATATGAAATCGACAATCTGCCGAACGCTATCGAGAAACTTACCCAGACTTCGCTCCGCAACATCATCGGCGAGCTTGAACTGGACGAGACACTCACGTCGCGCGACACTATCAATTCGCGGTTGCGTGCCGTGCTCGACGATGCCACCAACAAGTGGGGCGTGAAAATCAACCGTGTGGAATTGCAGGACATCACGCCTCCCGATTCCGTGCGCAACGCTATGGAGCAGCAGATGCAGGCCGAGCGCGAGCGCCGCGCCAAGATTCTGAAAGCGGAGGGCGAGAAGACTTCTATGATTCTGAAATCCGAGGGAGAGAAAGAGTCGCAAATCAACCGCGCCAAGGCCGACCGCGAGTCGCAGATACTTATGGCACAGGGTAATGCCGAGGCAAAGGTACTTGAAGCGGAGGCCGAGGCGGAGGCCATACGCAAGATAGCGGAGGCAGTAACCGGGGCTAAGTCCGACCCTGCCACTTATATGCTTGCCGTGAAGTATATCGAGACCTTGAAAGAAATGGTTTCCGGAAAAGACAACAAGACGGTCTATATGCCATATGAGGCATCGTCTCTGCTCGGCTCGATAGGCGGCATCAAGGAAATGCTCCAGCCAAAACCATAGTACGGAATTATGCTATTCTGCCATACTTCATCTCCTCTCCTTCCTTGCCGGCGGGAGTGGAGATGAGCGTTATGCGGTGATACAGTCTTAACTTCAACACGGTCTCGTGGAGGTCGCACTTTAAAGTTCAGAGTTGAAAGTTTAGAGTTGAGAGAGTTGCATACTCTCAACATTCAACACTCTACTCTCAATTCTTACAGACCTCCACGAGGCCGATTTCTTTGTCAGCCACCTGACCACCGCCAAGGCGGCGGGTTACTCGGCAACAGCCCCCCACGGGGCTGGCTTCATCGGCGGTGGCGCATTACACTCCATAAACCGAATCCCTTGATTTTTTAGCGGACAGCAATAAAATAAAAAAATACAGGCTGTGGCATCGTGCCACAGCCTGTATTAAACGTTTTGCGCGGAACTTCCTTAGTTCTGCTCTTCTGCCGGTACTTCAACAGGGTTGATGTTGATGTACTTGCGGCCTTTCCTTTCGGAGAAAGCCACTGTACCGTCGATGAGCGCGTACAATGTGTGGTCACGGCCCATTCCTACGTTAACGCCCGGATGGTGCACTGTGCCGCGCTGGCGCTTGATGATATTGCCGGCTTTTGCATATTGACCACCGAACAATTTGATGCCCAATCGTTTGCTTTCTGACTCACGACCGTTCTTCGAACTACCTACACCTTTTTTATGTGCCATTTCTTTCCGTTTTTAGTGGTTATGCAACTACGTCTTTAATCACAATCTGGGTGAAATACTGGCGGTGACCGTTCCAACGGCGATAGCCTTTGCGGCGTTTCTTCTTGAAGACGATTACCTTGTCACCTTTCACGAGGGGACGTTTAACCTCGCAAACTACTTTTGCCCCTTCCACGGTAGGAGCGCCGATTTTTACGGCACCGTCGGCATCCACAAGGAGAACTTTGTCGAAATCAACTTTGTCGCCTTCTTTCACGTTCTCGCCGAGATAGTGGACATACAGGAATTTTCCGGCTTCTGCCTTGAACTGCTGTCCCTGAATTTCTACAATTGCGTACATTGTTTTTAGATAGAAATTTACAAATTAACCCGTGAGGCGGACGCGCCGCTTCGCGCGTCTCTTTTCGAGCCTATTCGGAATAAGCGCACAAAAGTACGGAATATTTTCCATCCGTGCAACATCCCGCGCTGTTTTGTGCTGAAAAAATTTTGTATTGAAAATTCAGGAAGGCTTTAATGGGAAATGCTTATGCCGGAAAATTTAGTTCATCGGTGCATGTTTTAGTGAGGACTGGTTGTGTTGAGAGTGACAGATCAGCCAAGAGTACCGCCGTTTCTTCTGTGTCTTTCGGTGCGTCTTTCGGCTTCCACGCAACGATGAACCTTACGGAGGCAGAGGCTACTTCATATCCTTTTTCTTTCCATTCCGTAAGTTCGGCTTGCATCTTTTGCGACAGTTTTGCGACCGGTTTACCCTCTATATTGTATAATGTAAAGCCATGGTACTTGAGCCTGTCCCCGCTTCTTAGCGACAATACGTCTCTCTTTATGTTTTTAAAAGCTCCTAAATTGACATCCTTGTGGGATAGTTGCAGGACAATTTCTTCCGGCATATTGTATTGTGTCCTGTCAACGTTATGCCTGTCCGCTTTCAAGTTGTCAAAACAACCGCTGTTTGTATGGATGGATAACTGCTTTTTTGCGCGTGTAATTCCCACATAGTATCGCCGCATCAGGTTCGCGTCTTTAGAGAAATTGCCGGAAAGCAGCATGTATACATTGTCGAATTCCCTGCCTTTCGCTTTGTGGATGGTCGATACTGTCATGCCGGAGCCGTCAGTGTCGCAGAAGTCCTCTACAGATGATTCGAATACATATTCTTTAAAGTCGCTTATGTACTTTGCCCTGTTGGTTTGCTCGAAAAGTTGCATGCAGCGTTTCATGTATGCAAGGCTTACGCTTCTGCCGTAGTAGGTGAGTGTCGCTTGTTTTGCCTCGTTCCACAACACTTCGGGTATGCGCGGTGTTTTTATCCGCTTGCCGATATATCTTATGAAATATTTTATTTCAGCCATATTAAAAAAGCGGAATCCGTCCATCGACTGGATAAGGTTGCTGTTTATGCCATTTTTACGCAAAAGGGCATTGACGGTTACCGCTTCTTCGTTTGTCTGGGTGAGTATGCACGACGTTCCGGGAAGGCTGTCATCTAAAATCTCGTTTACAAGCGGCTGGTACATGTAGTTTGAATAATGGCGTGTTATTGTTACCTGTCCATTTTCTTTTTGCATTGATATGATTGGTGTGCTTTTCATCCTTTGTCCGATTTTGCCCACGAATCCGTTGGCAAAATCAACCAAATGCCGACTGCTGCGGTAGTTTTCGGTCATTTCGACAATTTTGCTGCCGGGCATTTTTGACAGTTGGTACATATATTTGGAGTCTGAACCCCGGAAATCAAAAATGTTTTGATCGTCGTCGCCTACGGCTATTACACGCATTTCCTCGTTGTGTGCCATAAGAGCTTCCACAAGTGCGTATTCTGAGGCACCCATGTCTTGTGCCTCGTCGATTACCAATACTGTTTTCCCTATTCTGTTGGGCTCCACTTCCCCTTGTCCGATCATTCCGGCAGCTTTTGCAACCACGTCCTTGGCATCTTCAAGATTGCCTATCCGTCCTAAAAGGTCGAAGCAATATGAATGGAAAGTCTTTATTTCGACAAAATGTGCAGCATTGCCGATAAGTTCCATAAGGCGCTGCTTGAACTCTGTCGCTGCCGCTCTTGAGAATGTAAGCATAAGGAGCTGCTCGTGTTTCACGTCTTCGAGTAGCAGCAGGGAAGCAAGTTTATGCACAAGCACGCGTGTCTTTCCGCTGCCCGGTCCGGCTGCCACGACGATGCAGCGTGAATCCTTGTCGGAGATTATTTCCATTTGGCGTTTTGACAGCTGGTTGAACAATTGCTTGTATTTTTGCGGGGTGAGGTTTAGCTGTATCTCGTTGATTCTCTCTCCTTTGAAATATTTTGTGATGAATTTCTTGTAGTCCATATGGAAATAGTCATGTACGTATTCCAAAGCCGCGTCATAGTCCTTTACCATCAGATTGGCATATTCGCCTACGATATGTATTTGTTGGATTTTCTGCCGGTAGAATTCGTTAAGCATCCGGTAGTCCTCCTGTTTGTATCTCGTCTTGCTGTCTTTTGTCCGTCTTATGTCCATTGCATTGTAGAGGACAAGAAATCCCCCTTCGAGTTTCAGCACACCGATTTTCGACAGGTACAGCAGGGCTTCTTCCACATCTTCTATCTGGATGTCGTCGTGCCGGTTGAAAAGCGATTGTCCTTCTGCTTTAAATTTGTTTAATAGCTCCACTACGGAGAATTTGACAGCTATTTCTTGTTGTCCGTTTTTCTCGGCATCATCAGCTATTCTGTATAACCATTCTATTGCAAAGCGGCTTATTTCCAGCCTTTTTTCAAACCGTTTGGAGATTGATTCCAAATCTGTCTGGCGGCTTATCTCCATATTGTGTGCCGTATCCTCTTTTTTGCGGGTGTAGCCCTTTATGGAAAGGAAATACAGCAGTGTCAGTATGTCCTTTTCTTTTGAGGAGGTAATGCCGTCTTTCACGGCATTGTCGTTGAGTTGTTTGCAGGATATGTGCAATGCCCCGTCAGGTATGCAGCTTACTATGTATTGCTCTAACTTCGCAAAATGTTCAAGCAGCGACAATGATTTACGTTCCGGCTTCCCAAAATTCGGCAAATATGCGGAAATGTCCTTGCTGTCGGCTAAGATGCCGTCCTGTCGCATCCGTTCTACAGCCGACACGACTTCCTTTTTTGTCAGTCCCAGTATGTCGGCCAGATAGTCGATGCGTGATTCCGCCTCTGAGTTTTGGGCTTTTGATATGTATTTCTGTGAAATGAGCGACTTGATTATCCTGACAGCTTGTTCTATCTCGTTTTTGTCAAAAAGGAGGGATTTTGATAGGCGTGTTCTCGCCTCGTCCATATTCTTGACGGTTATGCCTGTCGCATAGACGTGTGGCACATTGTTGCCTCTTGTCAGATAGCCGTTTTGCTCAAGTGTCGCCAAGGCAGTGCGTACACGAGTCTCAATGTCATGCACCGAGTCGTCCCATCCTGCCTGACGTGCGATTTCCAATGCGGAGCAGCATACTCTCGGGCGTTGTTTCGTCATATCTTTCACGGCTTTCCATATTTGCTGTATTTCGCTGATGCTCAGCTTGGTCTGATTGAGCAGTATGAAATGCTTGTCAAGGTCGTTGTCGTTGTAAAGTACGTAGCATCGTGCGCTTAGGCTTGGGTCGCGTCCCGCTCTTCCGGCTTCCTGCACATAATTTTCCAAAGAGTCGGAAATGTCGTAGTGCACCACAAGTCCCACATCCTTTTTATCAACTCCCATCCCGAATGCGGATGTGGCCACTATGATGTCCACTTGGCCCTTCATAAACTTGTCTTGGTTGGAAATTTTTTCGTCAGATTCCATTTTGCCGTTGAAGGGCAATGCTTTGTAGCCGTCTCGGGTCAGTTTTGCGGCCAATTCTTTTGTGCGTTTTGTGCGTGAGACATAAATTATTGTCGGGCAATTGGCTTCGGCGACAAGGCTTCTGAGTTTTAAGTACTTTTCATTGTCGGTTTCCGTATGTATAACGGAATACCGCAGATTTGTCCGTGAGGCAGTCGAGGCAAACAGTTTCAGGTCTAAATCCAATGTCTGCCTGAAATAGTCGCAGATGTCCTGCACTACTTTCTGCTTTGCGGTGGCCGTAAAGCATGACACGGGTATCGGATTGTGGCATTTTTTCTTCTGCTGGTATTCCTTGATGAATTTTCCTATATAAAGGTAGTCTACTCTGAAGTCCTGTCCCCATGAAGAGAAGCAGTGTGCCTCGTCAATCACGAACCTTACAATGTGGCGCGCCATCAAAATCCGTTCGATGGTTTTTGAACGGAGCATTTCTGGTGATATGTATAATAAGGAGGCTTCCCCATCCCTCACTCTGTTGATTGACAATACCCTGTTTATCGGGTCTAACAGCCCGTTTATCGTGACGGCATCCGTGATGCCGCGTTCTGCAAGGTTGTCGACTTGGTCTTTCATCAGCGACTGCAGCGGTGAGATGACGACCGTAAGCCCATGTACGGTGCGTCCCTCGATTAATGCCGGCAATTGGAAAGTGAGCGATTTCCCTCCTCCTGTCGGAAATATTGCGAGTAGGGATTTGCCATCAACGGCCGCTTGCACGGCTTGCTCCTGAAGCGTCTCTCCTGCAAATGTGCGGAATTGTCCATATCCGAAAAAGGATTTTAAATTTGAGTGTATGTCCAGTTGTGTGCCGCAATAGTTGCAGTCTCTGCCGCAGGCGGTGTGTCTTAGCAGTTTTATGACAAATTCCACGTCGGGATAATTATTTAGCACCCATCCGGGGGTGATTGAACGGTAATCGGAAGTATCGACAAGAGCTAATGCGTATGCCAATTCGCACGGATATTTTGTGATTATCATATCAAAGTCTGCATGTTGGCATATTCTCCCTTTGTAAGTGTTGATTATCAGCTCTGGCAGATTGCCGCTTGTGCCTCCGGCTTCTACCATCTGGAGAAATCCTGAGAACTCTTCTTTACCGTCGAGCAAGGATGCGAATATTTGTTGCTTTTCTTTCGGGAGATGGTTCCAGCGTTCTATTTCGTCCATAAGCAAATCTTTCGCTTTTTCGCAATCGTTTACCGGATTGTTGATTTGCTCGCTGATTATTTTGTCGTCTTTTAATAGCCTGTGGTAGGGGCGTTCAGGGAACAACAGTGGCGACATATAAAGCGTGTCTACGAGGAGATATGCCGGTATGTATTCGTTGAACAGGTATTTTGCGTCGTGATGTATGATATTGTGTCCACAAACATAATCAACTCCGTTCAAAAAATCAAGCAGTTTTTCTTTTGATGCTTTATGGAATATAGCACCGTCGTACCTGATAGCTCCTATGTCGTGGATTTTGCGGTCGGTAATGCCTACTTCGGCATCTATTACGGCATATTTGGAAGCATCGTATTTTTTAGGCACGGTATTGTTTCCGCTGACATTTGCTGTGCCATCAGAATTTTTAATTCCCCATAGTTTGTTCCATATAGACATTATTCAATAATGGTAAGTTGGTTTATGTTACAAATTTAAGCAAAAAGGATGTTGTTCATTGTATTGATGGTAAAATATTTGTCATTTAATGCCATGATGTTTCAGACTTATGAATTCTGATTTTTTCGGGCACGGTTTTTGCTTTGATAAATCGGAAGATAGCAAATTATTGGCTACCTTTGCACCCGGAATGATTGAATACGGAAAAACGAACTAAAAAACAGAATAATATGGGTAAAAAAGCATTGTTGATGATTCTCGACGGCTGGGGAATCGGAAACCACACGAAAAGCGACGTGATTTACAGCACTCCTACTCCTTACTGGGATTCTTTGTTGGCGAAATATCCGCATTCGCAGCTTCAGGCGAGCGGCGAGAATGTGGGTCTGCCCGACGGACAGATGGGCAACTCCGAGGTGGGCCACCTGAATATCGGCGCGGGGCGTGTCCTCTATCAGGACCTTGTGAAAATCAACAAGTCGATTGCCGACAAGTCGATTCTAAAGAACAAGGAAATCGTTTCGGCCTTCACATACGCAAAGGAGAGCGGAAAGGCAATCCACTTCATGGGACTGACTTCCGACGGAGGCGTACACAGCTCGCTGGAGCATCTGTTCGCTTTGTGCGACATCGCTAAGGAATACGGCTTGCAGAAGGTTTACCTGCACTGCTTCATGGACGGCCGCGACACTGACCCGAAGAGCGGCAAAGGATTCATCGAGCAGGTAGAGGCTCATTGCAAGCAGTCGGCCGGCGTGATTGCCTCCATCGTGGGACGTTTCTACGCCATGGACCGCGACAAGCGTTGGAACCGCGTGAAGGAGGCTTACGACTTGCTCGTGGAGGGCAAGGGCAAGCAGGCAGACGATATGGTTAAGGCTATGCAGGAATCCTACGACGAGGATGTGACCGACGAGTTCATCAAGCCGATCAACAATTCCACTGTCGACGGTACTATCAAGGAGGGCGACGCAGTAATCTTCTTCAACTACCGCAACGACCGCGCGAAGGAGCTTACCATCGCTCTGACGCAGCAGGACATGCCGGAAGAGGGGATGAAGACAATCCCGGGATTGCAGTACTACTGCATGACTCCTTACGACGCTTCGTTCAAGGGCGTGCATATCCTTTTCGACAAGGAAAACGTGCAGGACACTCTTGGCGAATACCTTTCGCGCAACGGTAAGAAGCAGCTCCACATAGCGGAGACCGAGAAATATGCCCACGTTACGTTCTTCTTCAACGGCGGGCGTGAGGCTCCGTTCGAGGGCGAGGACCGCATACTCGTGCCGTCGCCGAAGGTTGCCACCTACGACCTGAAGCCGGAGATGAGCGCATACGAGGTGAAGGACAAGCTCGTGGAGGCCATCGGTACGGAGAAATACGATTTTATCGTAGTCAACTACGCCAACGGCGACATGGTGGGACACACCGGCGTGTACGAGGCTATCGAGAAGGCTGTGGTCACAATCGACAATTGCGTGAGGGATACCGTGGAGGCTGCCAAGGCTCACGGTTATGAGGTGATAATCATAGCCGACCACGGAAACGCCGACAACGCCATCAATGCCGACGGCACGCCCAATACGGCGCATTCGCTCAACCCGGTGCCGTGTGTCTACGTGACGGAAAAGACCGGCGTGGAAATCCACAATGGTATCCTTGCCGACGTTGCTCCGACAATTCTTAAGATTATGGGCATGGAGCAGCCTTCCGACATGACAGGCAAGGCGTTGTTCTAAGCGCCGGGGGGCTTGAAAAGTCTGTGATAAAAAAAGATTGGCGGGAAGTTTTGCTTCCCGCCAATCTTTTTATTAATCTCCGGTGACCTATTTCACTTCCCACGTCTCTCCGGCGAGAATCATCTCGCGGAGGGTGTGGTAAGGCTTTTTGCCTTCAACCTCGTGGGTCTGGCGGTCGACTTCCTCGTCGTAGACGGGAGCGTCGACATCACGTATCACCCCGATGGCCAACGGCATAGTGTGTCCGTCCATCATCGCAAGCTGCTGGTGGAGGAGGTTGCTTTGGCAATGAGCGTCGTGGGTGAGCACGTCGTCAATCGTGTAGCCGTCCTGTCCTACCACGACCGCTTTCAGTCCGAAGCCGTCCTGCACGATGCCTTTCTCCTTTTCTTTTCCGAAAAGCATTTTCTCGCCATGTACAAGGTGGATTGTGTGGTCGGCACGAAGCTCTCTGTCGGAAACGAAGCTGTAGATTCCCTGATTGAAAATCACGCAGTTCTGAAGCATCTCGACGACCGATGTGCCTTTATGGCGTGCAGCCGCAACCATCACTTCCTGCGAAGTCTTGAGCTCAACGTCGAGGCTGCGCGCGAAGAACGTCCCACGCGCGCCGAACACCAGCTCGGCCGGAATGAACGGGTCCTCGGTAGTGCCGTAAGGCGACGACTTGGAGACGAAACCACGCTCGGAAGTAGGGGAGTACTGCCCCTTTGTCAACCCATAGATGCGGTTGTTGAGCAGCACCATGTTGATGTTGACGTTACGCCGCACGGCGTGGATGAAGTGGTTGCCTCCGATGGCCAGACCGTCGCCGTCGCCCGAAATCTGCCATACGGTCATTTCCGGGTTGGCCACCTTGAATCCGGTAGCCACGG
>URQP01000009.1 GCA_900550025.1 uncultured Porphyromonadaceae bacterium | reverse complement strand
TACACCGCCGTTGCCCTCGCCGCCGATTACCGCGCCCGTGCGCTTCATTTCCGTAACAACGTTCACCTCGCCCACAGCGGCTGCCGAATAATTGCAACCGTGTTTCAATGTAACATCGCGCAACGCACGTGATGATGAGAGGTTGGATACGGTCGCGCCGGGTGTCTGCGACAGCACGTAGTCGGCAATGGAAACCAATGTGTATTCCTCTACAAACATCTCGCCGTTTTCCATAACAATGGCGAGGCGGTCAACATCAGGATCGACCACGAAGCCTACATCAGCGCATCCGGTTTTCAGCTTATCGGAAATCTCGTAAAGATTCTCCGGAATCGGTTCCGGAGTGTGGGCAAAGTTGCCGGTAGGGGTGCAGTTAAGTTCTATCACGTTCTTCACGCCCAATGCCCGGAGCAGTTGCGGAATGACGATTCCGCCCACGGAATTCACAGCATCGACAGTGACAGTGAAATTAGCTTTTCTGATTGCTTCCGCGTCGACCAAGTCGAGCGAAAGAACGTAGTCGATGTGTTTACGGTTATATGTTTCGTTGTTATAAACTTTTCCAAGATTTTCAACTTCAGCGAAAGAGAATGATTCTTCGGCCGCAATCGCAAGTACCTGTTTGCCTTCGGCATCGCTAAGGAATTCACCATTCTCGTTGAGCAGCTTAAGAGCGTTCCACTGCTTAGGATTGTGTGACGCCGTGAGGATTATTCCTCCGCAGGCTTTTTCCCATACAACAGCCAATTCAGTGGTTGGGGTAGTGGCAAGGCCTATGTTCACCACGTCGAATCCCATACCGGTAAGCGTGCCGGTGACAACACGGCAGACCATATCGCCCGAAAGACGCGCGTCACGGCCTACGACTATGGTGTTAGATGTTTTCGTCGTAGTCTTGCGGATGAATGTGGCGTATGCAGCCGTAAACTTCACAATGTCGAGAGGGCTCAATCCCTCCCCGGCTTTTCCTCCGATTGTGCCTCGGATTCCTGATATTGATTTTATTAATGACATGATATATTAGGTTTGAATTTGCTATGGCTATATTTTAGATCTGTAGTATTTCACATGATAGACGAAAGGCATTACCATCGATATTTCATCCGTCACCCCATACTGGCTTTTTATCAGCAGATTGACCTCGCAATCCACTCCTAAATAATAGAGCGGCATTTGCAGGCCTGTCCCCCAGTTGTAGGATGTGGAGTAGGTGTAATCGTTGAAATAGAAACTGCTTGAGGTGGTAGGCCTGTTTTGGTTTCCGCTTAATGTGCCGTCAGCACCGGTCTCATATTCTTTCAAGTCGATTCTCGAATATCGGAAATATATGTTTTCACCGGTTTCCGCCTTGTTGTTCTTGCGGTCGCCGGTATTGATTACCTGCATATAAACATTACCTTCTTCGTCGAGACGGTAATATGGCGCATTTTCACCGGTTTCAAAAACAGTGTCGGCAGGAACGGCCAGTTCAACTTTTTGATTGGCCAAAAAAGAATTAACGGCTTTGTCCTCTTCGTCAAGCAGCTCGTTATAGCTCTTAGAATCCTTGCATGCCGCAAGCATTACAGCCGGTAGAGCCAATAATAATATGTTCTTAATTTTCATTAGATTGTAAATTTATTGGATTATTGTCAACTTTCGATAAATCATCGAGCATTTTATGATATGTTTTTACCGCTTCGTCCATAGAGCCGTGAAACTCCCCACCAGAGGCGTTGGCATGCCCACCGCCGTTGAAATACCGTGTGCACAGGATATTGACGGCAAAACTTCCTTCCGAACGCATAGACACTTTTACATATCCTTTCTCCTGCCGGAAAAATGTAGACCACACTACTTCCGGTATGGCCAACGGTCTGTTGGCAAGTGTCTCCGTATCGCCGCTCTGATAGTTGAAACGTGTGAGGTCGTCTTGTGTCAGGACAATGAGCGATGCTTTGTGTTCCGGATAGATTATCATTTTTTCGGCAAGCGCATACCCCGTGAGGCGCATACGGTTTTCGCTGCTCGTATTGATTGCGAGCTTGTATATTCTATCCTTGTCAACACCTTTTTTCACTAATTCCGCCACGATTATATAGAGTTCTGCATGGTTGGAATTATATGAGAAATTTCCGGTGTCGGTCATCATTCCGGTGTAGATGCATTCCGCTATTGTGGTGTCGATAAGGTGGGTGTAGCCAAGCTGGTCGAGTATGCGGTATAAGAGTTCGCAAGTTGATGTCATTACCGGGTATGAAATAGTCACGTCGCAAAACTCGTCGGGATGCAAATGATGGTCGATCATCACTTTTCTGCACCTTGCGTTTCTCAATGGGGCTTCCATCTGTGCGACACGGCTCAGCCCATTGTAGTCAAGACAAACTATCAGGTCTGCCTCGCTGATTAGCCGCCGTGCTTTTACCGGATGGCGTGAATAAGCCGTCATGTCCTTATAATCGGGAATGAAGGCAAGGTCGTAGGGCGCTTGGTCGGGAGTTATCACATTTGCAATCTTTCCCAGTTTCCGGAGCAGGAGACATAGCCCGGTCGCTCCGCCTACCGCATCGCCGTCGGGCGACATGTGGCAGGTTATTACAATATTATTGCTTTCTTTGAAAAGTTTGTCAAGCTGAAGCAGCTTTGTATTGTCGATTATTCGTTCAAGCATTCTTCAATAGTTCTATACATCTTGCAAAGGTAGATGTTTTTTGTAAAATCATGATTCAATTTGATGCTTATGTGTGAAAAAATTATCTAACAGATATTATTAAATACAAAAACGAAGGGCGGAATGTTTTTCCATACCGTCCTCCGTTTGTTTTTTGGCAAAATGTCAAATGATTACATATTCATGCCGCCGTCGACTTGGATAACCTGTCCTGATACATACGACGACATATCGGATGCAAGGAATGTGGCAATGTTTGCAACATCTTCCGGTGTTCCGCCACGGCGCAACGGAATCTTCTTGCTCCATTCCGCTTTTATTTCCTCAGAAAGTCCGGCAGTCATATCGGTGATTATAAATCCCGGAGCAATGGCATTCGCACGGATTCCGCGTGAACCGAGCTCTTGGGCGATGGATTTGGCGAGGCCAATCATACCCGCCTTGGAAGCGGAGTAGTTGCATTGTCCGGCATTTCCATGCACGCCTACGACCGATGCCATATTGATGATGCTTCCGGAACGTTGACGCATCATTACCGGAGTTACGGCGTGTACGAAGTTGAAAGCCGATTTAAGGTTCACGCCGATAACGGCATCCCATTGTCCTTCGGTCATTCTCATCATCAAGCCGTCTTTCGTGATTCCGGCATTGTTTACAAGGATATCTATACGTCCGAAATCTTTAACCACTTCAGCAACTACATTGTGAGTTGCCTCGAAATCGGCGGCATTCGAAGCATAACCTTTGGCTTTTACGCCGAAAGCCGCTATTTCTTCTTCGGTTTTTTTACCGTTCTCGTCAATTACAAGGTCGGTAAACGCTACATTACAACCCTCCGACGCATATTTGAGGGCGATAGCTTTTCCAATTCCGCGGGCAGCACCTGTGATAAGTGCTACTTTGCCTTCTAACAGTTTCATAACTTATATAATTTAAAGTTTAGATTTCAACAAGGAATGCTCCAACGGAGTAGCCTCCTCCGAATACGGAAAGTCCTATTTTCTGTCCTTTTTTGAATTTGTCAATGTTTTGCGCGAACACCAGTGCCGAGCTTGCGGAGCCAGTATTGCCCAATTCTTCAATGTTATTTAAAAATTTAGAATTGTCCATTTGCAGGTTATGGGCAACGTTAGCCACGATGCGCATATTTGCCTGATGGCAGATTATGTAATCGAGGTCGGTAACTTCCATACCGTTTTCTTTTGTTACCACCTCCAATCCGTGTATCAGGTTCTTGCAGGCATGGATGAACACATCCCTTCCGTCGGGCATGGCTATGCCATCCTCATGCGGACGAAGACGTACGCCTTCCGGACCTTTACCTATATGTCCGAGACCGTGCGTATAGATTGATTTTATTGCCATGTCGTTGTCGGATATTTTTTCTTTCGACACAAAAAAGCCACTGCGGCATCGCCCCAGAGATGTCCGCACACCTTATCCGTCTCATTGGCATAATACGTATTGTGTTCCGAGCATACAATAAGGGCTTTTGTTGCCTTATTCATTGCGAAATAGCCTTCAATGATTTCAAGGCCGTTGACAAATGACGAGCAAGCCGACGACGCATATACGGCTTTTGCCTTTTCCATACCGAATTCGCGCTGTGCTATGTGGGCGAGCGTTGCCACGGTGTCGTATGGTGAATATGCCGCTGAAACTATCAGGTCGACATCTGTGATATCGTAGGGCAATGTTTTTATAGCGTCGCGGATTGCTGCAAGCCCCATTGAGTTATGACCTTCTCCCTCACCGGCTTTCGACCGAGTGCGTATTCCGGTGCGTTGCAAAATCCATTCGCTTGTAAGGCCGTTAAGGTTTAAGAAATGTTCGTTAGGAACTCTTTCTGCCGGGATATAATATCCTGTCGAATTTATGTACATAAATGTTTACTGTTTTATTCCGTATAATATAAAATCGTATAAATATTCTCTCAGTTTGTTCTTCTCTATTCCGAATTCAGCAAAGTTGTCGCGGATGTAAGGCACGTCCAATCCTTGTAAGGAGAGCAGCATCACCATTGCTGTCTTGTCAACGTGCTTTATCTTAAACATACCATTGTCAACACCTTCCTGCAAAATATTCTCCAATATATGGATTTCTTTGGGACGGCTTATTTTCCTTGCGCGTTCCACTTTCCTCGCATCCCTGAAAAATCCCGCTCTCAAAGAACCGTTGCGCGAAACCAAGTTTTTCATCGCGTCGAATCTTTGGAAAATGAATTCCATTAGCTTTTGGTCGGGTGGGATGGGAAGATTGGCGATTTCTTTCAATTTGTCCAATACGATTTCGCTTTCACTTTCGATGACGGCATTATAGATGTCGCGCTTATTTTTAAAATAGGTATAAATCGTGCGCCTCCCTTTTTCTGCCGCTAACGCTATGTCGTTCATTGTCGTGTTTTCTATGCCCTTGTGGGCGAAAAGCTGTCGCGCAATGTCGATTAATTTTTCTCTTGTTTTCAACATAGTCGTTTGTTGGTCTCGTATTATTTGCACAAAAACGTATTTTGTGTGCGAATTTACGCACATTATTTAATTTGACCAACTATCGGCGTGATATTTTGATGTTCTATTTGTCGGAGAAAAATTTCCTACAAAAATCTTTTCTCTATAAATAGTTTATTTACAGTGGTTTATTAAGTGGCTTGAAAAATATTTTTCAAAAAGTGTTGCATTTAGAGCGAATATGTTGTACCTTTGCAGTCGAAATCACATCGCGGGATGGAGCAGAGGTAGCTCGTTGGGCTCATAACCCAAAGGTCGTAGGTTCGAATCCTGCTCCCGCTACAAAGCAGCCGTCGGAAAGCTTTCGACGGCTTTTCTTTTTATTTTTCATATCTTTGCGCTAAACAGCAAAGGCGATATCAATTCAATATCACCTTTGCTGAGCTTGTGCCTCGACATTAATTTAGTCAAAAATCTTGTCCCAGTCCTTCCATACTACTTCATAGCCCAGATGCTTGATTTCCTCAGTCACATCGGCCGGAGTACGCTCGTCGCTTACGTGGAATTGCTCCAAAGCGTCGGGAGTACTTGTGTAGCCGCCGGGCTCCGTCTTGCTGCCTGCGCTCATCGATGTCACGCCGAGTTTCATCATATTGGCGCGGAACACTGGATTTTCGCGCGTAGAATAGGATATGTCTACATCGTGGTCAAATATGCGGAAAGCAAAAGTGAGTTGGGCAAGCTCCTTGTCGGTCATCGTTACATTCGGTTGGTATCCGCTTTCCGAAGGACGCATACGCGGGAAATTCACGGAATAGCGGGTTTTCCAATAATGCTTCTGAAGATAACGCAAATGGATTGCCATCATGGTCACATCTGTCCGCCAGTCCTCAAGACCGATAAGCACGCCCATACCGATTTTGTGGACACCTGCCTGCCCCATACGGTCAAAGCCGTTCAGCCGCCATTCGAATATTGATTTCATACCCTTTGGGTGATAGACGTTATAACGCGCCTTGTGGTAGGTTTCTTGGAAACATACCACGCCGTTGAGCCCTGATTTGGTGAGACGGTAGTAGTCTTCGGAGTTTAACGGCATCACTTCAATCGACAGATTGTTGAAATATGGGCGCGCAATTTTTAATGCGTTTTCAAGATAATCGACACCGGCTATGGCTGGATGTTCGCCGGTCACGATGAGTAAGTTCTCGAACGGACCGAGTTTGCGTATTGCCTTGCACTCCGCTTCGATTTGCTCAGGTGTGAGGGTAGTGCGCTTTATATCGTTGTTATGGTTAAATCCGCAGTACACGCAAAAATTTGTGCAGGCATTGCTCAAATACAAAGGAATATACATACTTATGGTTTTGCCGAAACGTTCCTGTGTATATTTCATCGACAACCGCGCCATCTGTTCAAGATAGGGGACTGCAGCCGGAGAAATCAATGCCATAAAATCGTCAGGTGTAAGATTGTCTTTTTCAAGGGCATGCCGCACGTCGATATCCGTTTTAGCGGATATGCGTGCGGTAATTTCGTCCCAATCATATTTTTCTAATTCTTCTGAAAACATGTTCTGCTTATTTACAAATTTCTTCTGAAACCTTCTGTGTTATGCGCATCGCGCAAAAATTAGGCCCGCACATCGTACAGAATTTATCGTCCTGCTCGTGGCTTTCCACATAATATTGCTTTGCCCTTGCCGGGTCGAGCGAAAGATTGAACTGGTCTTTCCAACGGAAATCAAACCGGGCCTTACTCATAGCGTTGTCCCGCACTTCCGCCCCGGGGAATCCTTTCGCAAGATCGGCGGCATGTGCAGCAATCTTATAGGCTATCACACCGTTTCTCACATCTTCCCTGTTAGGCAGGCTAAGATGTTCCTTAGGGGTTACATAGCAAATCATGGCAGTACCGTACCATGCTATTTGTGCAGCTCCTATTGCTGATGTTATATGGTCATAACCCGGTGCGATATCGGTGGTCAGCGGGCCGAGTGTGTAGAACGGCGCTTCGTGGCAGGATGAAATTTCCCTATCCATATTTTCCTTGATTTTGTGCATCGGAATATGTCCGGGACCTTCTATTATTACCTGCACATCGTGGCTCCATGCCTTTTCAGTAAGTTCTCCAAGCACATCGAGCTCGAGGAATTGCGCCTTGTCGTTGGCATCGTATATCGACCCCGGCCGCATGCCGTCGCCCAACGATATGGCTACGTCGTATTGGTTCAATATTTCACATATTTCATCGAAATGCGTATAAAGGAAACTTTCCTGATTGTGGATATGGCACCATTGTGTCATAATACTGCCACCACGGGAAACGACACCGGTGAGCCGATTGTTTATATATTCGGCGTGGGCTTTCAGGACTCCTGCGTGGATGGTGAAATAGTCGACACCTTGCTCGCATTGTTCGATAAGGGTGTCACGATAAATCTCCCAAGTTAAATCGGCTACATTGCCTTTTACTTTTTCCAAAGCCTGATACAACGGCACTGTTCCCATAGGCACGGGGCAATTACGGATTATCCATTCACGTGTCTCGTGTATATTGTCACCGGTCGACAAATCCATAAGAGTGTCGCCGCCCCAATAACAACTCCAAATCGCTTTATCTACTTCCTCCTTAATACCTGACGAAAGAGCGGAATTACCGATGTTGGTGTTGAGTTTCACGCTGAAAGCTTTTCCTATAGCCATCGGCTCTGCTTCCGGATGGTTGATATTGGCCGGAATTATAGCGCGGCCGGCGGCAACCTCTTGCCGTACAAATTCCGGCGTAATATATGACTCAATGCCTAATTCTTTGTTGTTAAGGTTTTCGCGGATTGCCACATATTCCATTTCGGCAGTGATTTTACCGGCTTTGGCGTATGCCATTTGGGTTATTCTCTTACCAGACTTGGCTTTGTATGGCTTATAAAATTTCTTGAATCGGATTTCGTCAAGGCTCTTGTCGGAAAGTCTTGCTTTTCCGTATTGAGAAGTGATGGATTCAAGTTGCTCCACGTCGCCGCGTTCTTGTACCCATTGTTCACGAATGCGCGGAAGTCCTTCGTTTATGTCCGTTTTAATATTTTTATCGGTGTAAGCCCCGCTTGTGTCATATACAACAACCGGAGCATTCGGAGACATTTCTTTCTTTCCGTTGACCATTTTGACAGTAGGGGTGAGGTTTATTTTTCTCATTCCTACTTTTATAGGAAACAAAGAGCCTTCGACATATATTTTCTCGGAATTTGGATATGAGTTTACGTTTATATCTGAAAGTTCCATATTTTTACTGTTTAATTATTGAAGGAATGCTGTTAATGGACTTGTCGCTTCTGCGTGGTCGCTTTTTTCACCCAATCCGGCAAGGTAGGCCATACGTCCCGCTTTAGTAGCAAGATTGAAAGCTTTTGCCATTTCCACAGGATTGTCGGCAACGGCTATCGCCGTATTGACCAACACCGCATCGGCTCCCATTTCCATTGCTTCGGCCGCATGCGACGGCGCACCTAATCCTGCATCAATTACAACAGGAACGTTGCTTTGGCTTATTATTATTTCAAGCATTTCTTTGGTTTTAAGACCTTTATTCGTGCCGATAGGTGCACCTAACGGCATTACAGCCGCTGTTCCAACATCTTCCAACCTCTTGCAAAGCACAGGATCCGCCTGTATGTATGGTAAAACGATAAATCCGGCTTTTGCAAGTTCTTCCGTTGCTTTAAGCGTTTCAATCGGGTCGGGGAGGAGATATTTAGGGTCGGGGTGAATCTCCAGTTTAATGAAATCAGTTCCGAAACACTCTCTCGATAATTGAGCGGCTAGCACGGCTTCCTTGGCATTACGTACACCTGAAGTATTTGGCAAAAATTGTACGTGCTCGCGGTTGATATGACGCAACATATCGTCATCGGCGGCATCGGATGTGTCGAGACGCTTCATTGCCACTGTTATCATTTCAGATTCCGAAGCGAGGATAGCTTCGAGCATCAGGTCGTTTGAAGAGAATTTTCCTGTACCAACGAACAGGCGGGATTTGAATTCTCTGTTCCCGATTTTTAAAATATCCATTGTACATTAAAAGTTTAACCGTTTCTCTACTATTGATTCCAATAAGGAAATCATTTTCCTTGTTTCTTCTGTCATATTTTTAGCTTTAATCAGGCTTCCGGAAACAGCTATGCCGCTTATTCCGGTATCCATTATATTATTGATGTCGTCGTAGCATATCCCACCGATAGCCACAATAGGCAAATTAATGCTTGACTCGGCTTTTAGTCGCATAATTTCAGCATATCCATCAATACCTATTACAGGACTGAGATTCTTTTTTGTGGATGTGAACCTAAATGGTCCCAATCCTATGTAATCGATGTCTGTATGGCGCAAAGCTTCTATATCCTCGAACGTATTGGCTGTTGCCCCGATGATGAATTCTTCACCGAGCAATTTCCGGGCTTCATCGACCGGCATATCGTTTTTCCCAAGGTGCACACCGTCTAATTCCAATTCTTTAGCAATATCTACATAATCGTCAATGACAAGTATCACGTCATTTTTCTTACATATCTCTTTGGCCTTACGTGCCACTTCTTTTATTTCTTCTTTTTCGGCATCTTTCATCCGTAGTTGTACCCATTTGCAACCCCCTGCGACTACATTCTCGATTTCTTCGAGTATAGTCATATTTTCAGAGGGATGTGTGATAAATTGCAACATGATTCAAATAGAGTTTATTATTGTTCTTAATTTGTTATTCAGTTCTTTACTGCTTGTCGATTCAAAAAGATACCCTAAAAAGGCAGCGCCACCGAATCCATATTTTTTTATTTCTCCGATACGAGAAGCTGTCATTCCGCCAAGTGCTATTACTTTATTATTAATCACTCCGGTTTCATGCGCTTCTTGTAATTCGCCGGTAGTAAATCTTGAGGCGTATCCTTGCTTGCAAATGCTATCATATATTGGACTTAGGAACACATATTCATATATGCCAAGATTGGACAACTCCTCAAAAGAATGGCAGGATTTACTTATTTTTCCATTAAAACCATCTGGAAGATTACTATTTCGACGATTAAGATGTATTCCTGCCACATTGAAGTTGTCAGCTAAATCAAAACAATCATTAAGCTTAATGTGCGGATAATAATTCTCCGGTATTGCATTAAGATATGCTGTCAGATCGTTTCGGCTGTAACCCGGTTTGCGAATATGCACATAGTCAAATCCAGAGTCAATTATATGCACAACTGATTCTATTTCATTTTCCACTGCCATTTCTGGCGTTATTGCTATAAGTTTGAATTTATCCGCCATAATAAGCTTTTATAATTAATAAGGTGTCACCATCGTTTATGATGGTGTTTTCCCATTTCTCTTTCGGCACGACACTATTGTTGACGGCAATTGCTATATTCGTTGGAATCATACCGTTTTTATCAATAAACTCTTGCAGGCTTGTATCGGATTCCAACTCTGTCGGCTTGTTGTTGAATACTATTCTAATCATATTGTTCTCAATTTATTAGGGTTGAAAAAATGGTTCACTGGTCCATGACCGTGTCCCATGTCAATATCGGCGCCACATTCCAACGCATTTTGCAAATATTGTTTTGCCAGACGTATGGCATTGACTATATCGTTGCCTAAAGCGAGGAATGCCGCTATTGCCGATGAAAATGTGCATCCCGTTCCATGCGTGTTTTTCGTATTGACGAAATTGCCTTTGAAGCATTCCACCAATCCGTTTTTGTCATATAGACAATCCGTCATTGCAGTGTCTTTAAAATGCCCGCCTTTGACAATTACATATAATCCGCCATAAGAAAGGATATTTTTTGCAGAAATTTCCAAATTGGCTTTATCAGATATTTTTATCCCCGACAGATATTCCGCTTCCATCCTGTTTGGAGTAATTACTGATGATAAAGGAAACAGTTCTCTTTTCATCGCCTCAATTGCTTCATGGGAAATAAGTCTGCTTCCTGAAGTAGAAATCATCACAGGGTCGAGAATCACATATTCCGGCTTATATGTCCGCAGTTTCTCTGCCACTGCCATTATTATTTCTTCAGAATAGAGCATACCTATCTTTACTGTAGAAGGATGTAAGTCTGTGAAAACAGCATCAATTTGTTTTGCCACCATATCAGGAGATATGCCTTGAATACCGGATACACCAGTGGTGTTTTGTGCTGTGATTGCCGTGACTACCGACGCTGCGTATACTCCGATAGCCGACATTGTTTTTATATCGGCTTGTATGCCTGCGCCTCCGCTCGAATCGGAACCGGCAATTGTCAATGCAATAGGATATTTCATAAGTCCTGTAATAAAATTCAACAAAAAGGCTTATGAAAATAGTTGAGAAAATTCACAATCCCTGTCTCGGCATTATCCGTATCAGGTTCGGAGGGTATAATCTCAGCCATTTTTGGCACCCCTTTGTTCGGTACAAAGATAATATAATTTCAAATAAAAGAAAAATAGGGGAAATGTTGAAAATCAATATGTAGAATGGAATTAAAAAGATGCGGTAATTTTCAATATCTGTAAACCAACATTCGACATTGAGAAATCGTTAAAAGTCAGCCAATATCCGACATTGCATTTGTTAACATTAAATATACTTTACTGAAAATCAATATATAACTACGTAGTATTTAAATTAGAAGGATAAAACTGCAAGCATCCTCGGCAATGCCTTATGTATAGAATATTCTTGTAGATATTTTAGCTTGTAAATCAACAAGTTGTCACGTATGATTTAAATTGAATATTGATATTTTAAAGACCATTTCTTTGTGAAGGGACATGTGTGGTCAAAAGCGTATTTGCAAATGCAAACAGCGGCGGATAAATTCAATGTTTGCAAAATAGAATCTTGTTGTTTATATTTGCAAACAGCTTTAATTGTCGTTAGAAATGGACATTGTAGATAGATTGAACTATTTCTTGGAAAATTCCGGAATTTCAAAATCACAATTTGCGGATAATTGTAATATTCCTCGGCCAACAGCATCGCAAATATTGAGCGGGCGCAAAAAGATTAGTGACGAGATAATTGCTAAGATACATATTATGTATCCACAATTGTCTATTATGTGGCTAATGTTTGGAGAAGGAAATATGCTGACTTCAAAAGAAGTCCCATTTGCTCCGCATAAAAACTCTGAGAATAGTTTATTTGAAAATAATTTTGATACAGGCGAAAAGGAATATATGTCTAACGTTGTAGAAGCAAATGTCCCACCGGTGATCCCATTTCAAAAACGGCAAACATTTTCTGCATCGAAACCGATTTCAAAAATAGTAGTTTTTTATTCCGACAATAGTTTCGAAGAATTTCATAAAATATAAAGGAACAATTTTGTGGCTATTGATGTCTGTGAAAGTGGACGCGTTTCTGTCTAAAAAACATCATACAAAAAAATCATAACCGGTATTATGTTAAATAGAATGTAGCGAGAAGTTCTACACACTTACAGTACCGGTTTTCACCCTGCAAGTCGTTTGCCCTCCTATTTAGAAAACAATAAACTCCGTATCAGCGGATGTTCAAGATACTAATAATATCAGAAAACACACCGGCGGCAGTGACTTCCGCACCGGCTCCGTATCCCTTGATTTCCATCGGATATTCTTTATAGCGTTCTGTCGTTATCAGTATTACATTATTGCTGCTTTCCAATGAATAAAAAGGATGACTGTAATCATATCCTTTGACCCCGACTTTCACTTTTCCGTTGTCTAATTCTGCGACGAAGCGTAAATGTTTGTTCTCTTTTTCGGCATCAACCCGCATTTTTTCAATTTGAGGTTCAATTGATTGTAAATTGTTGAAAAAGTCGGATATTGACCCTTTGAAAAATTTTTCAGGGATGAACGGTGTTATTTCCACATCCTCCATATCGATTCTATACCCTGCTTCTCTTGACAAGATGACGATTTTTCTTATGACATCCGTTCCGCTCAAGTCAATTCTGGGATCCGGCTCGCTATATCCGGCATCCATTGCCAATTTAATGGCATCAGCCAACGTTACATCTTTACTTATGGCGTTGAAAATGAAATTGAGAGTGCCCGAAATGACAGCTTCTATTTTCAGAATTTTGTCACCTGAATTTATTAAGCTGTTGATTGTGTTGATTATAGGCAAGCCTGCTCCGACATTTGTCTCAAACAAAAATTTTACATCTTTCTGCCGGGCAGTTTGTTTTAAATTGTAATAGCAATCATATTTTGCCGAAGTCGCAATTTTGTTTGCCGCAACTACATTGATATTATTAGACAAAAGCCGCTCATATAATCCTGCTATTTCAGGGCTTGCGGTGCAATCCACAAATACAGGATTAAAAATGTTCATTTTTATAATCTCCTCAAAGATTGTTTCAGGTTTGGCTTCTATTTGAGATTTTTCCAATTCCTGCCTGTAATTTTCAATATCGATTCCATCACGGTTAAAAATACAATGTCTTGAATTGGAGACACCTACAATATTCAATGATAATGATTTTTGTCTCTTCAGCCGTTCTTGCTGCCCATAAATTTGTTTTATCAAGAAACCGCCCACATGCCCTATTCCTATGATGAATAAATTGAGTACTTGTGTCGCTGACAAGAAAAATGAATCATGGATTACATTCAATGCTTTCCTAAGACTTTCGTGTTTTATAACCAATGATACATTCATTTCAGATGCACCTTGGGCACAAGCTATCACATTGATTCCGTTTCGGCCTAATGTGTTAAATAGCTTACCAGCCACACCCGGAGTATGTTTCATATTCTCTCCGACAATTGCGACAGTAGCCAAATTATGCTCGTCAGATATGGCTGTTATTTCACCTGTCTGCATTTCGGCAGAAAATTCTTCTTTCAAGACTTTAACAGCTTTTGTGGCATCCTCATTCCTGATAGCAAAGGAAGTATTGTGTTCTGAAGATGTCTGGGCAACCAAAAACACACTTATCCCATTTTTTGCAAGCACATTGAATATCCGGGAATTAACTCCAATGACACCAACCATACTCAATCCAGAGATTGTAATCAAGCACGTGTCATTGATAGAGGATATTCCTTTAATCGGTTTACCTTTTTCCACTGACGATTCATTGGAAATCAGTGTACCAGCAGCATTCTTATTGAATGTGTTTTTTATGCGTATAGGAATGTTTTTATGGAATACCGGATAAATAGTCGGCGGATAAATCACTTTTGCGCCAAAATTACATAATTCCATTGCTTCGGCGAATGACAGTCGTTCTATGACATATGCGTTTCCGATTACTTTCGGGTCGGCGGTCATAAATCCGTCCACATCCGTCCAGATTTCCAATACAGACGCGTCTAATGCGGCTGCGATCAGTGAAGCCGTATAATCGCTTCCTCCTCTTCCTAAATTGGTTATTTTGCCACTATCCTTATCAGTCGATATGAAACCGGGAACAATGGCAACCTTACCCGCATAATTTTTAAATGTCTTACGTATAAGTTCGTTTGTCAAATCCATATCAGCAAGATGCTTGTCAAACGAACGTTTTGTTTTTATAAAATTACGCGAATCAAATAAATCGGCATTATCTATAAGCCTGCTTATTATCAGAGATGACAAACGTTCCCCATAGCTTACAATCATATCCAATGTGCTTTGAGATAAGTCTTTTATCAGCGATACACCGCGATATATATTGCCCAGTTCATCACACAATGAAGACATGACAGCCATTAGAGCTTCTCGTTTATCAAAGGCTATCATATTTGCTATAATATCGTTATGGCGTGATTTAATCTCATGAAAATTATCCAGATAATCATCTCCGGAAGCAGCAAGTTCCGCAGTGGAAATTAACAAATCGGTTATTCCTCCCAAGGCTGAAACAACTACAATTATCTGTTCCTCTTCACTTTCTATTATGTCTTTGACACATTTAAGACTTTCTGTTGTACCAACAGATGTGCCTCCGAATTTCAGTACTTTCATATAAGAATATGGTGTATATTATTTTGAGGGATAAAGGTAATCATTTATCTTTGTATTAAAGAGGTGGAAGTTATGGAAATTTCCGATATTTTCAGATTAAATCAAAAGCAGCCGGAATGCAGGCAAGGCAATATCCTTATTGCCCAACCTTTTTTGCAGGAAATGTATTTCAACCATTCATGCATTTGCCTTGTCGACTATAATCCCCATACATCAACTACTGGACTTGTCCTTAACAAAAAGACCAACTTAAATCTGAATGATATTGTCAATGGCATATTTATCGACGAAAAGATTCCCGTCTTCTGTGGCGGCCCTATGAATATGGACCGATTGTTTTTTCTTCATAAATATCCAGACATAAAAGGCAGCAAGCCTGTTGTTGACGATTTGTTTTTCAACGGAGATTTTGACATGTTGCTCAAACGTATAAATTCCGGATACCCTATAAATGGGTATGTGAAATTCTTCATCGGATACAGTGGTTGGGATATAAATCAATTAGCGGATGAAATCGCCCACCACGTATGGGCTGTTTCTGTAGAAACGACAGACTCGTTTTTGAAAACGGATACGGATGATTATTGGGACGATTGCGTCAAACATCTTGGCCCGGATTACAAATCGTGGCTTCTATGCCCGACGAATCCCTCATTGAATTAGCATCGTTGGCCAACACTTCCCAAAGTTTGCCTTGAGGAAGTGGCGCCGTAACGTCAACCGTTTTTCCGGAAACCGGATGTTTAAATATTATCCGATGCGCTTGTAGGCTTATGCCCGCATCCGGATTGCTTCTATGCGCACCATATTTCAAATCTCCCTTTATAGGACATCCGATTGATGCCAATTGTACTCTTATCTGATGCTTACGGCCAGTATGGAGTAGAATCTCCAATAATAAGTAATTATCAGCCCGCCCTATTATTCTATAATCAAGCACGGCTTTTAATGCGCCATCTTTTGGAGTCGGACTTATATATGACTTGTTGTTTCTTTCTACAGAATAAATATAATTGCACAAAGTATCTTCCCTGCGTATCGGAGCATTGCGCGTAATTGCCCAATATATCTTTTTCACTTCTCTGTTTTGGAACAAGGCGTTCATACGGGCCAAAGCCTTACTCGTTTTAGCAAATACGACCAATCCGGAAACCGGTCTGTCCAATCTGTGTATTACTCCACAGAACACATTGCCCTGCTTATTATATTTCTCCTTTAAATAATCTTTTACCATCTCGACAAGCGGTTTGTCGCCGGTTTTATCTCCCTGAACGATTTCACCGCATGCCTTATTGACGATAATTAAATGATTGTCTTCATATACAACTTCCATAATCTAATTGCCCATCTCGGAGAGGAATTTAATGCGCACTAATCTTATTTCCTCTTCGGTGTATGTATCTCCAAGTTCTTGGATAGCCGCTTCAAGGTCATCGCTTTCGCTTTCTTTAAAATATTCTATGATATCCTCCTGCTGGTCATCGTCCATTATCTCATCTAAGAAATAATTGATGTTGATTTTTGTACCAGAATAGACAATCGCCTCAATCTCATCAAGCAATTCCGAATATTCCAAGCCTTTTGACTCGGCTAATTCATCCAAAGCTATTTTACGGTCAATTCCTTGTATTATGGATATTTTCAACTTGCTTTTGTTGGGGACTGTCCTGAATATCAAATCCTCCGGGCGTTCTATTTCATTTTCTTCGACATGGGTTTTTATTACGTCAACAAATTCTTTACCATATCTTTTCGCTTTTCCAGCACCTACACCCGGTATGTTTTGCAGTTCATCCAATGTGACAGGATACGTCGTGGCCATTGCTTCCAATGAAATGTCTTGGAAAATGACGTAAGGGGGCAACCCTAATTGCTTGGCTATCTTTTTACGCAAATCTTTCAAAATTGAGAACAATTCAGGGTCCATTGCGCTTGTGCCACCGCTTTTCAGAGCAACCTCTTCATCTTCATCATACTCTCTATCTTCAACGATTCTGAAACTTTTGGGATTCTTCAGAAAATCGTAACCTTTGTCTGTTATCTTAAGTATACCGTAATTTTCTATTTCCTTTTCAACATAACCGGCTATTGTCGCTTGGTGTATGACTGCTTTAAGTAATTTTTCATTTCCAGCATCTTGACAGCCAAATACATCCAACTGGTCGTGCATATGAGATTTTATGACAGATGTTTCCTTTCCAACCATAACATCAATCACATAATCTGCCTTAAATTTTTCTTTCAATGCCATAATCGTTTCAATTACAGCACAAAGTTCATCTTTTGCTTCCACTTTTTTCTTAGGATTTAAACAGTTATCACAATTGCCGCAATTATCCTCTTTGTACTCTTCTCCAAAATAATAGAGCAACGTTTTTCTTCGGCATACGGATGACTCGCAATAAGCAGCTGTCTCTTGTAATAATTGTTTCCCTATCTCTTGTTCCGAAATAGGCTTATCTTGCATGAATTTTTCAAGTCTCTGCAAATCTTCGCTTGTATAGAATGCAATGCATTGCCCTTCTCCACCGTCTCTTCCTGCCCGACCGGTTTCTTGATAATAGCCTTCCAGACTTTTAGGAATATCGTAGTGTATGACATATCTTACATCCGGTTTGTCAATGCCCATACCGAAAGCGATAGTCGCAACTATGACATCGACATTTTCCAACAAAAACGCATCTTGGTTTGCACTTCTTGTAGCACTATCCATACCTGCATGATAAGGTAAAGCCTTTATGTTGTTGACAACAAGTATTTCTGCCAATTCCTCCACCTTTTTCCTGCTCAGACAGTATATTATTCCGGATTTTCCTTCTTGCGATTTAATGTACTTGATAATGTCTTTATCTATATTCGAGGTCTTAGGTCTTACTTCATAATATAGATTCGGACGGTTGAATGAAGATTTGAATACTTTAGCATCCTGCATCCCGAGATTCTTTTGTATGTCATGCTGCACCTTTGGAGTAGCAGTAGCCGTCAGGGCTATTAGCGGACGGATGCCAATCTCGGTGATGATGGGCCTGATATTCCGGTATTCCGGCCGGAAATCATGCCCCCACTCAGAAATGCAATGAGCCTCGTCGACTGCATAAAAAGAGATTTTTACAGACTTCAGAAATTCTACGTTTTCTTCTTTTGTCAGCGATTCAGGCGCTACGTAAAGGAGCTTCGTCTTACCGCTTACAACATCTGTTTTAACTTGTGCGATAGCGGCTTTGTTCAGCGAGGAGTTAAGGAAATGTGCCACACCGTCATCTTCGCTGAAATTCCTCATAGCATCCACTTGATTTTTCATCAAGGCTATCAATGGCGATATGACAATCGCAGTCCCTTCCATCAATAAGGCCGGCAATTGATAACAAAGCGATTTTCCGCCCCCTGTAGGCATTAGCACGAACGTGTCGTTCCCATCCAAAAGATTGGCTATGATCGCTTCTTGATTGCCTTTGAACGATTCAAAACCAAAATATTCTTTTAGTTTCGCTAATAAATCTCTTTTTGTCACCATATTTTAAAACTGATATTGTATGCGATTAACCTCTATTACAAAAATACGAATCTATCGACAATATACCAATTAATTTTGCGGCGATATTTATTTCATTGCGTCAAAATTAGCTTTACTTAACTTATCAAGCGCATAATCTTTTGTCACTATAAACTCTTTCGAACCATTTGACGGCTCTTCATACATAGCGTCAATCATAATTGATTCTGTCAATGAACGCAGCCCGCGGGCTCCAAGTTTGTACTCAATGGCTTTGTCTACGATAAGATCCAATGCGTCATCTTGGAATGTCAGTTTTACTCCATCCATTTCAAACAATTTGATGTATTGCTTTGTAATTGCATTCTTAGGCTCTGTAAGAATCCTCCGCAAAGCTTTCCTGTCCAATGGTTCAAGATTTGTAAGTATAGGCAAACGGCCTATTATTTCCGGAATCAGTCCAAACGCGCGTAAATCTTGCGGCATTACATAATTTATCAGATTGTCACGCTGTAATTTACGATAGGTATTATTTACTCCGTAGCCCACCACGTGGGTATTGAGCCTTTGCGCAATTTTCCTTTCAATGCCTTCGAATGCTCCGCCACAAATAAACAATATGTTTTTCGTATCCACAGGAATCATTTTTTGCTCAGGATGCTTTCTGCCCCCATTTGGCGGAACGTTGACAATCGACCCTTCCAACAGTTTCAACAAACCTTGCTGGACACCTTCTCCGCTTACATCTCTCGTGATTGACGGATTATCGCCTTTACGCGCGATTTTGTCTATTTCATCGATAAACACTATGCCACGCTGGGCTTCTTCAACATTGTAATCGCAAGCTTGCAATAATCTGACAAGCAAGCTCTCAATATCTTCCCCCACGTATCCAGCTTCTGTCAAGACGGTTGCGTCGACAATCGCGAAAGGCACTTTCAACAGCCGTGCGATTGTCTTGGCCAGCAATGTCTTTCCTGTACCGGTCGGACCTACCATTATGATATTGCTTTTCTCGATTTCCACACCGTCAGTCTGCGGTTGCAACAGTCGTTTATAATGATTATAAACGGCTACAGCAAGATGTTTTTTCGCATTGTCCTGCCCGATTACATAATTGTCAAGATACGCAACAATCTCTTTTGGCTTGGGTATGTTTCCGAGATTAAAATCAAATTTTTTAGTATTCGAAGTTCCTTTTTTACCGGGAATTTCACCAAAATATTCTTTTGTTATATTATACGCTTGGTCAATGCAGTAGTCACATATTGCCCCTTTCTGATCCATCGTAGGAATCAGGAAATTAACCTCCGATTCGCTACGTCCACAAAAGCTGCAATGATGTAAGCCTACGTCCGTATTATTTTTTTTTGCCATCTTATTTCTGGGATTCTTTTACAAGAATATTGTCTATCATTCCATACTCTTTCGCTTCCGGCGCAGTCATCCAGTAATCCCTGTCACTGTCCCGCTCCACCCTGTCGAAAGGCATCCCGGAATGATTGGAAATTATTGTATACAATTCCTTTTTCAATTTCTGTATTTCCCTCGCCGTTATTTCGATATCGGATGCTTGTCCTTGAGCACCTCCCATAGGCTGATGTATCATCACACGCGAATGAGTCAACGCAAAACGCTTTCCCTTCTCTCCCGCAACAAGGAGAACCGCCGCCATCGATGCTGCTATCCCCGTGCAAATGGTTTGCACATCACTTGAAATATACTGCATAGTGTCATAAATGCCTAATCCCGCATACACAGAACCGCCCGGAGAATTAATGTATATGGAAATATCCTTACCGGGGTCCGAAGTATCCAGATACAGCAATTGCGCTTGTATCACATTTGCTGTATAATCGTCAATCTGTGTACCCAAAAATATTATGCGGTCCATCATTAATCTGGAAAACACATCCATTTGGGCAACATTCAATTGACGCTCTTCTATAATAGTCGGAGAAATATAACTGCTTGTTATTTTCATATAATCATCAACGGTGGTTCCGCTGATACCGATATGCTTTACAGCAAAATCTCTAAAATCGTTTTTCATATAAAACCTATTCTCTTTTGAAACTATAGACAAAGATAGTATAAAAATATTTACTTTAAAAATGAATCCAAGACAACAAAAAAAGGAAGCCGTTCAAGCTTCCCTTAGAGGTCCCTGGCGGACTCGAACCGCCGTACGCGGTTTTGCAGACCGCTGACTAAGCCACTCATCCAAGGAACCATTTTCCGTTTTGCGTATGCAAAGGTAATAGCATTTCCTTAATCACACAAATTTTCCAGAGATTTTTTATTCCCTTCATTTGTTTTTTGCCGCTGCAAACTATTGCAATTTCTACAACAAGAACTGCAATTGCACGAAAAAGATTGACTTTTCTCCTTCTTTTTAAGTTTTGTTCTTATTATTCCAAATATTATGATGGCGAATATGACACCTATTATTACATATTGAATTGTCAAACTCATAATTTTGTTTTTGTTTTACTTAACACTAGCGAATATCAAAATGTTCAACGAGCAACGATTGGTTATCCTTTAATTTTTGAAATTCCAATTCAAAGTTTGGTGTAAAATAACCTGTTCCAAGCAACGGCTCTATTTCTGACATATCAAAAAATCGCCCGTCTGTTATCTCATTGTTATCTATGATTATTTCCGACGGTTCGCAGACAGTGGCAAAGGTATTCACATATTCAGCTTCCTTGTCTGTGCGATTGATATAAGTATATAAAAATATAGGTTGGATTGATTGTAATCCGAGTTCCTCGCGCGCTTCACGGAACAAAGCATCAATCACCTCCTCACCATAATCAATATGTCCGCCTACCGATGTGTCCCATTTTCCGGGTTGTATGTCTTTTAGAAGCGACCGATGCTGAAGAAAAAGCCTTCCACGTTTATCAAAAACGTGCAAATGTACAACAGGATGCAAAAGGAAAGTACCGGAATGGCAATCCTTTCTGCTGGCAGAACCAATGACTATGCCCGCTTCGTCAACTATAGGGAAAATTTCTTCTTTTATCATTATTTGGATTTAGCGATTAGTTTCTTGTTCAATTGCGACGGCGTAAGTGTTTCCGGAAATTCGTCGAACGTTGCCCTGAACGTGCATCCGTTTCTAAATTCACTACACCCATACGCTGTCTTACCTTTGACAATATGTCCTTTGCCGCATAAAGGGCATGCGATCTGTTCATATTTTCTTATTGACGGTTTCCTCTTCGGTTTTTCAGATGCGGAAGAATTGTCCTTACTGTCAGCCGCTATTATGATTTTATTCCCGCTATTATCACTAAGCACCTCTATCACAATGCTGCTAATAAGAGTTTTCAACTCATTTATAAATTGCAATGCGTCATATTCCTTGCTTTCGATTTTGCGCAATTTGTTTTCCCATAAGCCCGTCAGTTTTGCCGACTTTAACAAATCTACCTTGATAGTATCAATAAGTGCGATGCCTGCGGAAGTGGCTTTAAGGTTCTTTTTTTCCTTGACAATGTATTTACGTTTGAAAAGCGTCTCTATTATAGCTGCGCGGGTTGATGGCCGCCCTATCCCATTTTCTTTCATCGCTTCGCGCAACTCGTCATCGTCAACCAGCTTTCCGGCTGTTTCCATTGCCCTGAGCAATGTACCTTCTGTATAATATTTGGGAGGCTGTGTCGTCTTTTTTACAGATGACGGCGAATGGCTTCCTGATTCTCCTTCTGTGAATATAGGCATAATATTCTCGCCAGAATCCGGATTATTGTCTTGGGAAGTCTTATACAACTCTCTCCAGCCGTCAGAGATTATTTGTTTTCCTGTCGCCTTAAATTCCATTTCCCCCGCTTTTGCTAAAACAGTGGTTTGATTATATTCACAATCAGGATAAAAAGCCGCAATAAATCTTCGTGCCACCATATCATATACCCGCTTCTCCTCTATGGATAAATATGAAGCAGGAGTGACATTGGTCGGGATTATAGCATGGTGGTCCGTAACTTTAGAATTGTCAAACACCTTTTTAGATTTAGGCAATTTCTTCCCCATCAATCTTTTAGTAAATTTCGAATAAGGTGTCAATGCTTGCAAAATTCCCGGCACTTTAGAATATATGTCATCACTGAGGTATGTGGTATCGACACGCGGATACGTAGTAAATTTCTTTTCATAAAGTGATTGTATCAACTTCAATGTCATATCTGCGGAATATCCATAACGCTTGTCACATTCCACTTGCAATGAAGTTAAGTCAAACAAGCGTGGCGGTGCTTCCTTCCCTTTTTTTGTCGTGTACGACACTATTTCTAAAGGCACACTTTTTATGGCTTCGACAATTGATTCTGCTTCCGCTTCTGTCTTATATTTTCCTTTCGTGGAATTAAAGACAACATCGCGGTAAACCGTACGTATTTCCCAATAATCCTCCGGCTTAAAGTTCTCTATTTCTTTTTGCCTTGCCACAATAAGAGCCAATGTCGGAGTTTGCACCCTCCCTATGGAAAGCACATTCCTGTTTTGCGAATACATAAGCGTATACAACCGTGTCGCGTTCATCCCTAATATCCAGTCGCCAATAGCTCTCGACAACCCAGCATAATACAGACTGTCGAAATCGGATTGGGGACGAAGATGCTTGAACCCTTCAGAAATGCTCTCATCTGTAAGAGATGAAATCCAAAGGCGTTCCACCGGCTTATGGCAATCAGCTTTTTGCATCACCCACCGCTGTATCAGTTCACCTTCCTGTCCGGCATCGCCACAATTGACCACGCCGTCGGCTTCTTTTATTAAAGAAGCTATTACGTTGAATTGTTTCTCAATTCCCTTATCAGGAATCAGCTTGATTCCGAATTTTGGCGGAATCATCGGCAATGCGCCCAGACTCCACGGCTTCCAGCGTTCTGTGTAATCCTGCGGTTCTTTCAGTGTACAAAGATGACCAAAAGTCCACGTCACTTTATAGCCATTACCCTCAAAATATCCGTCTCTTCTTGTTGTCGCGCCTAAAATGGAAGCTATATCTTTAGCGACACTTGGCTTTTCTGTTATGCAAACAATCATTCAGCCGCAATATTATTCTCCAATCCTTTTGCCTTATCCCACAACTCGTCCATTTCTTGAAGAGTCATATCGGTCACACTCTTACCTAAATCCTTAGCTGCAGCTTCAACAAAATTGAAACGGCTGATAAATTTCTTATTTGTAGCTTCCAACGCATTGTCGGCATTCACCTTATACAAACGTGCGGCGTTGATTATACTGAATAATAAGTCTCCGAATTCCTTTTCAAGACAATCGCTGTTGCCTTTCTTTATTTCAGTTTCCACCTCCGATATTTCTTCTTTTACCTTATTCCACACATCAGAGGGTTGCTCCCAATCAAAACCGGCATTCGACGCTTTTTCCTGTATCCGTTCGGCTTTAATCATCGACGGTAAAGCTCCGGGTACGCCTGCAAGAATTGTACGGTTTCCTCCTTTTTCTTTCAGCTTTATTGTCTCCCAATTATGTTCCACATCCGATGAATCCTTAACATTTACCGTTCCGAACACGTGCGGATGGCGGAATATCAATTTTTTGCGTAGAGAGTCGCAAACATCGGCAATATCGAATTGCCCTTTTTCATCTGCTATTTTGGCATAAAAAATAATATGCAGCAACACATCGCCAAGTTCTTTCCTTATCTCATCGGAATTATTATCCAATAACGCATTGCTTAATTCGTACACTTCCTCGATAGTGTTGCACCGCAAGCTTTCATTCGTCTGTTTCCTGTCCCACGGACATTTCACGCGAAGTTCGTCAAGCACATCGAGAAGTTTTGAAAAAGCCTCTAATTTATATTCTTTTGTATTGCTCATTTCTCTGAATTATATTTTTCAACACCTTTTGTTAAGAAACTCATAAATTTATCTATGTCTTCGTCATAATAAGCAGGTCCGGACAGCAAAGAGCCGTCGTTATTCAGCACCACATAATATGGCTGTGAATTAGCCCCGAACTTATGGCGTTGCAGATAACTCCATAAATCACCGTAGGTACGCAACTTAACGGTTTTTCCGTTTTCTACCACCTTCATAGCCTCTTTCAATTCCTTACGGTCGTCAACCATAAGCTTTATTGTCACAAAATTTTGTCCGACATACTGTCTTACATTCTCTTTATCAATTACGGCAGCATCCATTTTGCGGCAATTCACGCAACCATATCCTGAGAATTCAAGAAATACAGGCTTTTTATTTTCTGAAGCAAATGCCATACCTTCATCAAAATCGTCATATATCCGTGAATTTTCTTTCTGATAAAGATTGAAATCTTGAGTCGACAATGGAGGGACAAAAGCGCTTACACTCCTTAAAGGAGCGCCCCACAGACCGGGTATAAGATATATTGAAAAAGAAATAGATATTAATGCAAGGAAAAATCGCACTACACCGATTGACTCCGTTTTAGAATCATAAGTAAAACGCAATTTTCCTAAAAGATACATACCCAGCAGGGCAAAAATAGCAATCCAAAGCACCAAAAACACCTCCCTGTCGAGAATCCGCCATCCGTATGCCAAATCGGCTACTGAAAGAAATTTCAATGACAAAGCAAGTTCGATGAAGCCTAATACCACTTTCACCGTGTTCATCCAACCGCCAGACTTTGGCAGCTCTTTAAGCCAAGATGGGAATATGGCAAAAATAGTGAATGGTATTGCCAGCGCCAATGCAAATGCCCCCATGCCTATTATCGGGCCTGTTAGGTCACCGAGACTAACCGCCTCGACAAGGAGAGTCCCGATTATCGGCCCTGTGCACGAGAAAGAAACCAGAATCAGTGTAAATGCCATGAAAAATATGCTTACAAGTCCGGTTGTCCGCTCCGCGGTAGAATCCATCTTGTTAGTCCATTTGCTTGGCAAAGAGATTTCAAATGCCCCGAAAAACGACATTGCGAATACTATCAGCAACAGGAAAAATATTATGTTGAACACAGCATTTGTCGACAATTCATTCAATTTGTTCGGCCCGAATGCCAATGTTATGATTATTCCTACAGCTAAATAGATTACGACAATTGATAGTCCATAGATTAAGGCATCGCGTATGGCTTTCCGTTTATTCCCATGCTTTTTCAGGAAGAAACTTACAGTGAGGGGAATCATAGGCCACACACACGGAGTAAACAAAGCCAATAATCCGCCTAAAAAGCCGCCTATGAATATGTACCAAAATGATTTTTGAGAAACAAGTTCTTGATTTTCATCAAATTCGACCGGTTTCCAATAATCGGATTTACTTACGGTTGATGGTTTATTAGCAACCTCTGCTAAAGTATCCGCCGTTGCGTCCGACACAATTTTCGTATTTTCTGCCGTGGCAGATACCGTAGCTGTGTTTTTAAAATTAAAATCCTCATTTTGAGGAGAAAGGCATGTCTGGTCATTGCAAGCCATATACCGTACATAACCGGAAACAGCATAATCATTCGGATCGGTGAATTTCACATTTTGCTTAAGCACAACATTATCTGTCCACCATTCCAATACCATATCGAAATTAGCATCCTTTTCTTTATGTGCGGGCTTTTCGGCAATCAAAGAACCGGAAAGTTCTATATTCTTTAATTCTTCCCATTTTACAGATGTAGGCACAGGCCCACCATCCGGTAATTTTATGGAATACAGATGCCATCCCGGCTCAATAGACGCTTTGAATATAATTATGCCATCTTTATCGCTTTCTTTTTCAATCTTGATATCCCATTTTACTGGAGACACCATCTGCGCATATGCAATAATCGGCATAAATACGCAAATTATAGCAATCAATAAATTTCTAATTCTCATATTTAAAATGATTAACTCTTCATTTTGTCTTGACAACTGAAATGAAGAGTTGGAATAACTAAATTAATGGATTATTACTTTCTTGACTGTCGAATCTGTTTTTAATATATAAATACCTGATGGTAAATTCAATATAGCGTCTTTGCTGAAATATTCTCCGACTTTTGTACCCAAAAGCGAATATACAGATAAATGTCCGTCAATATTGCATATCTGTAGAGAGTTGTCACCTATTTGAGTGACGGTAAGCTTTGTACGCCCAATAGAATTCATTCCAGCCGTTTGCCCACCGTCAGACTCTTCTTCAAAAACTAAACCTTTAATCATACCCCATTTATCTTTGTATGAATCCAATGTTCCAGCCGGCACATATACAGTGATTTCTTTATTGCTCATAAATGCAGTAGCAGTTTCAACAAGCGGTGGCTCTATTGCCGCTATATGAACTTCTGAAAGTAGCGAACATTGAAATGCAAATCCGATTAATTTCACATTCTCACCTATATATACGGTTTCCAGATTGTCACATAAATTACAAAAATACATTGGTATATATGTTATCAAATCCGGAACTTTTATTGTCTTGATTGAACTACATTCCTCAAATGTACGTTCACCAACTTCACCAAGTGTTTCCGGAAGATTAATTTCTTTAATGCTTTTACAACCTTTAAAGGCTTCAGCGCCAATTGATGTCAAGCCTTCCGGAAAATTCATTTCTTCAAGATTCTCCAAATTTTTGAACGCCTTATCCCCAATTGATTTTATTGTCGATGGAATATTAATTCCTTTAATGTTCTTATTTGTTTCATAATCAGCGTCTGAATATACACTCGCTTCATCCCCTATTTCAACGACTGTATATTCCTTACCATCATCATCTGCAACTGTTTCAGGTATTGTTATCCATAAATTTTCTTTAGGATATTCATTTATTATTTTATACACTGACACTTCAGAATCAGATAGTATGACAAAACGTAATGTCGCACTCTCTGGATAGCCTGTAGCATCATCTTTGACCGTAATACTAAAATCATATTCGTCATTTGCCCCGACCATAGCAAATGGTATCAACATTGCCGAAAGCAATAAAATTGTCCTGTTTTTCATATCATATTGTTTTTTGTTTCTATTTATTAATTCCAAGGTCATTTCAGAGACTGGTTGATTTGCTCGATATAATCGAGTATCGCGTCACGTCCGCGACGGTCGATACTTGAGGTTTCGAAAATCGGAGGCAATTCTTCCCAAAATTCAAGCAGCTCTTTTTTATACCGTCCGATATTGTCTTTTCCGACATTGACACCTATTTTGTCTAATTTGGTAAACACAATACTGAACGGAACGCCATTTTCACCTAACCATCCGATAAATTCCATATCTATCTTCTGCGGTTTGTGCCGGGAATCCACAAGTACAAACAAATTGGTCATCTGTCTGCGTTTCAGCACATACGACTCTATCATTTTCCGCAATTCTTCACGCGCATCTTTGCTTCGTTGCGCATATCCGTACCCCGGCAAATCTACAATATACCACTCATTATTTATTAGAAAATGATTGATAAGCATCGTCTTACCCGGAGTAGCGGAAGTTTTTGCAAGATTTTTCCTTTCTGTCAGCATATTAATCAATGAAGACTTGCCGACATTCGACCGGCCGATGAATGCATATTCCGGGATATTGCCATCAGGACATTTCCGCACGTCACTGTTGCTTATAATGAATTTTGCATCTTTAATAACCATATTATTCCAAGAATTTATTCAAAAATACAACAAATTCGCAGAACCATAAATTTTTTAGCCGTAAATTTGCATTATGGAAAAGGAATTTGCTTCCACACTGCTTGAGAATGCCGTTTCCGAATTGGCAAAATTGCCGGGAATCGGAAGAAAAACGTCATTGCGTCTGATACTGCATCTGTTGCGTGAAAATGAAGATGTTGCCGTCTCTTTAGGCGAATCCATCATCAAATTACGCAAAGAAATCAGATATTGTAAAGTATGCCACAACATATCAGAATCTGACATATGCCCTATTTGCGGTAATTCCTCGCGGGATTCCTCGACAATCTGTGTGGTGGAAAACGTCAAGGATGTAATGATTATCGAAGGTACACATCAATTCAATGGATTGTACCACGTGTTGGGTGGACTCATTTCTCCAATGGATGGCATAGGCCCGCAAGACATTGAAATTGACAGCCTTGTAGAACGGGTAACACAAGGTGGCATAAAAGAAGTGATTTTAGCGTTGAGCGCGACTATGGAGGGCGACACAACTAACTTCTACATTTTCAGGAAATTATCGCCCTACGATGTGAAAATCACAATCCTTGCGCGAGGTGTAGCCATAGGCAACGAAATAGAATATACGGATGAAGTTACATTAGGACGTTCCATTATAAACCGCACTCTATTTACCGACAGCTTCAAGAAATCAAAATGAAATTATTAGAAAACACGCATATTACGTTACGAGCAGTAGAGCCAACGGATCTCGACGTCATTTTTCAATGGGAAAACAATCCGGACATTTGGCAATATGGCTCTACGATGGCACCGTATTCCAAACGCCAGATATGCGAATATATTAAAAATTATTCCGCGGACATTTTCAAGGATATGCAACTCAGACTGATGGTTGTCGAGAAAACGACAAACACGGCAATCGGAATGGTTGATATGTTCGATTTCAATCCATTCCATTCACGTGTGCATATCGGGATTCTTATATCACCAGAATATGCAGGTTGCGGATATGGTTATGAAGCCGCGATGACAATTATAAGTTATGCCAAAGATTTTCTTGGGATACACCAAATAATAGCCGATATCGCAACTGATAACTTAACGAGCATTAATCTTTTTGAAAAACTCGGTTTTACCCGCTCCGGCATATTAAAAGATTGGCTACGAGTGGGGAAAACGTTTCGGGATGTGGCGGTAATGCAAAAAATATTATAACCGATTATTCTTTTTCCGACAATTCAAGCCATCGCATTTCTTTTTCGTCAAGCAGATTTATTATTTCAGAAATACGATTCGATTTCATCGTTATCTGTTCGTAATCAGCAATCAATCCGGACGACAAATCTGCCTCAAGCTGTTTTTTCTCATCTTCAAGGGATTCTATTTCTGCTGACAACATCTCAAATTCTTTCCGCTCTTTAAACGTAAGTTTGTTCTGGTTCTGCCGTTTTTCTACTGCCCGTTTCTCAGAAACACGCTTATCCTCATTTGACGATTTTTCCTTGTGAGCTTGTTTCCACTCCCTATAATCAGAATAGTTGCCCGGAAAATCTTTTATCCGCCCATCTCCTTCAAAAACGAACAAATGATCGACCGTCCTGTCCATAAAAAAGCGGTCATGCGAAACAATTATCACACAGCCCTTAAACTTTTGCAAGTAATCTTCCAATATTCCTAATGTGACAATATCCAAATCGTTGGTGGGCTCGTCTAATATCAAGAAATTAGGTTTGCGCATCAATACTGTGGCCAAATAAAGTCTCCGCTTCTCCCCTCCACTTAACTTGGCTATATAGTCTTGCTGGGCTGATGGAGAAAACAAGAACAATTGCAAAAACTGCGACGCGGTATATTTTGTCTTTTCGTCAAAACAGACAACTTCGGCAATTTTTCTTACAGCGTCTATTACTTTCTCATTCTCGTTAAATTGTATCCCTTCTTGACTGTAATAACCGAATTTCACCGTCTCTCCTACATCGAAACGGCCACTATCGACAGGCTCGAGTCCTAATAACAGTTTTATGAATGTTGATTTTCCGACACCATTATTGCCTATTATCCCCAATTTCTCATAACGCGCAAACGTATAACTGAAATTGTCGAGAATGATACGGTTGTCATATTTTTTACAAACATCTTTAGCTTCAAAGATTTTATTGCCAATGTATGAGGAATTTACGTTTAGGTTAATTGTGGAATCATCACGTTTAAAAGTAGAACGTTCCTTCAAATCATAGAACGCATCGATACGGTATTTTGCTTTCGTCCCGCGAGATTGCGGTTGCCGACGTATCCAGTCAAGTTCCGTGCGAAGCAGATTCTTGACTTTCGCCAATTCCGCATTCTGAGAATTTATCCGTTCTTCCCTCTTTTCAAGATAATAGTCGTAATTTCCATTGTATGAATATATCTGACGATCGTCTATTTCTATGATTTTATTGCATACACGGTCAAGAAAAGAACGGTCGTGAGTAACCATAAGTAATGTCATTCTGCTACGCTTGAGATATTCTTCTAACCATTCAATCATTTCCACATCCAAATGATTAGTAGGCTCATCGAGTATGAAAAACTCCGGTTCTCCTATTATGGCTTTTGCCAAAGCTACCCTCTTTACTTGTCCTCCGGACAATTCTCCAACAGGTTGGTTCATATCAGTTATTTTCAACTGATATAAAATCTGCTTTATCTTATCTTCGTAATCCCATCCGCCTACAGCATCCATCATACGCATAGCAGCGTCTATTTCTTTTGCGTCAGCTTTCGCAACTGCCTTTTCATACTGTCTGATAGCATCCGTTACCTCATCTTGTGCTGAAAGACAAGCTTCCATCACCGTCATATCGGGAGCAAACGCAGGCAATTGTTTCAGATATGCTATTTTTAAATCGTTACGAAAAACAATATTGCCAGAATCGTATGGCTCTTCTCCGGCTATTATACGGAGCAAGGTGGTTTTACCGTTACCATTCTTTGCGATAAGTCCAACCTTATCGCCTTCAAATATGCCTAATGTAACATCGCCAAACAACAACCTGTCGCCAAACGATTTCGAAAGATTCTCTATTTGCAGATATGATTTCATATTGCAAAGATAATGCAAATCCGAGTTGAATCACCAAGCTTGTTTGGAAGTTATACCGGGATGCTGCCTTATTTTATAAAAATAGTATAGTCGATTTAAAATTGGAAATATATAAATGGTGAGACATATGCTCCCGAAAATTCAAGAATCAATTGTACCACAGCCGCAAATACAATTATTTTAATCCATAAGCGGGAGGAGATGAATTTAGTTTCAATAAAACTATAAAATCTTACCGGAGCAAAAATAGCTGCAAATGAAACCGACAACATAATGAACCACTCCATACGTGCCGATATATATGGTAACACCATCTCAATATTCATATCTGTGAATATTTTTCCGAACATATTCAATGCGATTGAAAAATTCCCGGATCTGAAAAATACCCAAAGCAATGTTACAAAAATGAACGTAACCGCCCACGACAATAATTTGTACAACATATTTGCGGAGTGTCTGACACGCGAAGAAAACGCTTTATGCACAATAAGTCCCAAACCATGCATCCCGCCCCACAAAACAAAGCACCATCCTGCCCCATGCCATATTCCGCCTATCAGCATTGTCAACATCAGATTCATATAAGTCCTGACTTTTCCTTTGCGGTTTCCGCCAAGAGGTATATACACATAGTCCCTTAACCATGTCGACAAAGATATATGCCATCTGTGCCAGAAATCTGTGATATTTAATGATTTGTAAGGCGAGCGGAAATTTATACCCAAATCAAAGCCCATGATACGCGCTATTCCTATCGCAATGTCGGAATATCCTGAGAAATCACAGAAAATTTGAACGGAGTAGCCAAGCACACCCATCATGCATTCAAAGCCGCTATAGCCGGATGGATTTGAAAACACCATATCATTATATTGGGCTATATAATCGGCAATGACAGCTTTTTTAACAAGTCCTGTCATCACAAGCCATAATCCGCTGAAAACAGAATCGTCTGTAATTCTCTTAGGCGTGTATATTTGCGGGAGAAATGTAGAAGCACGCATAATAGGTCCGGCTGCCACGTATGGGAAAAACGACAGATAAAATAAATAATCTAATAGTGAATTAGCTTTTTGCGCCTTCCGCTTGTAGACATCGACAGTGTAGCTTATCGACTGGAATGTATAAAAAGAAATTCCGACAGGCAGTATTATGTCAAGCGGCTGGAAATTACCTTTTATAATGGCCGACAAATTATATATCAAGAAATTGGCATATTTAAAATATGCAAGTATGCCTATGGCAGAAACAATAGATATGACAAGTAACATCTTACGCAACCGCGGATCTGGAGAATCATCCATTGCGCGTACAAGGTAATAATCTATTAACGTCCTCGCAATTAGCAGGACTGTACACCATCCACTTGCTTTGTAATAGAAGAAAAGGCTGAATGCAATGACATATAATTCCATTGCTATCCGTCTCTGTCTGATTATGAGCCAGCCATATAACGGAATAAACAGCATAAAAAGTATCCAAAACAGCTTACTGTTGAACATCAACGGATTATCCGCCTGAGAAGATAATATGTCGATTATCCTGTCAATCATCCGGTGTCAATACAATTGTCTTATATGGATTTTTGATTTTCATTTGGGGTGTGTTCAAACGGGGATGCGGCACAGAATGCTTCATCCATCTCACCACGCTGTCCATCCATTCATAGGATGATTCCTTTGTTGGATGCCTGCCGTCATCTGCCCTCTCGAAGTGCATATCTTTCGACACAAAAAAACGGTTTCCGATTTCCGAATAAATCAAAGCGTTGATACCTGTATCATCTTTCCAATTTGGTGGACCTATCCACACAAATGGGATTTGTCCTATTTCAGAAACTATTTTCCGGACATATTTTCTATGGCTATTAATATCCCTGACAAATAACTCATTTCCGCCCAAACATATCATAACATAATCCGGCTTCATATCATAGATATAATGTCTAATCTTTCCACTTTCCGCCCATTGTTTTGTAGTGGAGCCATACCATATCACCGTATACAATTTGTGTCCGTTATGATATGCGTATGCTCCTAATCTAAGCCGTAACCCTTCAACCATCGAGTCTCCCAACAACAATATTGTGCATGGCACAGTATCTTCTTCTGCCAAACAAACTGTATCCACTGTGTTTTTAATTGGAGTGTCAGATTGTGTAATTGTGTCAATTCCCTTTGCACCACCATTTTGCATAGTCGCAATTTCATAACCTAAGATGCGTACATCTTTTAATTCAGACAACGCTATCATTACGGCAAAAGTTACGAACAAAACAATTAACAATTTTATGTAAGGGCGCATTCGGTGTAATAAATATTCGCAAATCTAACCAATATCGTCCTAAAGCACAAAACTTTAACTGAAAAAGTTTTCTTTCTTTCAAATACAAACAATGCGGAACTCCGCCAACGGCGTGTCCCGCATTGTTTATGTGATTCAATTCGTAAATTTCTTTACTTATATAATTGAAGTTTATCCAGATTCGAATCCATTATGAACTTATAGTTCTTGGCAACTTCCGCTTCTCCGTAATTCACATAAACATTCGCAGATTTCAAGAAATCGCCATTGCGTGTTGCATCTCCAAGTAAAAGGTAGCCCATAATTATATGTCCGGCCATTTCCACCATCCTGCGGGCATGGAAATCGACATATTCGGTATTCTTAACTTCAGTGACAGCAGTAACGGCCTTCTCATATAAAGACGTCATTTCCACAAGCCTGTCTTTCAAGGACTTCAACTCTTCAGAGTACTCCATCGCCTCGTATTCCTTGATACGGTTAAGATATGTACCAGTGGTCACGTGGCGTATGGCCGCAACAACTTGTAACTGAGTGGTGCCTTCATAAATTGAAGTGATTCTCGCATCCCGGTAAATCCGTTCGCAAGCATAATCCTTCATAAATCCTGAGCCGCCATGTATCTGCACCGCATCGTATGCATTCTGATTGCAGAATTCGCTGCCCATTCCTTTTGCCATCGGAGTGAAGGCATCGGCAAGGCGCTGATAGTATTTCATCTCCTGA
>URQP01000008.1 GCA_900550025.1 uncultured Porphyromonadaceae bacterium | reverse complement strand
GGCAATGGTTGCGCAGGGCTATATGCAGCCGATAGACTGGGAAGGTAACCTGTCGCGCCTCTACTTCGACTTGGCAGGCAATCCGACTATTGAAGTATTGCATTCGCTGCTCACCCTCACTACGCCCGACCATATCCTTTACGGTTCGGATTATCCCTATTTGCCCGATGCTGTGCTGAAAAGCAACCTGCAAAGACTGAAACAAACGCTGGCTGCGGATAAAGAATTGGCTCCTTACAGTGAGGATATATTGTGGAAGAATGCGGAGCTGCTGTTTGAGGGAAACGCTACCGATGAAAGATGACCCAAGACATCACAATCGCATCTTTCCGACATACTCTGACGGCGTAACCCCCTCCTGTTTCTTGAACATCCGGCTGAAATGCTGGGGATATTCGAAGCCGAGGCGGTCGGATACTTGGGAAAGGGTTTCCCCCGCCGCCAGCCCGTTCTTGGCAAGCTGGATGACGAATTGGCGGATGTGACCGCTCGCCGTGTCGCCGGTGGTTTTCTTGATGACATCGCCAAAATAATTGGGCGACATACAGAGCTTGTCGGCGCAATACTGCACGGTAGGCAAGCCGAGGGTCAGCTGGAGTTTGTCCTCAAAATACTCACGAAGCAGGCGGTCGAAGCGGACGAGGATGTCGGAGTTTTCAACCTTTCGGGTGACGAACTGGCGGTTGTAGAATCGCTGGCAGAAGTTGAGCGTCAGTTCAATGTAGCCCACGAGAATGGCGTTTTGAAGCTCGTCCGAATTCTTGTCAAGTTCCTCACGCATCTGGCGCATCAGCGAAACGAGAATATCGTGTTCTTCGTCGATCATGTGCAGGGCTTCATTCACGCGGTAGTCGAAAAACGAATACTCCTTGATACGCTTTTCGAGCGGGAAACCATGCAGCAGGTCGGGATGGAACAGGAGCGCCCAACCGGTAATCGCCACCCGCTCGCCATTATCCTCTTTACCGCCAATCTGTCCGGGAGCCACGCAGAGCAGCGTACCTTTGTTATAATCGTATTTGCCGCAACCATAGTCCAAATCCACATCGGCATCGTCCCGCAGGAACAGCCCATACACACTGTAATTGTTCAGGCTGTGGCGTATGGGCGAAACCTCGTCATAGTCAATGACGCTGACCAACGGGTGCTGGTCGGCGCATCCGAGGTAGCGGCTGTAATCATTGACATTCCTAACTTTCAATATCTTGCTCATCTTGTTTCCTGTTAAACCGATACAAAGATAATGCATTTCACTGACAATGATTTACGCAGACACGCAATTTCAGTGAAAATGGTATGGTTTGCCCACTTATGGTTACGGGGTTCTTTCTTATTCCGGTGTAATTTTGCATCAAACAATTAAGAATATAGAAGAATGGAACAGAAAACAGAATTACCTGAAGAATTGTGCGCGGACGAGGCGGTGTGCTTCATCGCATACCGTCACCATGTAACACCGCAACAACTCTTGCGCTATTTCCTTTACGGAGAGACTTCCATCCCTTTGGAACCTAACGAAGTGGAGATACTGAAAGGTCTCTCCGAACTAATAGAGAATAATAGGATTATAAACATAAAAAGACAATGAAGAAGAACATCGGAAATGTATTGGCATTGTATCCCACGCCCGCAGTTGTCGTGGGTACGGAAGTGAACGGAAAAGTGAACTGGCTGCTGGTCGCCCATGTGGGTATCATCGGGCACGACCTGATTATGCTCAGTATGTTCAAGAAACATTACACCAATGAAGGGGTCTGGCAGACGGGCAAGGTGTCCGTTAATATGGTAAGCGAGGCGATGCTCGTGCGTGCCGACTATGTAGGCTGCGTGGGCGGAGCAAAGGCAGACAAGTCGGATGTATTTATCTATCACAAGGGCGAAGCCGGAACGCCCGTCATCGATGAAAGCCCGTTGGTGATGGAGCGCGAGGTGGTGGACAACTACGAAACGGACACCTTCGACAACTTCATCTGCAAGATAACGAACACCTATGTGGACGAAGATTGCCTGAACGAAAAGGGAAAGCCCGATTACGACAAGTTGAAACCTGTTCTCTTCGAGATGCCGAACTACACCTACCTACGTACTGGCGAAACCATTGGCAAATGCACCAGCTTCGGGAAGACATACAGAAAGGAGGAACAGCAATGAAAACAAGGACATTGGGAAAAGACGGGCTAAAAGTATCTGCCATTGGATTGGGTTGCATGGGATTCACGCAAAGCTATCCCCCGTATCCCGACCGTAAGGACGCAATAGAAACGATTCGCAAGGCAGTGGACTTGGGCGTGACTTTCTTCGACACCGCAGAAGTGTACAGCTACGGCCAAAACGAGGACTTGATAGGTGAAGCGTTGCAGCCTGTGCGCGACCGGGTGGTCATTGCCACCAAGTTCGGTTACGACCTGTCCGAAACGCCGGACTTGACGACATCGGCACGTCCCGTCTCGCTCTCCAGCCGTCCGGAAACCATCCGCCGGGCTGTGGAAGGCTCGTTGCGCCGCCTGCGTACCGACTATATCGACCTTTATTACCAGCATCGCGTGGATCCGAATGTGCCTATCGAGACAGTAGCCGAGACCGTAGACGAACTGATAAAGGAAGGAAAGGTGCTGCATTGGGGATTGTCGGAAGCCGCTCCTGCCACCGTGCGCCGTGCCCACGCCGTCTGTCCGCTGACCGCCGTGCAGAGCGAATATTCCCTGTGGTACAGGAAGCCCGAAGCGGAACTGCTGCCCACGCTGGAGGAACTCGGTATCGGCTTCGTGCCGTTCAGTCCGCTGGGTAAGGCGATGCTGACCGGGCGATTCAACAAGGACACGAAGTTTGACAAGACCGATTTCCGTTCCGCCATTCCTCGTTTCCAAGGCGAGAACCTGAAGCATAACATGGAATTGGTGGAATATGTGGAAGAGCTTGCCAAGCGGAAAGAGACCACCCCTGCCCGCATCGCTCTCGGCTGGCTGCTGGCGCAGAAGCCGTGGATTGTCCCCATTCCCGGCACGAAACGCATCGAACGTATTGAGGAAAACATCGGCGGTACAGACATACAGTTTACGTCCGAAGAACTGGAGGATATCCGCCGCCATTTGGACAGCATCGAGATAGTCGGAGGACGCTACCCCGAAGACCAAGAGAAGATGACAGGACTTTAATCCCGGACACTGATGGAACGACGAGAATTTTTGAAGAAGTCTGCACTCGCTACTTTGGGTACAGCCGTAGCCGGAACAGGGATTGTGCAGGCTTTCAACCACATAAACGATAACGAATCAAAGACAGACAAAATGAAGATAGTAGTATTGACGGGCAGTCCCCGTAAGAACGGAAATTCCGCTTATCTGGCGGAGCAGTTCATCAAAGGCGCGGAAGAAAAGGGGCATGAGGTGTTCCGTTTCGATTGTGCTTTCAAGCAGGTGGAGCCGTGCCGCGCCTGCAACCGTTGTGGCATGAACGGGTCATGTATTTTCAACGACGACTTTCAAGAACTCCGTCCCCATTTGATAGACGCAGACATGGTGGTATTCGCTACGCCGATGTATTATTTCAGCATCTCGGCACAGATGAAACGGGTGATAGACCGCTTCTATGCCATCAACGGACAGATAAAGGGCGCACGGAAGAAGGCCGCTTTCCTGATGACCTACGCTGATACCGCCAAGAAGGAGGCGGAGCCGATGCTGGTGCATTACCATACGCTGATGGACTATCTCGGATGGACAAGCGTGGGCGAAGTGGTGGCTTCGGGCGTGTGGACGGCAGGCAGCGTCAGGAATACGGATTATCCACAGCAAGCCTACCAGTTAGGCAAGAGTTTATAACATTTATCAATAGAAAAATGAAGAATATCATAGCAACAATCGCCCTCGCATTGGCAGGAAGCCTGTCCGCGACGGCACAAACAACAGACAATATGGATAGAATCGAAGTATGCAAGCAGAATTACCGCACCCTATTTGGCGGTGAAGCCCTGACCGGGCAGGGCACAGACCCGGAAATGATGGACATTCTTCAGAAGTTTATCTTCGGCGAGGTGTTCCGGACGGGTGAACTGACGCTGAAACAACGCGAAATGATTACCTGCGTCACCCTCGCCACGATGCAGACGCTTCCGCAACTAAAAGCCCATGCGGGTGCGGCACTCAACGTGGGTGTCACCCCGGAGGAACTGCGCGAGGTGATGTATCTCACCGCTCCGTTCATCGGCTTCCCCAAGATGCTGAATGCCGTGGCCACGGTGAATGAGGTGTTCAAGGAGCGAGGCATCAGCCTGCCATTGGAAAAGCAAGGCACGGTGACGGAAGAAACACGCCACGAGACTGGCAAAACCATTCAGGACAAACAATATCCCGGCGGTATCGTCTCGGTGATGGAAGGTCTGCCCGGCGACATGGGCAAGGACGTGGAGCAGTTCCTCACGGACTATTTCTTCGGCGAAATATACAGCCGTGGCGCACTCGACCTAAAGACACGCGAGTTGCTCGGCTATTGCGTACTGACCACCTTGGAAGCAGAGAGCCAGCTCCATTCGCACTATCACGGCAACATCAACGCGGGCAACTCGCCAGAAACATTGACCGCCGCTGTCATTCAATGCCTGCCCTACATCGGCTTCTCTGCCGCTATTAAGGCGTTGCGCATCATCAAGCAGGAATATGCCAAGCCTGATACTGCCGGAAACAATTTGGTGCGTCTGTCGAAGATTACCGTCGATGCGGCTCAATTGGATGCCTACAATGCCTTTTTGAAGGAGGAAATCGAAGCTTCGATGCGGTTGGAGCCGGGCGTATTGACTCTCTATGCCACTGCCGAGAAAAATGCTCCGCATAAAGTGACCATCCTCGAAATCTATGCCGACCGTGCAGCCTACGAAAGCCATTTGAAAACGCCGCACTTCCAAAAGTATAAGCAAGGCACGTTGGCGATGGTGAAAGATTTGGAATTGATTGATGTAGCCCCGTTGATACCGGGTCTGAAAATAAAATAAATAATTATGAAAACAATTGGTATTAAAATTATGATGTTGGCGCTGATGTCATTATTGGCAATAGCGCCATTAAAAGCAAAAACTTTGGTTGTGTATTATAGTTTTACGAACAACACCCGCACTATTGTCGACGATTTGCAGACGCAGATTGATGCGGATGTGCTTGAAGTTGAGCCAGCAGAGGAGGGCATCGACTATGCCGCGAACAATTATGCCATAGGCAGCGCATTGATTTCTACAATAAGGGAAAATCCCGATGATCCGGCTTCTTATCCGGCTATCAAGACATCTGTTGATAATCTTGACGAATACAGTACAGTGATTGTGGCTGCTCCTTTGTGGTGGAGCAGTATGGCTGCTCCGATGCAAACGTTTCTGTTCACTTATGGTAGTCAGATGGCTGGCAAGAATATCGGATTGATAGTGTCGAGCGCGAGCAGCGGTATCAGTGGGGTAGAGGCTGATGCCCGGCGTTTGATACCCGGCGGCAACTTTTTAGAGCCTTCGCTATGGATACGTTCATCACAAACTTCAAATTGCCATTCAATGATTTCCGATTGGTTGGACGACATCAATTATGATGATCTTCAGGCCGGTGTGGAAACTGTTGGAGTAGATAGTGGTCTATCTGTTGTTTGTGCAAATGGATTATTGCAAGTAAATGGCGAATTTGATGCGTTGCGCCTTTACGATGTGGCAGGGCGTTTGCTTTTTGATACGGCAGAACGATCATTTTCTACTAAGGGGCTTGCTTCAGGTATATATGTGGCGGTTGTGGAAGCCGCTGGCAGACTGGAAACGGTGAAAATAAGAATTAACAATTAATATATTTATGAATAGGATTTTATTGGCAATTATGGCGGCTGTGGGTATTTCCCTGACGGCGTGCGCACAGAAAGCGGAGAACAAGGGTATGGACGGCGCGAAAATATTGGTTGCTTATTTTTCGGCCACAGGTACTACGGAAAGTGTAGCTGAAAAAATAGCGGAAGCGACAGGCGGACAACTTTATGAGATTGTTCCTGAAAAGGAATACACAAGTGCCGACTTGAATTGGAACGACGACCGTTCGCGCAGTTCTGTGGAGATGAACAATCCCGAATCGCGTCCCTCACTTGGCGGTAACCCGGTTGATATTGCCGCTTACGATGTCATTTTCATCGGTTATCCAATCTGGTGGGATCAAGCACCGCGAATTATCAACACTTTCATCGAAAGTCACGATTTAAAAGGCAAGACCGTCATACCGTTCGCCACTTCCGGCGGCAGTGGCATCTCCAACAGTGTTGAGGTGTTGAAAAAGACCTATCCCGGACTTAATATCCAAGAAGGCAAGCTCCTCAACAACGCATCCTCCGCCACCATCCGCTCGTGGCTCGACAACCTGAAATAAGGCTGTCTGATTTAAATCGAAGATTTAAGATTGTCACCTGTTGTTACACTGCTTTATTAGACTGTGTAGCAACAGATTGACAAGATTATGTGTTGTCTATTGCTAAGTAAATTGTGACGATAATACTTATTGATTTTTATTGGTGTCCGCTAAAAATATTGGAATTCGGTTTATGAGGTGTAATACGCTGCCGCCGATGAAGCCAGCCCCGTGGGGACTGTTGATGCGTAACACCGCCGCCTTGGCGGTGGGTAGGTGGCTGGCAAAGTAATCGGCCTCGTGGAGGTCGCACATTGTTCAGTGTTGATAGTTTAATGTTGAGTGAATAAAGCGACTCTCAACTCTCAACACTCCTCACTCAACATTTGTGTGTCCTCCACGAGGCCTTGTTGAGGTTAGGGCTGTCCCACCCCAAGCTGCGTTCCGCAAAGCTGCGCTTGCATGGGGCAACTCTGGAGCCTCAACGAGGCTCTCTTATCTCCAAGGCAAGCCCACTTCACGCAGAGGCATATTAAGCCTCTTTGAATGCCATTTCACCTACACTGCCGGATAGCTCAACATATTTCAGGTTTTCGCATTCTTCAAAAGCTGTCTCTCCAATAGAAGTTACACTATGTGGTATTTTTATGGAAGTAATGCCGTTACAATTGACTTCACTATTTGGACACTTCAGTTATTACAAAAGCATTATTACAAAAGCAACCGGGATAGCGGAATGGATCCGCTGTCCCGGTTGGCTTTTGTTGTTATTGACTTACAAAAGTTCTGTCAATTTGTCTAAGTCAGGATTTACAGCCACTATTTTTCCGTCACGGTTTATCAGATAGCAGTTTAATCCTTTGTCAAGACGGAATTGTTTGTACACTTCAGATTCCGTTCCGTCCTTGTCATAAAATTGTGAATTCCTGTCGATGCCGTCAACTTTTAGAATTTCGTTGAACAGGCGTTCGCTTCTGTCGTAGTTGATTGACGCAAATACGATTTCCTTGTCCGCGTTTTTTGCCGCATTGCTGGCCTTGATGTTCCTTATCCGGGATTCCGCATCGTCTGACGACCAGAAATTGAGCAGCACATATTTGCCTCTTTCTTTGCTTAGCGTGAATGTCGAATCGTTGCCGCTTACCGTGAAATTGGGAGCGAACGAGTTCACATTACCGTCGATTTCTTGCGTGTTGTAGGCGGAAGAGAAAGACAAGAGGACGACAAGAATCACAATAAACGAAATTGTTTTCCTCATTATAAAAAATTAAAGTTCATACTAAAGACTTTCTTGGGCGTCCGCCTGAGAAAAGCCTTTGCCGATTTTCGGCCGGAAAGAAACTCTTTTCTTTCCGTTATATTCATTTCGGCTGCAAAGATATGCAATAATAATTGTATATGCAATGGTTTTAATGCGTTTTAGCGCAATTTAATAATGCCTTTTCTTGATAATGTAAATTTATAAAGCGTTGAAAAGTAGTGTTCTTTTGCTGTTGACAGGGCGTGTTTGAAAGGTTTGAACATCTGTCTTGAGTCTTGTTTTTGAATATTTATTCAAAAGTTAACAATTGTAAAAACACGATGCTTTTTTGTTTATTGCAATATAAAAGGATATTTTTGATGCTGTAAAAAGAACGGTAATGGAAAATAACAGTATAGAACTCATCTTGATAAACATTTCCGGGCAGGACCGTCCGGGGGTGTCGTCGGCTTTGACAGAGATACTTGCAAAATATGAAGCCGACATACTCGACATAGGCCAGGCCGACATCCACCATACGTTGTCGCTTGGCATATTGTTCAAGACCGACAGCAGCCGCAGCGGCAACATCATGAAAGATTTGTTGTTCAAGGCTTCGGAGCTGGGTGTGAACATCCGCTTTTCGCCGGTTCGCCTTGACGACTACGAGGAGTGGGTCGGAATGCAGGGAAAGAACAAGTACGTCATAACCATTTTGGGGCGGCATATATCGGCGCGGCAGATTGCCGCTGTTACGCAGGTAATAGTTAAGCAGGGACTTAATATCGATGCCATACAGCGTCTTACCGGCAGGATGACGCTTACCGACAACGATGATTCCCGTTCCAAGGGCTGCATAGAATTTTCTGTGCGTGGAACGCCTTATGACTATGCTGCCATGCAGTCGGAGTTTATGGAACTTGCCAATGAGTTGGAATTTGACATATCTCTGCAGCAGGATACGATGTACAGGCGTTGCCGTAGGCTGATATGTTTCGATATGGATTCCACGCTGATAAAGACGGAGGTCATAGACGAGCTTGCGGAGAAAGCCGGCGTGGGCGACAAGGTGCGCGCCATCACCGAGCGTGCCATGCGCGGGGAGATAGATTTCAAGGAGAGCTTCACGGAGCGTGTAGCCTTGTTGAAAGGGCTTGACGAGTCGGTTATGCGCGAGATTGCCGAGAACCTTCCTATTACTGAAGGGGTGGAGCGGCTGATGCGCGTCCTGAAGCGCGCCGGTTATAAGATTGCAATATTGTCAGGCGGATTTACTTATTTCGGCAACTATTTGAAGCACAAGTTCAATATAGATTATGTATATGCCAATGAGCTTGAGATAGTCGACGGTAAACTTACCGGAAGGTATGTTGGCGAGATAGTCGACGGTCATCGTAAGGCGGAGCTGCTGAAGCTGATTGCTCAGGTGGAGAATGTGGATATTGCGCAGACGATTGCTGTGGGTGACGGGGCCAACGATTTGCCGATGATAACGATTGCCGGGCTGGGTATCGCTTTCCATGCCAAGCCTAAGGTGAAACAGACCGCAAGGCAGAGCATTTCGACGATAGGAATCGACGGTGTACTTTATTTTCTTGGTTTTAAGGATTCAATCATTAATGAGTGAAACAATATGAAGATGAAAAAAACGGGATGCGGCATCGAGGCGGCATCCCGTTTTTAGTTTGTATCGAGTATTGATTATTTTATCAGATTGTATTTGCGGAACACTTTTCCTATCTTTTCGAGGGCTATGTCCAATTGCTCTTTGGTGTGCGTTGCCATAAGGCTGAAACGTATCAGCGTATCGGTCGGCGCTACTGCCGGTGAGACAACTGGATTGACGAAAATGCCTTCTTCGAGGAGGTCGCGTGTGATTGCGAATGTCATATAGTTGTCGCGGATGAACAAAGGTATTATGGGTGTCTCTGTATGGCCGATTTCGCATCCCAGATTGCGGAAGCCTTCCAAGGCGTAGTGGGTGAGATCCCATAGGTGCTGCTGACGTTCCGGCTCGCTTTCCATAATGTCGAGTGCGGCGTTGACGGCGGCTGTCGAGGCCGGTGTTATGCTTGCCGTAAAGATGTAGGAGCGCGAGTGGTGGCGCAGGTAGTTGGTTATTGTCTTGTCGCAGGCGATGAATCCTCCGAGCGAGGCGAACGATTTGCTGAATGTTCCCATTATCAGGTCTACATCGTCGGATACGCCGAAATGGTCACATGTGCCGCGTCCTTGCCGTCCGAACACGCCTATGCCGTGGGCTTCGTCGACCATCACTGTCGCGTCGTATTTTTTCGCCAGCTCCACTATTTGAGGCAGTTTTGCCACATCCCCTTCCATCGAGAACACGCCGTCGGTGACAATCAGCTTTACTTTGTCGGGGGCGCATTTCTTAAGTTGATTTTCCAACGATTCCATATCGTTGTGCTTGTATTTAAGGGAATTGGAGAATGACAGTCTGCGGCCTTCGATTATCGAGGCATGGTCCTGCTCGTCCCATAGAATGTAGTCTTCACGTCCTGTAAGGCAGGATACTACTCCCAAATTGACCTCAAATCCGGTTGAATATATCATAGCGTCCTCTTTGCCTACGAATGCGGCAAGGCGGGCTTCCAATTGCTTGTGGATGTCGAGTGTGCCGTTGAGAAAAGGTGAGCCGGCGCATCCTGTTCCATACTTTTTGATGGCGGCTATGGCCGCTTCTTTGATTTTCGGGTGGTTGACAAGTCCTGTATAACAGTTCGACCCGAACATCAGCACTTTTTTGCCGTTGATGATTACTTCAGTGTCCTGTTCGCTCGATATTGCCCGGAAATAGGGGTAAATTCCTGCCGCTTTGGCTTTTTGTGGTTCGTCGTACTTAGCTAACTTAGCTTGTAATAGCTTCATAGTTTATATTGCTTGTTTTTGTTTATGATAAACTATCTGCATAGTTGTGAATGCAGGCTGCAAATATACACAAATCTATTGTATTGGCATACAAAAAACGGTAAAAATTGCACAAAGGGGCTGAAATGTGCAGTAGCTTTTCTTTTAAAAGGCGATTGGGCGGCTTAATATTTCATAGTGAATGGAAAATGTATTAATTTTGCATATTAAACAATACAAAAAAGGAACTAATGGAAATGACTGCTGCCCAATTGGCGGAGATTGTAAAGGGCGACGTTGTCGGTGACCCGTCAGCCAAAATTTGCACTTACGCCAAGATTGAAGAGGCGGGACAAGGCGCTTTGACGTTTCTCGCGAATCCTAAATATGAGCATTTTATATACGATACTGATGCCTCTGCCGTATTGGTGAGGAGGGATTTTAATCCGGAAAGGGAGGTAAAGGCTACGCTTATCAAGGTGGACGACCCTTATGCCACTTTGGCCGATTTGCTTAATTTGATAAGCAAGACTGTTGTCCCCGAGAAAAGAGGTGTCGAGAACCCTGTGTTTGTTGCCCAAGGTGTTGAGTTGCCGGATGATGTGTATCTTGGCAGTTTTTCTTATATAGGCAGCGGTGTGAAAATCGGCAGGAATGTAAAGATATATCCTCAATGCTACATCGGCGACAATGCCGTGATAAAGGATAATACGGTGCTATATGCCGGTGTGAAAGTGTATTATGGCTGCGAGATTGGAAGCAATTGTATTATCCATTCGGGAGCGGTTATCGGTAGCGACGGCTTCGGCTTCGCTCCTAAGGATGGCAGTTATGAGAAAATTGCCCAGATAGGCAGGGGGGTGATTGAGGATGATGTCGAGATAGGTGCTAATACGACAATCGACCGTGCCACAATGGGTGCTACGGTCGTGCGCCGTGGCGTGAAACTTGATAATCTGATTCAGGTGGCGCATAATGTGGAGATAGGGGAGAACACGGTGATTGCCGCACAGACAGGCATTGCCGGCTCTACCAAGATAGGTAGGCATAATATGATTGGGGGGCAGGTCGGGTTTGCCGGACATATTATTATAGGCGATGGCAACAAGTTCGGAGCGCAGGCCGGTGTGCATTCAAATCCCGGCGACGGCAAGACTGTAATCGGTTACCCTGCTATTGACGCGAGGTTGTTTATGCGCCAGTCGGCATATCTGAAGCGGCTTGGCGAGGTGTTTGAATCCGTGAAGGAGCTGAGAAAGGAAATGGAAGAGTTGAAAAATAATAAAAAGATATAGTTATGAAACAGTGTACTTTAAAAGATTCATTTGTCGTTAAAGGCAAAGGCTTGCATACAGGATTGGAAATAGAGGCTACTTTTAAGCCCGCTCCTGACAATTACGGCAGGCGGTTCAAGCGTCTTGACATCGAGGGGAGCGAACCGGTGGAGGCTGTAGCTGAAAATGTCGTTGACACGCAAAGGGGCACTGTGATTGCTTCCGGCGATGTGAAGGTTTGCACGATAGAACACGCCATGGCGGCATTGTTCGCAGCCGGGGTCGATAACTGCCTTGTTGAGCTTACAGGTCCTGAAGTGCCTATCTTGGACGGCAGCTCTAAGATTTTTACCGAGAAGATAGCGGAAACGGGTGTCGTGGAGCAGTCGGAAGAAGCTTTGGTGTATGCCGTGCGTCAACGCACCGTTTTGAAGGACGACAATACAGGGGCTTCTATATGTGCCATACCCGACAGCGATTTTTGTGTCGATGTGCGTATTGAATTCAATTCGGTAGTGCTGGCTAATCAGTTTGCAACTCTTGATACGCTCGACGATTTCGCAAAAGAAATCTCGGCAAGCCGTACATTCGTTTTTGTGCGCGAAATAGAGGAGCTTGTAAAACACAACCTTATTAAGGGTGGGGATCTCGACAATGCAATCGTGATATATGACACTCCTGTTGCCCAATCGGAATTGGACCGCATAGCCGATATGATGAACGTGCCGAGGAAGAAAGTCACAGAGTTCGGATTTATCAACGATACACCGTTGGTTTACAAGAATGAGCCGGCGCGCCACAAATTGCTCGACGTGGTGGGCGATATGGCTTTGATTGGCAGAAGAATACAAGGACGGATTATCGCCACTTGTCCGGGACATAAGATTAATACTACGTTTGCAAAGAAAATCCGTCGCGAATTGAAGCGTCAGGATGTGCAACCGCCGTTCTATGACCCGAATGCCACTCCTATAATGGATGTCAACCGTATACGTGAGCTGTTGCCTCACCGTTATCCGTTCTTGTTGGTCGACAAGGTGATTGAAATGACGGAGAAGCATATAGTAGGAGTGAAGAATGTTTCGGGCAATGAGCCGTTTTTCCAAGGGCATTTCCCGGCTGAGCCGGTAATGCCGGGCGTGTTGCAGGTGGAGGCTATGGCTCAGACCGCAGGATTGCTCGTTCTTAATACGGTGGATGATCCGGAGCGTTATTCCACTTATTTTATGAAGATAGACAATGTGAAATTCCGTCAGAAAGTAGTGCCGGGCGACACTTTGATGTTCCATGTTTCCTATATGACTGAATTGCGCCGCGGATGCGCATATATGAAAGGATATGCGTTTGTAGGTGATAAAGTCGTGTCGGAGGCTGAATTTATGGCACAGATTATTAAGAATAAATAATGTTCGTATGAAACAACCATTGGCTTATATACATCCGGACGCTAAGATTGCTCCGGGAGTAGTGATAGACCCGTTTGTCACTATCGATCGTAATGTGGAGATTGGCGAAGGGACAAAAATCGCGAGCAACGTTACGATTATGGAAGGCGCGCGTATCGGCAAGAATTGTAATATTTTCCCCGGTGCGGTAATCGGTGCGATTCCGCAGGATTTGAAATTCAACGGCGAGGAGACGCTTGCAATAATCGGCGACAACACTACATTGCGTGAGTGTGTGACGGTCAACCGTGGCACGGCAGCTAAAGGAAAGACTGTTGTTGGCAACAATTGCTTGATAATGGCTTATTCACATGTGGCACACGATTGTCTGCTCGGTAATAATATTATCATATCAAATGCGTCGCAGGTGGCCGGTGAAGTGCAAATCGACGATTTTGCCGTGATAGGCGGTGGGGCATTGATTCATCAGTTCTGCCATATAGGCGCGCACGTGATGCTTCAAGGCGGGGCGCTGGTAAATAAAGACGTGCCTCCTTACGTGAAGGCTGCCCGTGAGCCGATTGCATACGCCGGGGTCAATTCGATAGGTTTGCGCCGCCGTAATTTCACCAACGAACAGATACGCGACATTCAGGATATTTACCGTTATCTGTATCTTTCGGGCTACAATAATAGTGATGCCGTTGAGCGCATAGAGGCGGAGCTTCCGGCTTCAAAGGAACGCGACGAGATTATTTTGTTCGTCCGCAATTCCAAGCGCGGTATCATCAAAGGTTACGTATAACAGGCTTTCTGGAATTTGTAAAAATCAGCCGGCATCAAAAGTAATGCCGGCTGATTTTTTATTATTGCTGTATGCTAAATTATGCACACCCATTAATAATTTTTTATCGCTTGTTCCATTCCATAAGTAGTTCGTCGGCGAGATACTCATCACTGCGGCAGTGCATATCGGCAATTCCTTTACTTATTAAGATGTAAGTGTCTGAATTATAAAAAAAATCTAAAGCGTCTTCGTATGGCATGTGTAATTTGTCTGCAAAAATTTTTACAATTCTTGCATATTTCATTTGCAGAACGGTTTTATTGGCTTCCATACTAAATTTCTCCTGATTTTATTTCTGTTGCATTGATGAAATGCAGATGATTGTTCATTACATCTTGATTGAGTATGCATAATTGATGGTTTGGATGTTCAAATGCCAACCTTCCCAATGCGTCATCTTTACTCATTGCTCCTGAGAAATAAAGGTCGATTGTGTTGAACACTTTGTCGTTTGCTATGCCTCCTTCAACTATGTCGTAAGTGCCTGTTTGTATACCTTTACGGCACTTTCCTACATAATCCAACCATTCTTCATCGTATGATTTGAAAATTTTGATGTTGAAGTTATGTATGTCGTCATCTAATATGTATTCATTTATGTAAGCTTTTTGTTTTCTTAATAAGAAGCGCATTGCATATTTTTTGGCTTGTTCATATAGAGTGGTAAGGTAAAAGCCTTTCCCGAAATCAAGATTGTCCCGTGAATGTAACACATCCGGTTTCTTGATGATGCAGTATGACGCGTGATATAGTTTCATTGCAATGCTCCTTTACCTTTAAGACAATCGATTAAATCATTGGTTATGTAATCTTTGCTGAATGTATGCAGAATGTCATATCCCGGAATGATGTAATCGTTCAATACGCCCGAAGAGCGTAGAAGTCTGTACACTTTACCGGGTGTCATTTTCAGCGCGTCAGCGAGATTGCCTACACAATATGTGATAAAACTAAGTTGCTCCAAATTCATAATTAGGGAGTTTTCTATGGAAGCGAATATACAAATTATTTCCTTATGAAAAGGAAATAATACAAAAAAGTTTCCGTTTTAGGCGGAAACTTTCTTTTATATGGTGTTGGTTGAATGTGGTGTGATGTGAATTTTTGTCAGGGTAAATGATTGTTGTTAATTGTATTTAACTGTTTTTGGTGATGAAATTATAGAATTACTCTTACTTTTGTGAATAAAACTAAACAAACCGCATAAAGCATTTTATAAATAGATAGGTATTCTGACATTATTGCCATGCCACGGAAAAAGGCTCTGCCGTTGCATAGTGCATAACAATCATTGAGCCTGAAAGTTTTTGCTATGGAAAAAAGACTATGTAAGTTTGTTTTAGCCGCGATTGTGTTGTTGTCGGCTTGTTTTGAATCCAAAGCCGTACCGACATTGTATGGCTATCAGATGGGGGATGAGAATATGAGATTCGGATTTGTGTCTTTCGAAGCAGATGGTTTTACGAATGTGACGGTGCTTAAGGCTACGAATATGTACTATAATCATCTTTCAGCCGGAGAATATTTGGACGGTAAGATATATGCTTATACTGTTGAGCCTGACGATTTTGGGGCAATGTACCCGGATTCTTTTGCCGTTTATGATGCCGAGTCGTTCGAGTTGCTTTCTGAATCCTATAAGGGAGACAGGCGTGTGGTGGACATGACCTATGACTATTCGACGAATACTATGTACGCCTTGGCTGAAGACGAGTATTCCACTGAATCTATAGTGAAGACAAGTCTTTGTGTCGTGGATATAGAGACAGGCGACCTTGTGCGTGTGGGCGATACAGGTGAGCTTAAGGCGATTGATGGATATGGCCGGGAGGTGGATGCGGTGCTTGTGGCTCTTGCGTCGGATATGGACGGAAATATTTATGCTATGTCCGATTACAGGCAGTTTTGCAAGCTGGATAAGTTTACCGGCAAAGCGACACAGGTCGGGACTACACACGATCTTGCAGTGACAAACAAATTCCAGTCGATGACTTTTGATGTCGACGGTACGCTGTATTGGGCGCAACAGCATCCGGATTATGGCTGGTTTACGACAGTCAATCCTCAGACTGGCGAGCCTACTCGTATCGGAACGCTTGGAGCGAATGCCCAAATGACAGCTTTGTATATAAAGAAAGATTTGGATAAGGCTTTCCCTTGCAAGGTGGAAAACCTTGTGGCAACTGTTTCCGGGGCTGATCATAGGACAGTGGAGCTTACGTGGGAGTTGCCTGAAACCGATTTCGCTGGCAATCCGGTCAATGTGACCGCTGTCAAGGTTTATCGTTTCGGCGTGTCTGAGCCGTTGACAGTGCTGCCGGGTGATGCCACGTCGTTTTCAGATAAATCAGCGGCTGATGGAATGAATACTTATCTGATAGCGGCAGAAAGTGCCTCTGCTTCCGGAGTTCCTGCTACCGTCGATGTCTTTGCGGGATATGATATGTTGGAATCTGTTAATGATTTAAATATAAGATTAGATGGCAATACGGTGAATGTCGAGTGGTTGGCTCCTACGGAGACGGTTAACGGCGGATATTCTGATTTTGACAATATTACGTATAATGTTTACCGTAGGCAGGGTAATGAGTCTGTGGCTGTCGCATCAGGGATAAGTGCTACGGAATTTAGCGAAACATTGACTGTGCCGGGAGCATATGTATACGAAATAGAGCCTTTATCAGGCGGTATAGCCGGAGTGAAAGCCGCAACGGAGGAGGTTAGAATTGTAGGAGTGGCATCTGTCCCATATAAGACAGGATTTGAGGATGACGGTGACGGACCTCTTTGGACATTCATTAATGACCATTCGAATTCAAGTTACGGATGGTCGATAGACGACGGATATGAGTATCAGCGCCTTGATGGCAATTTTGCCCAATTGAAAATTGGAGGCTCAAGCGATACGGGGCGTGACTGGCTCATTTCTCCGCCTATACATTTTGAGGCCGGGCAATATACAATAAGCTATTATGCCGATAATTCAACTTCAATAGATTCGCATAGCTGGGAAGTGAAACTTGGCACCGACGCTTCTGATGTGACTACGTTTACGGAGACTATCGCAAAGTACGAGAATCTTAAATTGAATACTGATTGGGAAAATGTTATTGAGGAAACGTTCAATGTGGAAGAAGCCGGTGACTATCATCTTGGGTTCTATGGATTTACAACTTCTACTTATGCAACGTTGAAACTGGATAATCTGGAGATTGTGAGCACGCTGAGTGGTGCCGGTTCTGTTATGTCAGATCGAATTATAACCTTTGACGGCAGGAATGTATTTATGGTTTCAAATTGCGGAATCGGTCAATGGCAGGTGGTGAATTTGCAAGGACAAGTCGTTATGTCTGGCGATTCTGCCGGTGCTGAGAATGCTACTATATCTCTTGATTCTTTATATGGCGGGCTTTATTTCGTGAAAGTAATTCTCGGCGATGGCCGGACTATGACCTCGAAAGTAATGTGTGATTGATTGCTGACAATCGTGACTATCTATGGCCGGCATTGCCAATGCCGGCCTTTTAATTTTGTGGAATAGTGGTAAGTATATTTATTTGAATGAATGTTTTCCGGATGAATCTTATGTCGTAAGATTATTTGCCGGGCGATGGCTTTGTTTGTCGTTGGGAAGCAGGGTGAGCAGTGTCTTGGATTTGGTTTCGGTTTCGAGCCATTCGCTTTCTGGAACAGAATCTGACACGATTCCTCCGCCGACGAAAATCCGGCAGTCGCCGCTGTCGAATTTCATGCTGCGAAGATTTACGAAGTAGTGGAACTCATCGGAAGAGAACGGCCCTATGTAGCCTCCGTAGTATTCACGGTCGTGGCGCTCTGATTTGTGTATCAGTTCGATGGCCTTTTGTTTGGGCAGTCCGGCCAATGCGGGAGTGGGGTGCAGTTTTTCAATCAAGTCCTGTGCCTGCCGGAGAGTGCATTTCAGTGAGAATAAATTGCAGAGATGCTCCACTCCTCCGGCTTGTTTTGTGAATCTGTCGGACATGGTGAAATCTATTCCCGTGCGCCGGATTGTGTCAGCGATGTAGTGCGCTACATATTCCTGTTCGCGTATGTCTTTATTGTCCCAATCGCCCGGAGTCCCGCATTTGCGTGTTCCGGCAAGCGCCATTGTCGTGAATGTTGAATTGTCGTAACTGCCCAATATCTCTGGTGACGCTCCTATCCATGCTCCGGTTTCTTCGCTGTAGAATATGAATTTGAAAGCGTCGGGATAGCTGTCGCACAGTTTGTTGAAGAATTTGCCCCACGACTGTATATTGTGTGTTTTCGTGATGACTTTCGAAAGTACCACTTTGTCCAATTTTTTTGCTTGCAATTCTTCTATGCACAATCCGATGGATTGCATATATTCGCTGCGCGATGTACTGTCCTCCGATATTCCGGGGAGCAGAGAATCGCCTTTCTCTGGACATTCCGTCAGCAGCTCGGAAGCATTCAGTTGCTTGTAGATTATTTTTGTGCCGTGGTTGGAGGATATATCAAACGGCACGATTTTGAACCCTTCTCCGCACGTGAATCCATTGTCAGTCTGTGCCCCGAATGCGATGCCGTCGCAGCCGGGCATACAGTAGGCGTAAAACGGAATGCGGTGCGACAGTGCTATGTCGATTGCTTCGAGTATGGTTCGCATTATTTCACAACTGCTATCAATTCGTAGGGAAGGGCATCGGTTATTTCTGCTTGGTAAAATTCTCCTATGGTCAGCGGTTTGTCTTTTTTGATAAGTACTTCGGGGTCGACTTCCGGAGAATCGAATTCCGTGCGTCCGATGTAATAGGCGGCATCTTCCTTGTCGATTATCACTTTCAGAGTCTTTCCTATTTTTGACTGGTTGGATTCTAACGCCACATTTTCCTGAATTGCCATCAGTTCGTCAAGGCGAGCTTCCTTGACTTCTTGCGGAATCTCGTCCTCATAGTTTTTTGCGGCGTATGTTCCTTCTTCCTCGCAATAGGCAAATGCACCCATACGTTCGAATTTAGCTTCGCGCACAAAGTCCTTCAATTCCTCGAACGCTTGTTCATCCTCACCCGGAAAGCCGGTCATCAAAGTAGTGCGCAAGTGTATCCCGGGTACTTTTTCCCGTATTGTCCGTATTAGGTCGAGTGTCTGCCGCTTATCTACATGGCGCAGCATATTAGAAAGCACCTTGTCGTTGATATGTTGCAGGGCTATGTCCAAGTATTTGCATACATTCTCGTGGCGGTTCATCACGTCCAGCACTTCGAATGGAAATTGTGCCGGATAGGCATAATGCAGCCGAATCCATTCCACTCCATTGATTTCAGCCATCCGGTCGATAAGTTCAGGCAGAAGCATTTTCCCTTCCAAGTCGGTGCCATAGTATGACAGGTCTTGCGCTATGACGTTGAATTCTTTCACACCTTCCGACACTAAAAGCCTTACTTCGTCGAGAATCTCCTCTATCGGACGTGATTTGTAGCGTCCTGTAATCAGTGGAATGGCGCAGAAAGCGCAGAAGCGGTTGCATCCTTCGGCTATTTTCAGGTAGGCGTAATGCGACGGAGTTGTCACTATACGGTCATATGGCAATGTGGCGGGATTCTCTTTCACGAGGTCGGATATGAGATTTCCCCAGTCGAATTTGCCGTACAGGCGGTCGATTTCCGGTATCTCTTTCAGCAAATCCTCACGGTAGCGTTCCGACAGGCAGCCCATCACAAAGAGCCGTTTTATGCGCCCTTCTGTTTTGGCATTTGCGTACTCCAATATGGTATTTATTGATTCTTCTTTTGCGTCGCCGATAAATCCGCAGGTATTTATCACGACAGTGTCGCCTTTAATGTTTTCTGAATCATGGCGCGCGTCGAATCCGCAGTCGCATAATCTCTTAAGCAGCCGTTCCGAATCTACAAGATTCTTCGAGCAGCCGAGCGTTATGACATCAATACGTTTTTTCTTCATTTAAAATCGTAGCACTTAATCTTTTTTATCGCTGAAAAGCGAGTCGACAAATTCGCGTTTGCGGAAAATCTGCAAGTCTTCTATGCCTTCGCCGAGCCCTATGTATTTTACCGGAATCTTGAATTGGTCGCTTATTCCTATCACGACTCCGCCTTTGGCTGTCCCGTCGAGTTTCGTTATGGCCAATTCGTTGACTTCCGTCGCGGCGACGAATTGTTTGGCCTGTTCGAATGCGTTCTGTCCGGTCGAGCCGTCAAGTACCAATAATATTTCGTTGGGCGCGTCGGGAACGACTTTCTGCATTACGTTCTTGATTTTCGACAATTCTTTCATAAGCCCTACTTTGTTGTGAAGCCGTCCGGCCGTATCGATTATCACGACATCGGCTCCCGTCGCTTTTGCGGAACTTACGGTGTCGAACGCTACGGATGCGGGGTCGGAACCCATCTGTTGTTTTATCACCGGAACGCCTACACGGTCGCCCCAGATTTGAAGCTGCTCTATGGCCGCCGCGCGGAATGTGTCCGCGGCTCCTAACACGACTTTGTTACCGGCTTTTTTGAACTGGTATGCAAGTTTGCCGATTGTTGTGGTCTTGCCAACACCGTTGACGCCTACTACCATTATCACGTATGGTGTCTTTCCGTCCGGGACTGTGAAATCATCGGTTTCTTCGTTGTCGTTCTCGGTAAGCAGCCCGGTGATTTCTTCTTTCAATAATTCGTTAAGCTCCGCGGTATTGACATATTTGTCGCGCGCGACACGTTTCTGTATGCGGTCGATTATTTTTAATGTCGTTTCCACGCCGACATCCGAAGTTATGAACACTTCTTCGAGGTTGTCAAGAAAATCGTCGTCGATTTTTGATTTCCCGGCGACGGCTCTTGTCAATTTCGAGAAGAAACCTTCTTTTGTCTTTTCCAGCCCTTTGTCGAGCGTTTCTTTTTTCTCTTTCGAGAATAGTTTAAAGAATCCCATTATGATAAATTGAAAGAATGTAGCGCAAAGTTATTATTTTTATCGGAGCGGTGCAATCAAAATATTTCTTATTCCTTTGTGCCGCTGATATTAGTAGCTGTCTGGCGTGATTGTCTGCGGGTTATTTGCAGTTTCTTGGCATAGTACAGCTTTAAATCTTCCGCTTTTTTCAGTTCCGCTTTATGCGTGGCATACAAGTATGTTTCGGCGATGGCATTTTTCGTGTTTGCCGGAAGCGGCATCTTATAAGAGCGGTTGCCGTTGAACTCGAGCGTTATTTTTTTGTCGCGGTTTGCCGCGATGAACTGGCATAGAGTGTCGCACGCTTCTTTGTCGAAAGTTACCATTTCTACCGGTGTAGAACCGTCTTTGAATCGGTAATTTTTGGCATTGTCAAATGCTACATTTCCTGTTTCCACCTCTGCGCCGTCGCACGATGCTTTCAGTCTAGTGTGTTTTACGTCTCTTCCATAGAGTGAAGATACGAGATATATGTTCCCGCGTTCGTCGATGCGGGCTTCTATGTCGGTGCGTTTTGTCAGATTATTTGCTGAAATTGTCGATTTCACATAGTATCCTTCCACCATGTCCTTTGTCTTTATGAATTTGAATCCTTTTGACAGAGAGTCGACGAGATGTTTGTTGGCCACTATGATGCTGTCGTTGGATATGCTGTCGAGAATGGTTTTCTTTTCTGTAACCAAAGTTTTTAAGTGCATTGCGTTACGTTGTACGTCGAGCATTCCCGGATAAGTTTTCGACAGGGAATCTATTATTGCAATGGCTTTGTCGTATTGCCGGCTGTCGAACATCGACTGGGCGTCGGATAGGAGGGCTTCCGCTTTTATTTGTTCTTCCGACTTGCTGTTACCGCAAGACGCTAATCCTGCTACAGAAACTGCCGTAAGCAGTATTGCGTATAGTTTAGTTGATACGTTGTACATGTTTTACACCTTTTATATTAGTTATCTTTTTCAATAAATTATTAAGCTCTTGAATATCGTTCACACCGATTACCAGCCGTCCTTGGAACAGGCCGTCGTGGGAATCGACTGTTATGCTGCGCAGCGTGACATTTTTTTCTTTTGAAATCATGGATGTGATGTTGTTGACGATGCCAATGTCGTCGTTGCCGATTATTTCTATCGGGGCGGAAAATTGGTTGCCGCCGCTTTTTCCCGACCATACGGCCTTAATTATTCTGTACGGATATTTATCCGCAAGATGCCGCGAGTTCGGGCAGGTTGACTTGTGAATCTTTATAGCACCGTCGCTGGCTATGAATCCTATGATTTCATCGCCGAGTATAGGGTTGCAGCATCTCGACAATTTATAGTTTATTCCCTTGATTCCTTCTCCTATGACGATGAAATCGTTTGTCGATTCTTCTTCCAGAGGATTGTGCATTATATATCCCTGTGCGGAGCGGTTGGTGTTCGGCTCTTCTTCTTTTGCCTCAAGAGCCAAATAGCTTTCTATAACTGAAGAAATGTCTATTTTCTCGGTTATAATATCGTTGTAGAAATCGGTAGTCGCCTTGTATCCTAATTTCTTGACCACCTTTGTCAATCCGGCTTCGTCTATGTCGATTTTCCTGTTTTTGAACCGGCGTTGTAGCATTTCTTTTGCGAGTTCAGCCGATTTGTTGTTGATTTCGTTTAGCGATTGCCGGATTTTGTTTCTTGCCTTTGCCGTGGTGACATACGAGAGCCATTGCTGCTTGGGCTGTTGTGACGCGGAGGCCATTATTTCGACAGTATCTCCGTTCTTCAGCGTGTAGTTGAGTTTCTGGTTCTTGCCGTTTACCTTTCCACCAATGCAAGTGCATCCTAATTGTGAGTGGATTGCAAATGCGAAATCAAGTATTGTGGCTCCGAGCGGAAGTTTGTAGAGGTCGCCTTTCGGAGTGAATATGAACACTTCTTTGTCGTAAATGTCGAGATTCATTTTTTTCATCAGCTCGGAAGTGTCTTTGCCCGATGTCTCAAGCATGTCGCGCACATTTGCCATCCAGTCGTCAAGGCTCTTTTCGCTTTTTACCCCTTTGTACTTCCAATGGGCGGCAAGACCCTTTTCCGCAATTTCGTCCATGCGCCGTGTGCGTATTTGTATTTCTACCCATCGGTTGTCCGGTCCATAGACTGTTGTGTGCAGGGATTCGTATCCGTTCGATTTCGGGATTGTAATCCAGTCTTTTGTGCGTGACGGATTTGCGCGGAACATGTCTGTCACAATGGCGAACGCTGCCCAGCAGTCTTGTTTCTCGTTTTTCAAAGGGGTGTCGATTATTACGCGGATGGCAAACAGGTCATAGATGTCTTTCAAATCCGCGTTTTGCTTTTTCATTTTATTCCAAATGGAATAGATTGATTTTGTCCTTCCTTTGATTTCGAATTTCAGCCCGGCCTCTTTCAGCGCTTTTTCTACCGGAGCGATGATATTGGCTATATATTTGTCCCGTTCTTTTTTAGTCTCGTTTAGCTTGTGGGCTATTTGTGTGTACAGGTCGCGGTTCGTATACTTTAACGACATGTCTTCAAGCTCGGACTTGATTTTGTATAATCCTAATCTGTGGGCAAGCGGAGAGTACAGGTACAGGACTTCGCGGGCTACATCGAATACGAATTTTTGGTTAGGATGATGGTTTATCATCCGCATAAGTCCCAAACGGTCGATAATCATGATGATTATGACGCGGATGTTTTCAGCGAATGCCATCATCAGTTTGCTGAAATTCTCGTCCTGCAAGGCGGATTGCTTTTTGTAAAGTTCGGAGACTTTGAGCAGTCCGTATATCAGTGAATAAATGTCGTCGCCGAATTCTTCTTTTACTTTTTCCGGGCTTATGTATTCGGTTTTACAAAGATGGTATAGCAGCACGGCTATTACCATATTCTTGTCTGCACCGATGTTTTCTGTAATCAGCAAGGCAGTGTTTAAATGCCTTACGGTGGGATTTATGCCGTATTTGTCGCGTGCGGCATGCCCTTTTGCTATGCCGTTTGTCATGATTTGCCGCAATTGTTTCAATTCTTCCGCCGATGTCTCGTCTTTGAAAGATTCGCATAAGTTTTTATATGCGTCTACGACAAATTTCTTTTCTTCCGCGGTATAATAGCTCTCTTCCATCTTTTCAACATATAATTTTACTTCAAATACATGGAAAGGCGGGTGCAGAACAATCAAACTTATTTGATGTTGTTATGCCGAGCCGCATCCTATATTATACAAATGTAGATAATTTTTCCCGAAACTCTTTAGTTATTAAATAAAATTTAGTAAGTTTGAGGTGTCTAATATAAAACCTATAATTTATTATGTTTAACGATAAAGATTTAGAATTGTTTAAAAAGCGGCATATGACAGTTGCCCAAATTGAGAAACAATTGGAATATTTCAAGACCGGGTTCCCTTACTTGAAGTTGGTTTCTGCCGCTACGGTCGGTAATGGCGTGGTGAAATTATCGGAAGAAGAGGAAAAACGTTATGTGTCATTGTGGGATGAATATGTTTCTGGTGATGGCAATATCTTGAAGTTCGTTCCGGCATCAGGGGCTGCGAGCCGTATGTTCAAGGACTTGTTTGCGTTTTTGGATTCGGCATCCGATGTGCCTGACAATGATTTTGTGAAGAAGTTCTTCGATAATATCCATAAATTCGCTTTTTTCGACGACTTGTCTGAAGCAGCCGTGAAAGATTGCGGCAGCAGTGTAGACGAGCTTATAGGAAAGGGCGAATATAAGAAAGTGGTCGCTTATCTTTTGAAAGAGTGCGGTTTGAATTACGGTAACAAGCCTAAGGCTGTTTTGAAATTCCATAAAGTAGGAGGAGAGGTCCACACGGCTCTTGCCGAACAGCTTGAAGAAGGTGCGCAGTATGCAAAGAATAAAGCGGGCAAGGTTAACGTCCATTTTACTGTTTCGGGTGAGCATAGACCTTTGTTTGAAGAAGAAATAAAACGTGTTTCTAAGCGATTCGAGGATAAGTACGACGTGGCCTATAATGTCTCGATGTCGGAGCAGAAACCGTCAACCGACACTATCGCTGTCAATATGGACAACACGCCTTATCGTGATGCTGACGGCAATTTGCTTTTCCGACCGGGCGGGCATGGCGCGCTTATTGAAAATCTGAATGAGGTGGATGCCGATGTGGTATTCATTAAAAATATAGATAATGTAGTCCCTGCCACTCATCGTGATGTCACTTTAAAATATAAGAAAATCATAGGTGGCGTACTTATTGAGGTGCAAAAGAAAGTCGCAGAATATTTGCGTGTTTTGGACAGTGGTAAATATACTATGGACGATGTGCGTGAGATTGTCAAATTTGTACAGCGCACGTTGTTCGTCCGGAACGAAGACACTAAGCATCTTGAGGATTCGGAACTGGTGCTCTATTTGAAAAACAAGCTCAACAGGCCTATTCGTGTGTGCGGTGTCGTGAAGAATGAGGGAGAACCTGGAGGAGGCCCTTATGTGGCATACAATCAGGACGGTACTACCTCTTTGCAGATTCTGGAAAGTTCGCAGATTGACAAGAATGATGCGGAGGCGATGGCTAAAATGAAGGCGGCTACGCATTTCAATCCTGTTGATTTGGTTTGCTATATCGTCGATTATAAAGGCAACAAGTTCAATTTGCCTGACTATGTGGACCATAATACCGGATTTATATCGGAAAAATCGAAATCAGGGCACGAAATCAAAGCTTTGGAATTGCCGGGATTGTGGAATGGCGCTATGAGCGACTGGAACACTGTTTTTGTCGAGGTGCCTGTCGAGACGTTTAATCCCGTAAAGACGGTGAACGACTTGTTGCGTCCTGCGCATCAATAGTATTTATGTAAAAATGAGGGTGTTATACGTGTTTATGTTGTAAAGCATATAATTTTTCTGTTAGAAAATTTGTTCGTTTGCCGAATGCGACGTAAATTTATAACATCTAAATATAAGACAACGTGATTTATTAACTATTTTAAAATTATAGTATCATGTCTAAAACGATTTCATTTAATGAGCTTCGTCGCATTAAAGACAGTTTGCCTGACGGTTCGATGCATAAGATTGCTGACCGTCTGAATGTGAATGTTCAAACAGTGAGAAATTATTTCGGCGGGACGAATTATGCATTCGGAAAGAATTGCGGGTTGCATATCGAGCCGGGGCCTGATGGCGGAATTGTCGTGCTGGATGACACATTGATATATGATATGGCTTTGGAAATCCTTAAGGAGCAAAGCGAAAAATAATGTTTGTCGGATTATATTTTTAGGTTATGTCTGATGATGGAATGGTGACGTTGGTCATCTATACTTACGAGAAGGCAATCATACTTAAAAATATATTGGAAAAGGAAGGAATCAAGGTTGTTGTCGACGATGTTTGCCGGCAACAACCCTTGATATCTTCTGGTGTCAGACTTTGCGTCTCCGTGAAAGATTTGCCGCATGCTTTGAGTGTTGTTGATTCGGTCACATCGTTGTCCGATTTGAGAAAAGAAGCGGATAATAAGCCGATTGTATTGGTTCCCGTGGATTTCTCGGAGTATTCGTTAAAAGCATGCGAGGTAGGTTTCCATTATGCATATGAAAACGGTTTGCCGGTAGTTGTCCTTAATTCCTATATTGGGCACAGTTATTCCGGTTCCCTTCCGATTGACGCGGAAAATCCGACATTGTTTGACCGTTTCAGAAACAAGGGTGACAAGGCACGCACACAGATGCGGCTTTTTAAAAATAAAATCTTGGAATCAATAAATTCAGGGTCCATTCCTGACGTGCCTTTTAAATGCGAGGTAATGGAGGGGATACCTGAAACGGCTATTTTGGAATACGCTAAAAATGCGGAGCCGGCATTGATTGTAATGGGCACTCGTGGAAAGCATAAAAAGGAAGAGGATTTGATAGGCAGTGTCACTGCTGAAGTGTTGGATTCTGTAAAATATCCTATGCTTGTCATACCTGAAGGTATCACTTTGACTGATACCGGAAAAATGAAGAGCATTATATTTTATTGCAATTTGGAGCAGCAGGATTTGCTTTCATTCGATGTGTTTATCAATCATTTTGATGCTGTTGATACGAAAATTTCTCTTGTGCATGTGATTGGGAAGCGTGAGAAATTTGTGAAAGAACGGATGGATGCCATGTATGAATATTGTACCAAGCAATATTCCGAACCTGTGTTTAATTGCAAGTTGTTTGACGAGGATTCTTTTTTGAACGATTTCGAGGACTTTTTGAAGCGCAATGCCATTGAGCTGGTTGTCATACCGAATAAGAAGCGTAATATATTTACGCGGCTGTTTAATCCGAGCATAGCCCATAGGATTTTATTCCATACGGATATTCCTATGCTTGTAGTTCCTATAAAATGAAAAAGGAACCCCGCGCAGCCGTGGAGATTCCTTTTTAATCGCTGTCTTTTTGTTGAAAAAATCAATTCTCTGGAGGCATTAATGCAAGGTCCAGTACATCGTCTATTTTTTTGACATAGTGGAATGTCAGCCCCTTGAGGTATATGGGTTTTATTTCTTCTATGTCCTTTTTGTTCTCGACGGAGAGTATGATGTCTGTAATGCCTGCGCGTTTTGCCGCCAAGATTTTTTCTTTGATGCCTCCTACCGGCAAAACTTTGCCCCGTAATGTGATTTCCCCGGTCATTGCTATGTGGTCCTTCACTTTTCTCTTTGTGAATGATGACGCAAGTGATGTGACCATTGTGATGCCTGCCGAAGGGCCGTCTTTCGGAATCGCCCCTTCCGGCACGTGGATATGCACGGTGGTGTTGTCGAAGGCTTCAGGGTCGATGTCGTAGCGGTTGCAGTTAGCTTTGAGGTACTGTAGAGCTATCACAGCCGACTCTTTCATCACGTCTCCGAGGTTTCCTGTAAGGGTGAGCTTTTCCCCTTTCCCTTTCGACAGGGAAGATTCTATGAACAGTATTTCTCCTCCTACCGCTGTCCATGCCAGTCCTGTGACTATGCCTATGAAATCGTTGCCTTCATATTTGTCGGAAGTGAATTCCTCTGTTCCGAGATATTCCTTGAGGTTCGACGGCGTGATTGTCTTCGGGTATTCTTTGCCGCTCGCCTTGAGCCGCGCTATGCGCCGCAGCACTTTGGCAATCTTTTTCTCCAATTGGCGGACACCGGATTCCCGCGTGTATGACTCCACTATTTTCGCGATGGCTTGTTTTGAAAAGTCGATTTCCTTGGCGGCAAATCCGTGTTCTGTCAATTGTTTCGGCACTAAATGACGCCGTGCGATTTCAACTTTTTCCTCAAGTATGTATCCGGATATGTCGATGACTTCCATGCGGTCGAGGAGCGGTTGTGACAGCGTTGAAAGGGTGTTGGCGGTGGCTATGAACAGTATGTGCGACAAGTCATAGTCTATGTCCACGTAATTGTCGTGGAAATGGCTGTTCTGCTCAGGGTCAAGCACCTCAAGAAGCGCTGATGCGGGGTCGCCTTTGAAATCCTGTCCCATTTTGTCGATTTCGTCAAGCACGAATACCGGATTAGAGCTGCCGCATTTAATTAGCCCTTGTATGATTCTTCCGGGCATTGCGCCTATATATGTCTTTCTGTGGCCGCGTATTTCGGCTTCGTCGTGGAGACCTCCGAGGGAGATGCGTATGTATTTACGGTGCAAGGCATCGGCTATTGATTTGCCTAAGGAAGTTTTTCCTACGCCCGGAGGGCCGTATAGACATAGGATAGGGGCTTTCATGTCGCCGCGCAATTTCAGTACGGCGAGCTGTTCCAGTATCCTGTCTTTTACGATTTCAAGTCCGTAATGATCTTTGTTGAGTTGCTTTTCCGCGTTTTGCAGGTTGAAGTTGTCGGTGGTGTATTCGTTCCACGGCAAGTCGAGCAGTGTCTCTATATATGAATATTGGACAGAGAAATCGGGCGATTGCGGTTGCACGCGCTCAAGTTTTTTCATCTCTTTCTCAAATACGGCCTGTACGGATTCATCCCATTTTTTATTGGCGGCACGGTCGTAAAGTTCTGAGATGTCCTGCGCGTCACTGTCGCCAAGCTCGTCTTGTATGGTGCGTATTTGTTGCTGGAGGAAATGTGTGCGCTGCTGTTCCGACAAGTCGCGGTGTGTCTTTGACTCTATGTCGGCGCGTATGGCCACCAACTGTGCTTCCCTGTTCATATATGAGAACAGGTTGTAGGCTCTTTGTTTTATAGAGCGTTCCATAAGCAATTTCTGCTTTACGTTGGGCTCGAGGGGCGAATTGGCGCAAAGGAAATTGATTAAATTTATAGGATGCTCGATGTTTTTTATTGCGAAGATAAGCTCATTGGCGCGGTTGCCTAATTTGCTTAGTAGGTTTATGGTCAATTCTTTCAATTCAGACACCAATACGTCGAATTCCTTGTCTTTCTTGTCGGGCATCACATCGTCGATAATCGATACACGCCCTTTCAGATAAGGAGTCTTGTTTGTGAGCTCGTCCAAATGGAATGTGTATTTCCCTTGCAATATGACATTTGTGGTGTCGTCAGGAAATTCAAGCACTTTGATGATTTCCGCCACGACTCCGATAGGGTATAGCCCTTCGAGACCGGGATCTTCTTCCGATGCGTCTTTTTGGCAGATTACGCCGATTAGTTTCCTTGACTTTTGTGCGGCTTTTACTAAAGACAATGATTTTTTCCTTCCTACGGCTATCGGTATGGCCACGTCGGGGAAAAGTACCATATTGCGAAGGGCAAGTATTGGTATGATATGTGAATTTATCATATTCTTTTCTTCAGAATCAGAAGCACTTCCTGACACTTCTGTCAGTATTGAACAAATTTGCGGGGATTCATCTTCTGTGAGGAAAGAATCTTCTTTGAAAAAATTAATCATATTATACAGTCTATAGTGTAAATAAGGCATAGCAAAAAAGATGCCAAACAGATTTCGTTTTGGATTGCAAAAGTACAAACAATTGTGTGATGCGACCAAATGGCATTGCGTTTTTTATATCTTTTATCGGAGGATTGGATTTTCTGAATGAGATTTTTCCCGCCTTTGATGAAAAAAAGAGGAAATCTTGTTGCAATATGAATTAAATTGATTAACTTTGCAGTCGCAAAACGGAAAAATGGCTCCGTAGCTCAACTGAATAGAGCATCTGACTACGGATCAGAAGGTTATGGGTTTGAATCCCGTCGGAGTCACTAAAAAGCATCCTGCAGTTTGCGGGATGCTTTTTTATTTGTAGTTTTGCATTGGTAATATCTGGTTTTGAGTAATGGATACGAATGCTTTTGTAAATGCGCTTTCTGGAAAATTGGAAAGGAAGCCTGACGAAATCAATATATTAATCGGTGGTTTGTCTTCTTTTTTGAAGGAAAATTGTGCGGACTTGTCTGTGGTTGCTATACCGGGTTTTGGTGAATTCGTGCCGGTCAAGGACGATGAGCGGATAGAAATGGATAAGGAAAGCGGTAAAAGGATGCTTCTGCCGCCGAGAGTGCGCTTGACGTTTGAGCCGAGTTCTATTTTGAAGTCTAAAATTTCAGCAAACGGGGGTGGAGATGAATAAGATTATTCTGACTGATGTAATAGCCGCTTTGTCGCGGTTGTCGGACACTTCCGACGCTTTGAGCGCATCGTTTCTGAAAGAATTTTTTGCGTTGCTTGCCGAACGTCTGTCAGGCGGAGAGAAGGTGGAGATTGATAAGATAGGGACTTTTATGGTAGAGGATGGCTCTGTCGTTTATGTCCCCGATGAAGAAATAGCTGTCGCGCTTAATTCCGCTTTCGATTGTTTTGAGCCGGTGGTACTGGACGATTGTGTAACCGAGGACATGTTGGATGCCGGATGTGCATCTTCTCGACCGGTAGCGGAGGAAAAGGCGGTGCCGGTTGAAGTGGCCGTCTCTGATTCACGGTCTGAAGAGGAGGAAAAAGCAGAAAGTGTGCAGGAGGTAGAGCTGCTGCCTCCGCCTATTCCTGAAGAGGACAAGTTGCGGCCGGAGGAGAATGTTTCCGTTGCCCGGCCGGAAAAAGAGCCGGTGGATGATGGCGGCGGAGAGAGTGCCGGTGAGGACGATTACGCTGGCGTCTATACGGAAGAGGCGGAAGGGGGCTGCTTGCGACTATATCCACTTTGGAAGAAATTGGCTATATTTATGTCGGGTATCGCTGTCGGTGCCGTTGCGAGTGTGCTGGTATTTATGTTCTGTGTTCATGGGCCGGTTGAAAACGGACTTTATGAGGATGCCGTGGCGGTTAGCTCCGATTCTGTCGCGGAATGTTTGCCTGTCGATTCCGCGCGTAATATTGACGCTGAAAGGATGACTGTGGCTGTCGTAGACAGCACGGCTGCGGAAGCGGCAATTAAAATGGAGGAGGAAAATGCTCCGATATATTATAAGGTGGAAAAAACATCTTATTTGAGCAATATTTCCCGGAAGTATTATGGGCATTATGCTTTTTGGATATACATATATATAGAGAATAAAGACAAGATAGAAGACCCGGACAATTTGCCTGTGGGCATCGTTCTCGTGATACCCTCGCCTGAAAAATACGGTATCGACAAGAATGATGAGGGCAGTATTCATAAAGCGGAAAAATTGGCTGTGGAAATGTTCGGGGAATGATTGGAAAATGTTAATTTTGGGCTTTAACATTGTAAACTTAAAATACAAATAATTAACGTCTAAAAATCTTGTATTTTAAACCGTATTTCTAATTTTGCAGTCAATCAGAACAAGGAAAACAGAAAACATATAAAGATATGAGCGAGTCAGTAAACATCAGAGAGTTGAATGATTTGATTGCGAGTAAAAGCGGTATAGTGAACCTTGTGAATCAAGGTATGAACCAGACGATTGTAGGGCAAAAGCATTTGATTGATTCTTTGCTTATAGCATTGTTGTCGAATGGTCATGTGTTGTTGGAAGGTGTCCCCGGTTTGGCGAAAACTTTGGCGATAAAGACACTTGCGTCGATTATCGACGCGAAATACAGCCGTATACAGTTCACTCCGGATTTGCTTCCTGCCGATGTGGTAGGTACAATGATGTACAGTGTGCAAAAAGAGAAATTCCAGATAAAAAAAGGTCCGGTATTTGCCAATTTCGTGCTTGCGGATGAAATTAACCGTGCTCCGGCAAAAGTGCAGAGCGCTTTGCTCGAGGCGATGCAGGAACGTCAGGTGACTATCGGCGACGAGACTTTCAAGCTCGACAATCCTTTCCTTGTAATGGCTACCCAGAACCCGATTGAGCAGGAAGGTACATATCCGCTCCCGGAGGCGCAGGTCGACCGTTTCTTGTTGAAGGTGGTTATAAGCTATCCTAATAAGGAGGAAGAAAAGGAGATAATACGGCAGAACATCCATAGTGTCAAGCCTGAAATAAAGCCGCTGTTGACTCCTGCTGAAATAATAGACACCCAAAAGATTGTCGAGCAGATTTACATCGACGAGAAAATCGAACGTTACATTGTTGATATTGTTTATGCTACACGATTCCCGGCCGACAGCGGCCTGAAAGACTTGGCCAGTGTGATTTCGTTCGGCGCTTCTCCGCGTGCTTCCATCAGTATGGCTCTTGCGTCACGTGCTTATGCCTTCTTGCGTGGGCGTGGATATGTAATCCCTGAGGATGTGAGGGCGGTATGCCACGATGTCATGCGTCACCGTATCGGGTTGACTTACGAGGCCGAGGCGAACAACATCTCTTCGGATGAAATAATAAGCAACATATTGGATAAGGTAATCGTTCCTTAATTTAATTCGAGATAAAATAATGGATGCCACAGAACTTTTGAAGAAAGTCAGGCAGATTGAGATAAAGACCCGTGGGCTTTCGCAGAATATTTTTGCTGGAGAATACCATTCTGCGTTTAAGGGGCGTGGTATGACATTCTCGGAAGTTCGTGAATATCAATATGGCGATGATATACGTGACATTGATTGGAATGTGACAGCGCGTACCAATAAGACGTATATTAAGGTGTATGAGGAGGAACGCGAACTTACGGTGCTGTTGCTCGTCGATGTGTCGGGGAGCGGCAAATTCGGAGCGGTCGGTCCTGTGAAAAGGGAACAGATTGCTGAGATTGGCGCGACTTTGGCATTTTCTGCAAGTCAGAATAACGATAAGGTGGGGGTGATATTCTTTTCTGATAAGATTGAGAAATTCATCCCGCCTAAAAAAGGCAGGAAGCATGTGCTGCTGATTATACGTGAATTGCTGGATTTCAAGCCGGAAAACAAAGGTACGGACATCGCTTATGCGTTGAGGTTCATGACCGATGCGGTGAAAAAAAGGTGTACTACGTTCTTGATTTCCGATTTCATCGATTCTAAGGATTATACACAGGCGATGACAATTGCCGGCAGGAAACACGATTTGACTGCAATTCAGGTATACGACAAGCGTGATGCCGCATTGCCTAATGTCGGGCTGATGAAACTGTATGATCCGGAAACTGGTAAGGAGAAATGGGTGAACACCGGTTCGGCAAAAGTGCGCAATTTGTATAGTAAATGGTGGTACGAGCGGCAATTGGAGATGAACGAGCGTTTGTTGCGTTGTAATGTCGATTTGGCATCGGTGGCGACAGACGAGGATTATGTGAAAGCTTTGATGTCGTTGTTTAAAAAACGAGGCGTTAGATATTGATTATGAAAATCAAGAAAATAAAGGCATATATATATCTTATAGCGGTGATTTTTCCGGTAGTGGGTATGGCCGGGCCTGTCACCATTAAGGCAAAGCTGGATTCTGCATATTTGTTGATGGGGCGGCAGACAGGCCTGCATATCGAGATTGTGCAGGATAAAACGGCTACAGGCTATGTCCCTCTGACCGACGGTGATACGCTGACACGTAATGTGGAGATTGTTGGGTGGAGAAGTTCCGACACTACGGATTTAGGCAATAACAGGGTGCAGATTGACCGTGACCTTATTTTGCAATCGTTTGATTCAGGGTTATATACATTGCCTCCTGTTTTGTATATTTCAGGGAAGGACACTTTCCGTACGGAAAAAATGACATTGAAGGTGATACCGGTAAATGTCGATTCTTTGAAAAATATCCACGATTATAAGAATGTGGAGGAGCCTGATACAAAATGGACAGACTATCTGCCGGACTTTATAACAGATTATTGGTGGCTTATTTTGTTGATAATCGCTGTTATGGCACTTGCGTTCTACATTATGTACAGGATAAGGAAAGGTAAGCCGATTGCTTTGCCGCTGTTGCCTAAGAAGAAGTTGTTGCCTCCATATGAAGAGGCTGTGGCGGCTTTGACGGCGTTGAAAACCGCCTCATTATGGCAGAACGGTCAGGAAAAGGAGTATTATACGCGTCTGACGGATATATTGAGGCATTATATTGACCGCCGGTTCGGAGTCAATGCAATGGAAATGACAACTTCGCAGATATTGGAATTGCTGACGGCCGAGGAGGCGAAAGATGCAAAAACGGAATTGCGGAAGATTCTTGATATAGCCGATTTTGTCAAGTTCGCTAAAATGAAGCCGCTGGCTGATGAAAACGAGCAGTCGTATATGTGGGCGGCTGACTTCCTTGAAAAGACGAAGCCGGTTGAAAATGCCGTGGAGAATCAGTCGGAAGCTGGTTCGGCCACTACAGGTGATGCCGCAAAGGATGTCGTTTCGGATAAGAATGTCAAGAAGGAGGGTATGTAAGTATGGAATTTGCTAAACCTGAATTATTGTGGCTGTTTTTGATTTATGTGCCATTGATTATATGGTACATAAAGAAGCACAAGAATGCCGAATCGTCCGTGCAGATTTCAAGTCTTGGCGCATTCGACAAGATGCCGGTTTCCTATAAAGTTTATTTGAGGCATATAATGTTTGTCGTGAAGTTGGCAGCAATAGGATGCCTTATTATAATACTTTGCCGTCCGCAGACACATGACAGCTGGGAATCGTCGAAGACAGAAGGGACAGACATTATCTTGGCTATGGATGTGTCGACAAGTATGCTCGCTCGTGATTTTGACCCTGACCGTTTCGAGGCTGCTAAGGACGTGGCTTCACAGTTCGTTTCAGGGCGGGAATCAGATAATATCGGTATTGTGATATTTGCGGGAGAAAGTTTCACATTGGTGCCGATGACGACAGATAAGGCTGTCCTTGTCAACTACATCAAGGAAATTAAGATGGGTATGCTTCAGGACGGTACGGCTATAGGCGATGGGCTTGCCACGTCTATCAACCGTATACGCAATGGCAAGGCCAAATCAAAAAGCATTATTCTGCTTACAGACGGCTCCAACAATACTGGTGTTGTGGCTCCGCTTACTGCCGCCGATATTGCCAAGCAGTTCGGCATAAAGGTCTATACAATAGGTGTCGGAACTATGGGTACCGCACTCTATCCTGTTGGAATAAATTACTATGGTAAAGTTGAATACCAGCGGTTGCCGGTCGTAATCGACGAGGCTACTCTTAAGTCGATTTCCGAGCGTACAGGCGGAAAATATTTCCGTGCTACAAGTAAAACGGTATTGAAAGATATATTTTCTGAAATAGATAAACTGGAGAAGACGGAACTGGATGTAAGAAAATTTAATCAGACAGAAGATGATTATATGGTGTGGGCATTGATATTGTTGGCTCTTGTCGCTGTCGACATAATTGTGCGTCACACGGTATTGCGTAACATTCCATAAATTTAATGACTATGTTTAGTTTTGCATATCCTGAGGCTCTTTACTTGCTGTTTCTTATACCTCTTCTGTTGGGGTTGTATTTGCTTGCAAGGTTCGCGCGCAGGAAAAAGATAATTAAATACGGCAATCCGGAGGTGCTTAAAGATCAGATGCCGGATGTGTCTGATTATAAGCCGTGGATAAAGATAACATTGCAATTGCTTGCGGTGGCTTTGATTGTTATTATCATAGCCCGGCCGCGCGCTTTGGGCAACTCTAAGGCTGAAACGGTCAATGTGCAGGGCATAGAGGTTATGGTTGCGCTGGATGTCTCGAATTCTATGTTGGCCTCGTCGACCGACGAGCCTGATGGAATCAGCAGATTGCAGAAGTCAAAGTTGATATTGGAAAAGTTGATAGACAAGCTGGGGAACGATAAGGTGGGGCTGATTGTCTTTGCCGGTGATGCATACACCCAAATCCCTATCACGGCCGATTTCGTTTCGGCCAAGATGTTCCTGAGCAGTATAAATCCTTCGATGGTGCCTACCCAAGGCACGGCGATAGGCGCGGCCATAAAAATGGCGGCTAATTCGTTTACTGCTGATGACAAATTGCAGAAAGCGATAATCGTGATTACCGACGGTGAGAATCACGAGGATGACGCTGTAGGCGCTGCAAAAGATGCTCATGATAAAGGGATACAAATAAATGTGCTGGGGGTCGGCGACCAGAAAGGCGGGCCGATACCGGTGGGCGATGGCCGTTATATGAAAGATGATTCCGGCAATATGGTGATTACCCGTCCGGATGAAAAGATGGCCAAGGAAATAGCGGAAGCCGGTAAGGGCATATATGTATCGGCCAATAATAATGATGCGTTGAACGTGCTTGACGCCCGGCTTAAGGAATTGTCGAAATCCAACATTCAGAAGACGGTTTTTTCTCCTAACGATGAGCAATTCCCGGTGTTTGCATGGATAGCTTTAGTTTTGTTGGTAATTGATATTTTTGTGCTTGACAGGAAAATATCGTGGCTGAAGAATATAAATTTTTTCACTAAATAGGTGGAGGCTATGCTTAGAAGAATCATATATATAATTATTTTGTTCTTGTTGCCTGTCTCTGTTGCCGCTCAAGACAATAGTACAAAGAAGGAGCGTAATTTCATACGCGAGGGCAACAAGATGTATAACGAAAAAAGATTTGCCGACGCTGAAAAGGCCTATCAGAAAGCTTTGCAGGAAAACGAGTCTTCGCTTGTCGCTAAATTCAATCTTGCGACTACTTACCTGCGGCAGGCGAATGTAAACGATACGACAAAAAACGGATTGCTTGACCAGTCTATGAAGATGCTTGGCGAGGTGGCCTCTGCTGCTGACAACGCATTGGCTTCCAAGGCTTATTATGATCTTGGGAATATTTATTATAATCAGAAAAATTATGCTGCGAGCATTGAGCATTATAAGAATGCTTTGAGAAAAAATCCTGATGACGATAAGGCTCG
>URQP01000007.1 GCA_900550025.1 uncultured Porphyromonadaceae bacterium | reverse complement strand
CATTGCCCTCACGGCGACCAAAAGCCTCGACAGTCATGGGCACTTTCACTATCTCGCCTGAATAAGAAATCATGTCTTCGTTCAGCTTGACGTAGTAACAGAAGGGGTTGCCCCAGTACAGATAGGCCTGCCCGTCGCCGTCAATCATCACCGACTGCCCTCCGGCCTGAACATCGCCCAACGCCTCGTCGCACTGCAATGTGAACCCGTCGACATCGGTATCGACCAGCAGCCCTTTGGAGTTATATCCGTAAATCACCGGCTCCTCAAGACCTCCCCCTTCCCTTTTTTCACATAATCGGCAAAGCGTATTTCCGCTATGCTGTTGTCTTCCTGCACCGGAGTAGAGAGGAACAAGCCGTTCTTCACCGCGCGGTTACGTCCGTCACTCGGCACGTTAAGCACCCCGAACTCGTTGACATAGAGCGTCGACGAGCCGCCTCCGTCAAAATTGAGAGCCTCCGTGCAACCGACACACTGCATAATGGCGGCAAGGTCCATAGAGGTCACTCCGGCCGAACCGCCCATCTGCCGACCGTCGATTACCATCATCACCACTTTGGTGAAATCGCCGTTATAGCCCACTGCCGTGCGCGGCTGGCGGGTGGAAAGATGGTCGAGCACACCCGAAGTATTGAGAATCTGATTGTCCTGCAAAATAAGAGGCCTTCCTCCGCACATCTGCTCTATCCCCTCAACCGGGACATAATCGAACGGTATGGTAGGCGTAATTTCCAGAATGTCGCCTTCTTTCATTGCAAGCAATATCCTCTCGTGATAGCCGTTGCCCGACAATACGAATCCGTTTTCCGGAATGGCCATATTGCCAACGCCCTCAACCGGAGAGCCTGTAATCCTTATCTGCGTTGCCCCTGAAGATTTCAGCGGGCCGTCGACCTGCACGGCAGCCACTTCCACGCCGTCGGCCGAAGTGCCGGTAGAAGAGCCTTTACGCGAAGTGTAGAGTATCAACTCCCCGGAAGCCCGCGTATTATTGACCGCATTGATTGCGTCGCCTTCACCTCCGCTCAACGAAACCATACGGAAAGTAGCATAAGGCGACCCTATGAACAGCCGCTTATCGGCTGTCACGGCAAAAGCGTCCCAATCGTCGCCTTTGTAGCTTTTATAAAGTTCACCGTCTACGGCAGTAGTCCCGATAGGCCCCATGCCTCCGATAAAGTCGGCGTTGACCCCGGCGAAATACACATTTTGGTCATCGTCGTGCGAAGCCGGCATATCGGGCACCGTCACATTGCTCAAAAGATTATCCTTTCCCATTACCACCCTCAAATCCACATCAGGATCGGTAAAGTCAGTCGTGGTGTAGAACAGTTTAAGCGTAACCGGTCCGTCGAGCACAAGATTTGTCTGCGTTGTGGCAGGACCTATCTTGACGTGCGACAGGGTGTCGACCCTATAATCCACTCCTTGCAGCGACCATGTCGTATGTCCCCACAGATTGAGGGACATACAACAAGCTATCGACAATATTAACAAACATAAATTCTTCATCGCTCTAATAATCTATCCTTAATCCGGAAAGAGCCTTGACGGTGATTTCCTTACCGTCGGGCAAAACCACGCTATGATCCTTTCCGTCCATATTTACATAATATTGCACTTTCTTGCCGTCAGCCGAAAGCCATTCGGAACCGCAAACCACGTTGTAGTTGCCGAACCCCACGACATCGACCTTTGGGTTGTCGCCAGAAGGGATGATTTCCCGAATGTAGCGTCCGCCTACGAACACATCGTGCTGCCCTTTGCGCAACTCTGAAAGCGTCTTCAGGAACTGTGCCTCACGCTTGGCCTCGTCGCGCATCAGCAGGACAGGGTCCACCCAGCCGAGCTGCGAGCCATAGAGGAAGCACTGCATCGTCTGGTAGAGGAAATCGCCGCGATTGACCCTGTCGTTGGGATGATAGGTATATGCCGAGGTGATAAGCCTGTCGGAATATACTATCGGGAACAACGGCACTATGTGGCAGTCGCCGTGCGGGGAATTGACAGTCAGAAGCACATCGAACTTGTCGATATAGCATTCCGCGTTCTCCTCGCTTACCAGAATATTGCCCGGTTGCAGGAAATTGGCGCGTATCGAGTCCACCAAATGGCGGTATGCCTTAGGCCAATAACTGCCACCACCTTTCGCATGGCCGTGGTTGCCGGCCCAGCAAGGCTGCGGCGCCGCGGCGGCTATCTGGTCGATATACACGCCGTTGGTATGCAGCTCTTTCTGTATGCGGTCGACAAGACCGGCTATTATGCCGCGCCACAATCCGGAAGCCGGACAAGTGACGGTATTCAGCACCTTGGAGGTGGGATAAATTTCGGTATACAGCGTTCCGTCAGGCTTGCGGCACGAAGCTGAAGCCCCGCCGAGTGCCTTGTAGCTGTCGGCATCCGGGTCCCACAGACGGCCGTTGATATACGGCACCGTGTGGCATCCCCGCGCTTGCACTCCGGCAACCAGCTTGTCGAAACCGGGCTTCGCCGGGAAATAATCGGGATAATGCGTGTCGTAAGGATAGTTGTGCCAATAGTACCAATGTACGAACAGCCCTTCGCCGTAGAGGTCGATAGACTTATGCACGGCATCGACAGCCTCCTTGCTTATGCCCTTGACACGAATCCACGTATCGGTGTCGAGAAGCCATTGCGGAATGCCGCGCTGAGCCAACGTCTTATTACCCCATTCGGTCTCGAAAGTGAACGGACGATACCATCTTACAGCAGCGTCACGCCATCCCTTGTCTGAAAATCCCATGACAGCCGTCCACGGCATCACGTACATGCCATCTTGATTCGACCACCCCTCGGAATTGACGACAGAAGTGAGAAGCGTCACGGAACCGGTAGTGACCACTGCCCGATACTGCTTTCCGCAAGCCTCCTTGTCGTAGGTAGCGTAATAGAACGCGCCGTCGTTGTTGTGGAGAAGCATCATCTGCATCGCCCCGGTAACTGAAGGATATTCCGAATAATAAGTCCGCGGCAACGAAAACGTGTATTCAGCACCCCATCCGCCGGAAGTTATCAGCTTGGCATCATCGGGACGGTCGACTGTTATGCGCGGAAACTCCGTGTTGCTAACCACCCATCCGTCGGGTGTACCGGCCTCGATGTTCCACCGCAACAGCCCCGAGTTGTCGGGAAGCGTCACGGTCATCCTCACCGGCACGGTATCCTCATAGGTAAGTATGAGACTCCAACGGAACTCCAAGGCGGCGTTACCGCCGGTGCTTACTTCCTTATAACCGTGATAAATGCCGGTAGAAGGGCGCAACAGCGGATTCTCGCCCTGCGGTCCTTTGTATGTCAGCAGCCACGGATAGTAGTTTGCGCCTTTTTTCGACACAAGCTGTTTGCCACCGAACCGCAGCCCTACAATGTCGAACGGTCCTTCCTTAGAGAAGTCGATACGCACGCTGTCGTTCTTCAACGCCACCGTAGCGTCCGACTCGACCACAGCCGACGGCATTCCCTCAGCCCTGCCCCAAGCAAAGAGCAGGACTGACAAGAACACGCCATATATCAGTTTATTCTTCATCTACATTGTCTGTTAATAACCGGGATTCGTAAGATTCGGGTCACGGTCGGTCTCTGTGCGCGGTATCGGCCACCACGTGAATTTATCGTCCCAATAGCGGTTGCGGTCACGCACGCGCAACTTGTCGGCATATCCGGTATAGACCGCAATATCGTTAAGGTCGTTGCGCTCGGAAGCCTTGAAGTTGGGTATGCATCCGGCCATGCCTTCATACCTCACGTCGGCCAACGGCTGCCCATAAGAAGGATACTGGTTGAGCAAATCACATATACCCCAGCGGCGCACGTCGACGAACAACAGGCCTTCCAATGCCAGTTCCACTTTACGCTCACGCCTTACCAGCTGGCGCATCTTGTCGATATTACCCTTACGGTCGGCTGAAACGCCCGGCATGCCGGCACGTCCGCGCACCTCGTCGATAGCGTCGTAGACGGTCTGGTCGAGCTCGCCCAATTCAATCTTGGCCTCAGCATAGTTGAGAAGAATCTCAGCATAACGCATAAGAATGATATTGGTAGTGGCAGCCTGAAGCATTTCGGTAGCATAGTTGGCATATTTGCGCCACACATATCCCACGCCCGTGTTGACAATCGAGGGGGCAGTGGTCGTAACGTCGGTATTCTGCGCATTGTACCAGTTATTACGACGCGGATAGAAGCGGGTCTTCTCATCATAGATATTGAGCACCATCTTCATCGCGCTGCCGTTATAGAAGTCGATAGTGTCGCCATGTCCGGCAAGCGTCTCGCGGAAACGCGGGTCGCGGTTGCGGGTAGGATGCGTCGGGTCGTAGAGCGGCGACTCGTCGATACGCAAACCGTCCTTACACTCGTATGTATCGACAATCAGCGAGCTCGGGAAACGCACGGAAGAGCCGTAGTAGCGTGAAGAATGCCCATAGCCCACTGTATGGGTCATTTTCGAGGCATCGTTGGAGTAGACAAGCTCCCAAAGGATTTCATCCTGCACATCGCTCTTGGTCTGCCCTTCCGGAGTGAACAAATCATGGAAGTTGTCAGCCAGATGACGCTGTCCGATTACCATCTGCGCATAGTCGGCGGCCGTGCGGAAATATTCCGTGCCTTTTCCGTCGACATTGAAACTGCCGGCAAACAAAGCCATGCGCGAAATCAGTCCGTAGGCCGTAGCCTTATCGACACGCCCGCGCTGCGGCGCAGTCCAGTCAAGATCGTTGGCCGCGTCGTCGACATCCTCGATAAGGTAATTGATTATTTCGCCCTTAGGGGTGCGGCCGGCGTTATACTGGTCGACAGTGACCGGAGAAGTGAAGAATGGCACATCGCCGAAAGCCGAAACCAGCAGATAGTAAGCGTATGCCCTCACCACACGCGCCTCGGCATAATACTGGTGAGCCTCGTCGGACATATTTGCGATATTGTCACGCGCTCCGTAAATAACGGAATTGGCGCGCGCTATTATTGTATACGCCCCTGACCACAAAGTCTGCACATACGACTGGTCGGGATTCAAACCTCCACCGGCTCCGATGGAGTTGTTCTCGTTCTGTTCAAGGCCGTAGGCCGTGTAATGGTCGGCAACGATACAGAACGGCACATCCCAGTTCTGCTCGAAATAGCATGCCGAATAAACGCCGGTGACACCTTCCCTCAAACCGGCTTCCGTTTCGTAGAATCCCTCGGTATCGTAAGAAGGATTCTTCTTGTCGAGGAAATCGGAGCACGAAGCGGCGGCGGCAACCACCGCCATTATAGCCGACAACTTGTATATAACTGTTTTCTTCATCTTTCCAATAGATTAAAATTCCACATTAAGACCAAATAAGAACGACATATTCAAAGGATACATCGAAGCTCCACCGCTACTTATTTCAGGGTCGAAACCTTTGTAGAAGTTGTTTCTTATGGTCAACGCATTCTGTGCGCTGGCATAAATCCTGACCTTCGACAACATAGCCTTCTCCACCCATTCTTTCGGGAGAGTGTAGCCTACAACCACGTTTTTCAGACGGCAATAAGCACCGCTCTTAACCCAGAAAGAAGAAATTATATTGTTCTGGTTAGCTCCTGTCGGATCTTGCAACAAGATAGGATACTTGGCATCGCGGTTGTCCTCCGACCACCAGTCGAACTGATGCTCGTAGATTGTGCTGTTGCCCGAAAGCGGACGCGCGCCGCCACCTGAATAATAAACATCCTTCTTGCCTACGCCTTGGAAGAATACAGAGAAATCCAATCCTTTCCATTCGCCGCCCACGGTAAGACCGAACTCATAGCGCGGCGACGGATTGCCGATAATGGTACGGTCGTCACCGTCGATGTCGCCGTCGCTGTCAATATCGACATATTTGATATATCCGGGCTCCACGTTGTCCTTGTTGCCTCCATACACCGGAGTGCTTTCAATCTCCTCGCGCGACTGGAAAAGGCCGTCGGCCACATATCCGTACCAAGAGCCGTAGGGATCGCCCTCCCGCGTGATAGTAGTACCGACATATTCTTTTCCGTACAGGTTGGTGACAGTATTCTTCACATCGGAGAGATTACCGCGGATATAGTAGCTGAAATCACCCACACGGTCCTGCCATGTCAATGACAATTCCCAACCGTTGTTGCGCATCGAACCGGCATTCTGCCACGGCGATGTCATAGACACGAACAAAGGCACCGGGAATTGCTGCAACATATCGTCGATATAGCGGATATAATAGTCGCCGGTAACCAAGAAACGGTTGTTGAAAAACGCCAAATCGACACCCACATCGACCTGACGCGATTTCTCCCAAGAAATCTGCTCATTGGCAAGCTGCGTCTGAGCCACGCCCGGCGAGAATTCCTCGTCGAACCAATATCCGTAAGCCGTGCTGCTGCTGATTGAAGCGGAATACGGATAATATCCGCTTATGGCCTGATTACCAAGCTCACCGTAAGAAGCACGCAACTTCATCTCGTTGACAACATCCTTTACAGGCTCATAGAACTCTTCTTCAGAGATACGCCATCCTGCCGAGAACGACGGGAAAAATCCCCAACGGTTGCCAGCCTTGAAGCGGGAAGTACCGTCATAACGGCCGTTGACCTCAAACAGGTAGCGGTTGTCATAGATATAGTTGAAACGGTAGAAATACGACAACATCGCCCATGCGTAACGGTTGCTCGAGTTGGTAGCCGTGCTCGCGTCGCCATGCACAAGGTCCTCGTAACCCTCATAATTATAACCTGAACGGCCGGTAGTAATCCAATGATAATCGAGTTGCTCGCTTTGGAAACCGAGCATTGCCTTGAAATAATGCTTTTTATTAAAAGTCTTCTCGTATGTACCTTGCAAGTTGAACTGTTTGGCAACAGTCACACCCCATTGCTCCGAGCCGGAAGACCCGGTAGAAGGATACGACCCTATGAGCTCCCCGTTTTCATAATAGTCATACGGAGTCTGGAACGCGCTCGTCTCCGCATCGTTCCTCTTCCAAGAATATGCGCCGAAGATGTTCAATCCCTCGAACGGGTCGATATTCACCGTCGCACGTACAATGTATTCAGGAGCCGTGCTCTTATTGCGCCCGCCATTACGAGTCAAAGCGATAGGGTTGAGAGCGGAGTCGTTACCCTTGCCATACGTACCGTCGGCATTGATGCCCGGCAACAACGGAGAGAAAGTCATAGCGTAGCCTATGATAGTGGAAGCCGAAGCCATAGCCGGCGACAAGGCATTCGCCTGACGCACGCTTACATCGGCGCCCACACGCAGCCAGTCGTTGACCTTGGTATCTGTATTCACACGCAGCGACATACGGGAGAACTCGTTGTTTTCAATCATACCTTCCTGCTTGTAATAGCCCGCGGATGCATATACTTTCGCACGGTCGTTACCTCCGCTCACGCTTACCGAATAATTTTGTGTCCACGCATAGTCCTTAAGCACCGAACCAAGCCAGTCGGTATCGAAATATGTCATATTGTCAACCCCGCCGTTCTGATACAAAGCAATCATATCCGTATACTGCGGGTCCTGATGGTTGTTGACACGGGCAGCGTCGACAGCCTGCATATACTGTACAGCACCCACCGGCTTCGGCAGCGTAGTAGGCATATTCACACCGGCATATCCGTTGAACGACACGTTCACCTTGCCCTCCTTACCACGCTTGGTAGTGACAAGAATCACACCGTTAGACGCGCGCGAACCGTAAATAGAAACAGAAGCAGCATCCTTCAACACCGTAATCGACTCTACAGTGTTCAAGTCGATACGGTTCATATCGCCCTCTATACCGTCGATAAGGATAAGAGGTGAGGTAGAAGAGTTGAGCGAGCCTTGCCCGCGCAACTTAAGCGACGCTTGGTCGTTACCCGGCTGACCGGAAGAAACTACGGCGCTCAAGCCCGGCACTATACCCTGCAAAGCAGCCGAACCGGTAGAGACACTGCGCCTGATAATCTCGTCGCTGCTGACGCTCTGCACAGACCCGGTCAAATTGATTTTCTTTTGCGTACCGTAACCTACGACAACTACATCGTCAAGCATAAGGTTGGATGACGACATTTCCACATTTCTTGTGCCCGACTTAGTCACCTTCACTTTCTCGGTCTCATAACCGATATAAGAAAAGGTAAGAGTCGTAGGGGCCGTTAGCCTCAATACATAATTACCATCGACATCAGTAGCCGTTCCGGCCTTACCGTCGGTAGAAATAACCGTAACACCCGCCAACGGCTCACCCTCGTCACCTACGACCTGCCCCTTGACCACAATTCCAGCCTGCTGGGCCGCAACCGGGAACGCAAAAGCAAGCACTATTGCCAGTGACAAGAATTTTAGCGTTTTTAAAATCCGTTCTTTCATAAGATTGAATAATGGCTAATTGTTAATTATTAAATTTCTATCTTTTTTAGGCTTAGTATATTTTCACGATGCAAATATAATATTTTATTTAATCACAACAATAAAAATAATTATTTTTCTAATGGGGGGGGGTAAAATAAAATTTTTAATTATATAAAAGTTGAATACGGAATTAAATAAAAAACGTAACTTTGCAATATCTACACCTTATTAATATTATATACGATGAGAAGATTGCTTGCAGCTTTAATCCTTGCCATAACATTTGCGGCAAATGCACAGGACACGCTTAAATTGCGTGTAATGACCTTCAACCTAAGATTCGGAGAAAGAGCCACCAATGAACAAATAGCCTCTCTGATAAAAAGATACAACCCCGACTTTGTCGCATTGCAGGAAATCGACGTGATGACAGAACGTGTGGCCACCCCGCACCAGAACGGACGGAATATGCTCTCGGAAATAGCGGCAGCAACCGGAATGTTCGGCTTCTACGCAAAAACCATCGACTTTGCTGGCGGATATTACGGAATAGGAATTCTGTCCAAATACCCTCCCATACGGGCAGAAAAGACAATGCTTCCCAATCCCAAGAACAGCGAACAGCGGGCACTGGCAGAAGGATTGTTTGAAATAAAAGGCGACACGATAGTGTTCGCGTCGACACATTTAGACCATACAGACGAACAGGCAAGAGAAATACAGGCAAAAACGATTGCCGGGCATTTCAATAGCTACAAATGCCCTGTAATACTCGGAGGAGATTTCAACACCGGCAAAAAATCGGGAGTCATAGCCACTTTCTCAGAATCAGGATGGAAAGAAATGACAGGAGAAGCGCCGACATTCCCGGCACAAAACCCTGTGAAAAAATTGGATTACATATTAACATACCCTTCCGGAAACTGGAAGGCCACCGAACCGGCAGTCGTCAAGACAGACCTTTCCGACCATCTCCCGGTAATCACAGAACTAACCCTCATCCCCAACAAATAACACAGTCCCGCTAATCATCGAAATTGGCGGCAAGACCTCCGCGCGAAGTTTCTTTGTAAAGGCTCGGAAGGTCGTGGCCGGTACGCTTCATCACCTCGACTACTTGGTCGAAACTGACACGATGCCGTCCGTCGGTAAACGTGGCGTAGGAATTGGCGTCGAAAGCGCGCGCAGCCGCAAAGGCGTTACGCTCGATGCACGGAATCTGCACCAGCCCGCACACCGGGTCGCACGTAAGACCGAGATGGTGCTCAAGCCCCATTTCCGCCGCATATTCAATCTGGGCAATCGTGCCTCCGAACAATTGGCAGGAAGCAGCCGCAGCCATAGCACACGCCACGCCCACTTCGCCTTGGCATCCCACTTCGGCTCCCGAGACGGAAGCGTTGGTGCGCACCACATTGCCGAACAACCCGCCGGTAGCAAGAGCGCGCAATATGCGCTGGTCGCTCACGCCGTGCGCCTCTTTCAGATGATAAAGCACCGCAGGCATCACCCCACACGAGCCACAAGTAGGAGCGGTAACGATTTTTCCGCCACAAGCATTTTCCTCCGCCACAGCGAGCGCATATGAATAAATCAATCCACGGCTGCGCAAGCTCCCGCTCATACCTGCGGAACGCACATAATAAGTCAACGCCTTGCGCGGCAAGCCCAGTCCTCCGGGAATCACACCTTCCGTGTTCAATCCACGCTTCACCGCTTTTTGCATCACATTCCACACTTCCTCCAGATATTCCCAAATATCCTTACCCTCGCATTTCTCGACATATTCCCAATATGAATATCCATTCCGGTCGCACCATGCAAGAATGTCGGAAATCGTCGACATATCGTAGACGTGCTCCACCTGCTGCTCGTTGAACTCCTCGTTGGCGAGCGTACCGCCGCCTATGCTGAACACTGTCCAGCTATCCAGCTTCCGCCCCTCACCGTCAAACGCCTCGAAAAGCATGCCGTTAGGATGGAACGGCAAAAACACATCAGGCTTCCAGATTATCTCGACAGGAGCTATGCAATGAAGCACATCCAAAATAGCTGCATCCGTGAAGTGCCCTTTGCCTGTCGCGGCAAGACTGCCATACAGCGTTACCACGAATTTTGCCACAGGCTTGTCGCCTATACGCTTCACGAACATCTTGGTGGCGCGCATAGGCCCCATAGTATGACTGCTCGAAGGGCCGTGCCCTATCCTGTAAATTTGTCTGATGGATTCCATAAAGTTTAAAATTTAGTACCAGTCCACACCATTGTTGGAGCTGCTCCGCTTGTCGTATTTCAAGTCGCGCAGCAGCGACGATTTCACGGCTATATGGAAATTATAGGATTTGTAGGGGCCAACCGGCACGAAGCTCGCACTCATCGTGAAACAATGCAGGTCGCGCGATATGGTACAGTTCATATAGGCCAGCTTTTTCGTGTCGAAATTATAGCTCGCCGAAAAATTGAAATTCCAACCCTTCGTAGGCTGCACACGCCCGCTGAAGCTCAGATTCTGCGTCCACTTGCCTTTATAGTCCATCTTTTCCTTGTCGAAATCGCCGTATCCGTAGTTGACGGAATAGTTCACTGTCAGACTCCATGGGAAACTCCACTTCACATATCCGTCATCGTCGAGGTCGTAGCCGGTATCCTTCTTATTTTCCTTTTTATTTCCTGACGAGTCATAATCTTCAATGCTGTCCACTCCGTCATCGGTTTGTTGCGACGTGCCGGACGACTTGCCGTCGTCCTTTTTCTTTCGTTTGAAAGTGTTGTTGTTGAAAGTATAACTGAACGACGTACCGGTGTTCATAAGCTTAATCCATCCTTTTCCGGCTTTCCACCGCGGCACATTCACCCGCACAGGCGAGCCGTTCTCGTTAAGCTGATAGGTATACGGGTCCCACGTGGCCGACAAATTAAGATTGAAATTCTTCACAAGGCGCAATGACAACGACGTGCTGACATTACTCCAATTAAGGGAATCGGCGGCAAAATTGTACGACTGACCGATAGTGAAATTCTCAATCAACGATATTTTCTTCATTCCGGTGCTGTCCTGGTCGCTTTTCACTTTCATCTCCACGTTATTGGAAATCGACATGCTCACCTGTCCCGTCTTGCCCTGACCGACAGAACCGAATATTCCGTCGGAGAAATAACTGTACTTGCGGTTCACCGGCGCGCCCTGACTGTTAACATAATTATAATTGCCCCAGTATCCCCAGAAAGGCGACGAGAAATCGGGCGATGCGCTGAACGAAATCGAAGGGCTCATCACGTGGCGTATCATCTTCACCTTGTCGCCCATGAACTTCAGCGGCTGGAAAAATCCGTAGATTTTCGTATCGAGAGTGACGGACGCACTGAAATCGAAAATGTTATAGAATCCGTAGGTGGTGTCCATCACCTCTTTCATTTCCCCCTGATCCCACGAACGGCGCACTTTGCGCGTGTACATCCTGTCCTGCATCTGAAGGCTCGGCGACACATTTATATAGTCGAACAGACTGAACGTGGCCGATACCGGCACACTATGGCGCATACCATTGCTCCAGTCCCTTATCAAACTCTTCTTGAAAAATTCGTTCTGCTTTGCCGTCAGATTGTTCTGGAACGAGCCTGTATACGACAACTTGATTTTCTCATACCAACGCTCCGACCCCACCATACGCTTGCGTTTGAACGGCGCGACCTGCGACAGCGACAACGTGATGTTAGGGAACGACACCGACAGCGTGGAGTCCTGCGAACGTTGTGTGAGCGATGCCGTAGTCGACATCTGGAACTTCGAGCTGAAGCGGTACGACATATTCACCGTACTGTTCTTTGTGTTTTCCGTGAACGACGAATTATAATAGCTATTCACATCGTTGCGCGAATAACCGCTCGTGGCAAAATTCACGCTTGCCGAAAGAGTCATGTTCGGGTTTGCCTTGGTGTCCTGCGTATGAGTCCAACTGATACGGAAATTCTTTTGTTTTGAATAGTCGGGATCGCCCTTTTCTCCATTAATTGTCGTCAGATAACTCATATCGAAGTTTCCGGAGAACTTATAACGCTTCCTGTACGACGACCGCGCGGCAAGCCCCCACGACCCTTTAGTATAGATTTCACCTGTCAAGGCAAGGTCGACATAATCGTTAATCGCGAAATAATATCCTCCGTCACTAAGATAGAACCCGCGCTGATAGTCGTCGCCGAACGTAGGCATTATTATACCCGACGAATATTTCGAGGAGAAAGGGAAATATCCGAACGGCACGGCGAGAGGGAGCGGCACGTCGCACAGCACCATATATGCGGGTCCGGACACCACATTCTTCTTCGGCACGACTTTAGCCTTGGTCAATTGCATATAGAAGTGGGGATGCTCATGGTCGTCGCAAGTGGTATACCGTCCGTCCTCCATGAAGTAGGTGTTATCCTCCATTTTTTTCGTTTTGCCACCGGTAAGATAGCCTTCGCCCTGCTGGGTTACAACGTCAGTGATATACCCGCGCTCGGTCTTGAAGTTGTAGCGCATGGTCTTCGACTCATATTCCCCGCTCTTGTCCTTGAAAACCGGAGAGCCGATTATCTCGCCAGTAGTATCCGCACGGCCTACGGCATACACGGTGCTCTCTTTCATATCCATCTGAAGCTCGTCGGCGGCAAGGTCGATTTCACCATACACCACTTTCGACTCTCCATACATAAACGCTTTGTTCTGACCGAACATCACGAGCGAATCCTTTGCCGAAAAGTCCACGACATTATCAAGGTCGACCATCGAACGCACAATCTTACCGCGGGAAACAGTATCAACTGCCGCACTGTCAGGCGACACTTTCGACGAATCAGGAGCTTCAATCATCTTACCGGACACTACTACCGTATCAGAATCCGATGTGTCAGAAAACAGCTTCACGCTATCGGGCACTACGAGTTCAGCGATAGAATCAGCCACAGTAATGTTTTCCAAAGTATCGGCAACAAGACCCGCCGTATCAGCCGCAACCGGCATAGAATCCGCCGGGGTGTCAAACGTAGCCCTCAACGAAGGGCGCAAAGCCGGCTTCTTGTGTTTGCGGCGTTCGGACATCACAGCACGGATAGAGTCAATCCTCCGGCTTGACCGCAACTGCTGTGCCACGGCAACCGAATCGGTCACCGTGTCTATCGTATCTTTACTTGCAACCGCACTTTTGCCTTCGTGTTGCGCAAACACCGTGGTCGACAAAAGTATGGACAAGATTACATATATATGAAAACGCTTCAAACTCCTTTATATTCGCAAATACGGTGCAAAATTACACAATCACCCCGAACTAATGCCATATTCACTTGTTTTTAATATTTTTTGTTGCAATTCAAGGAGTAACGAGAGTTTGACAAACAAAATCAGTCACCATCTCCCGAGAGGCTCAAAAAACCCGGAGCAGGGAAATGCATTCCGCCCATCACAAACACGCTGTCTTCAGCAAGCCGCAATATCCGCTCCCTTGCCGCGATGGACGCCTGCTTATCCATATCATACGACGCACAAATCCAAGGATGCTGCAACTGAAGGGCCACCCCATGCATTAAATCTCCGACAATCAGCAATTTCCCGACTTTATATACCGTATGGCCCGGAGTATGACCCGACGCATCTATAGCTTCCACGCCGCACGGCAAAGAGTCGCCGAACTCAAACAGATGCAATTGCCCGGAATAAGCACCCATTATCTTTTCCACTTTCTCTTTCTTGCCGGCATCCATACACATCCAACCATCATATTCTTGCTTTGCGACAAAAACATCCGCATTAGGGAACACTACCGTATCGCCTTGCAACATACCTCCTATATGGTCGTTGTGCAAATGGGTAAGGAACAAATAGTTTATGTCATTGGCTTTCAATCCCAACGAATCAAGCAACGGCAACATCCGGCTCTCTCCACCGCCTAATCCTGCATCGAACAGCATCCGCACATTCCCTTTCCTGAGCAAGAATGCACTTATCGACGATGGCACGCCGTCACGCAAGCCCAAGCTGTCAACCAGACTGTCCTCCACATCAGGGAATATGTCCAACGACTGCTTTGTCGCCAAATCCTGAATCCATACAGCCTCCCATCCGTCGAAATCACGGACGATTGTTTCTTCTTCCGATTTCCCGGCATCCGCAACAGACTGCTTCCGGGAAGATTGTCCGCATCCGGCAAACAACAAAGCCATAACAGCAACCATAAAACTTAATTTCCTCATAACAATAAACCTTTATCTCTATCACAAAGATACGAACACCTTTACATATAAGCAACCTATAAATAAAAGCCGCATCCCGGCAATGAGGCTAAAACCAATCCGGTTGGTTTTGCATTGCACCAGATTTGCAGTCTCTTTAAATAAGAAAGGTGCAGTTCGGCATAATCAAATTTGAAAACTCCGTTTTCATTTGCTTCTGCGCTCACCTTTCACTATCTTTGCACAAGAATTTAAAAATTAGCTGTTTGTGGAAACTAAGTATATTTTTGTGACTGGCGGAGTAGTATCGTCTTTAGGAAAAGGCATCATTTCGTCATCGCTTGCGCGTTTGTTGTTATCGCGCGGCTTCAGAGTTACCATCCAAAAATTCGACCCTTACATCAACATCGACCCCGGGACACTCAATCCTTATGAGCACGGCGAATGCTACGTAACCGTCGACGGTCACGAAGCCGACCTTGACCTCGGACATTACGAACGGTTTACGAACGTACATACCACACGCGCTAACAATGTCACCACCGGGCGCATCTACCAAAGCGTAATCGACAAGGAACGCCGTGGCGACTACCTTGGCAAGACCGTACAAATCATACCGCATATCACCGACGAAATAAAACGGAATGTGAAACTCTTGGGCAACACCGGCAAATATGATTTCGTAATAACGGAAATAGGCGGAACGGTGGGCGACATAGAGTCGTTGCCTTTCCTCGAGAGCATGCGCCAGCTCAAATGGGAGCTCGGCAGCAACTGCATCTGCATCCATCTTACATACGTACCGTTCATAAAAGCGGCAAAAGAGCTCAAGACAAAGCCTACGCAACATTCCGTGAAACAATTGCAGGAAGTCGGTATCCAGCCGGATGTGCTCATCTTGCGCACGGAAAAAGACATACCGGTAAATATGCGCCGCAAAGTGGCATTGTTCTGCAACGTGTCGCCCGACGCGGTCATACAATCCATCGACATGCCTTCAATCTACGAAGTGCCTATGACGATGCACGCCCAGCACCTCGACGAAATTATCCTGAAAAAGACCAACACTCCATATTCAGGAGAGCCTGACATGTCGCAATGGGCAAAGTTCCTCGATATGATGAACAATGCCAAAGAGACAGTAAACATCGGGCTTGTAGGAAAATACGTGGAGTTGCAGGATGCATACAAGTCAATCAACGAATCGCTGTTCCAAGCGGCCACTTACAACAACCACAAGCTGAGCCTGCGCTACATTCACTCCGAGAAGCTGAACGAAAGCAATGTGGAAGAGATGTTGAAAGATATGGACGGCATAATCATCGCGCCGGGATTCGGGCAACGCGGAATAGAAGGGAAATTCGTGGCCTTGAAATGGTGCCGCGAGCACGATATGCCAACATTCGGAATATGCCTCGGCATGCAATGTATGGTAATAGAATTCGCGCGCAACGTGCTCGGGCTGAAAGATGCCAACAGCACGGAAATGAATCCCCAGACACCTTACAACGTAATCGACCTGATGGAAGAGCAAAAGAGCATATCCAACATGGGCGGGACGATGCGTCTCGGAGCCTATGACTGCGTGTTGCGCGAAGGCTCGAAAACGGCACAGGCTTACGGCACTACGCACATCAGCGAACGCCACCGCCACCGTTTTGAATTCAACGAAGAATACCGCGCGCAATTCGAGGCGGCAGGAATGCAATGTGTAGGTGAGAATCCGAACACCCACCTTGTGGAAGTCGTCGAACTGCCGGACAAGAAATGGTATATCGGGACACAGTACCACCCGGAATACAGCAGTACGGTCCTTTCCCCGAATCCACTGTTCTTAAGTTTCATAAAAGCGGCAATAAACAATAAGAAGCATTAAAACAAGACTAATCAATCAAAAGACAACCAATGGATAAGAACACTCTTATCGGTTTGCTCTTGATGGGGCTCGTAATCTTCGGCTTCATGTGGCTGAACCCCGCCCCGGAAGAGCAACCTCAACAGCAAACGGCTGAAACCGCCGCAGCAAAAGGTGACGACACACCCGCAACGGTTGCCGACAGCATAAACGCGACGGAAATTGACAATATAAAATCAATTGTGTCACAATACGGCAAAGCGGAAGAATCGGCAAACGGAAAAATCACCGTCTTGCGCAACAGCAACGTAGAATTGACCGTATCAGGCGACGGCTCGTTGGGCGGGAACGTGCAGATGAACGACACTTCTGTCAGCGTAGCGTCGCTATGCAGCACAGCCGACGCAAATTCACGGCTATTGCATAACGCCGCTTTGGAGGATTTACGCAAAGCTGTCGATAACATAAACAAGTATTCCGACTTCATCACATTCGTCGACGGCGACAGCACGACCGTAAGACTTCAAAACGAGCTGCTTGCCGTAGACCTGTCGACAAAAGGTGGCGCAATCGCGAAAGCCGAACTGAAAGGCTACACGACCTACTCCAACGGAAAACATGTCCCGGCAGTGCTTTTCGAGAATGACAACAACGCATACGGATTCGTGCTCAACACCCACACACAGCGTTTCGACACCCACGATTTCTACTTCACGCCGGTGCAGGAAAACGATTCCACCGTACTGATGAAACTTGAGTTCGGCAAAGGCGTTTATTTCGGCATTCGCTATACACTTCCAGCCGACAGCTACTTAGTCCGCATGGAAATCGTACAGCAGAATATGAACACTGTGATACCTTCCAACATTGCCACACTCGACTTCCATTGGCACCAGAAAGCGGCACGCCACGAAATGGGAGAAATGTTCGAGGAACGCAACAGCGGAATTTTCTATAAATATTACGGAGAGGACGGCGATGTCGACAACTTGAGCGAGACAAGCAGCGACGACGAGTCTATTTCCGACAAGCTCAAATGGATTGGCTACAAAGACCAGTTCTTCTCCTGCATACTTATTGCCGACAATTATTTCCTCGGCACGAACAACCTGCGTAGCGAGGTCATTGACGACGACTCTCCCTACCATAAGGACTTTATGAAAGATTTATGGACTGAATCGTCGCTCGAATACAGCTCTACCAATCCCGCCCCGGCGGCTTTCCACTTCTTTTTCGGGCCCAACGACTACCGTCTGCTACGCTCCTACGACGAGCTTATATCCCCCGAAGAAGACCTGAAGCTCACCGAAGTAATTCCTTTGGGATGGAAAATGTTCCGATGGATAAATACCGGTATAATCATACCTGTATTCAACTTCCTCGGCTCGCTCGACCTGAACTACGGAATCATCATACTCTTGCTGACAATACTGCTGAAGCTCGTGCTGTTCCCTCTGACATGGAAGAGCTATTCGTCTCAGGCAAAAATGCGCGTGCTTGCTCCCGACATAAAAGAAATCAACGACAAATATCCGGGGCAGGAAAACGCGCTGAAACGCCAGCAGAAAACTATGGAGCTTTACAACCGCGCCGGGGCGAACCCGATGAGCGGATGTCTGCCGCTGTTGCTGCAGATGCCTATCCTCATCGCAATGTTCTCGTTCTTCCCGTCGTGCATCGAATTGCGCGGAGAACCGTTCCTCTGGGCTGACGACCTTTCGGCTCCTGACGTGATTTTCTCGTGGGATGCCCACATTCCGCTGGTTTCCACATTCTTCGGCAACCACCTCAGCCTGTTCTGTCTGCTGATGACCGCAGTCAACATCATCTACACATACATCAACATGAAAGCCAACCCGTCGAACAACTCGATGCCGGGCATGAAGTGGATGATGTACCTGATGCCTGTGATGTTCCTCGTGTTCTTCAACAACTATTCGGCAGGACTGAGCTATTATTACTTCCTGTCGCTGCTGATAACCATCGTGCAGACCTACGCCTTCCGCTTCTTCATAAAGGAGGAGAAAGTCCGCGCAAAGATGGCCGAGAACGCCAAGAAGCCGAAAAAGAAAAGCGGATTCATGGCACGCCTCGAAGAGGCTCAACGCCAGCAACAGGCAATGCTCCGCGAACAGCAGAAGCGCAAAAACAGATAAATGAAAAATTGATTATACAACGAGAGCGGCAGAAACGCGATGATGCGTTTCTGCCGCTCTCGTTTTTTCTTATTACGCCAAAGACTGCAGTCTTACCTGCGCTGCTTCATACGCTCTATCCGCATTTTAGCCCGCCGACAATTTCTCCTTTGCCAGCGGATATGCCGACTTCATAGAATAATAACCGCCGGTTTCATCCAAATAGGTGAATGTAGAGCTGCCGTGACGCCTTACACGGTCGCCATCGTATTCTGTCTGTATGCGGTTGGTATATTCATAATACACGTCAACTTGCCCATCAACTATGTCATACTCCGTGCTTGTGTATGATGTAGGAAGATAATCTGCCGGACGGCCCAACAAGCCGGAATATACGATAGGATCATCTACCAGTATCAAATCATTATCGTTGTTGACATAATACACACCCGTGTTCGGGCATTCATAACCGTATTCATATTCTGTCGAAGCTCCGCTCTTATAACTCTCACGGTAGTCACTGCCTATTTCCGTGTCGTTCCATTCTGTTTCCACACTCATCAAACGGCCGCCTTCCCAATGGAAAGCATCGCGCTCGCTGCCCTCATATCTATAGTCCCCATCTTCCTCGACATAAGTGGAATAAACTTCCGACACACGACCGTCTCCGTTATAACTTATCGAATGACGGTAAGAAGAGCCATCCGCATACAGCTCCTCCATATATACTATATAACCGGCTTCATTCACACGTATACCCGTGCAATCATGCGTGCTGCCATAACCGCTATCAAAATGAAATTCCAACGGGTCGGATGTGACGGTAAAGTCATTGCTTCTAAATGTCCCGCCGACAAGCCGTCCTCTGGAATAATCCATGGTAAACTGACCCATTCCCGTAACGCCCACTATCGGATACTCCAGACCCAATGCGTCCGCTGTAGGAATCTCATCGGCGGCAGTGCCTTTTTTCCCTTTCTCATCGTCCTTACACGATGTAGAACCAACGGCAACAACCGCTGCCATTGTCACTAATGTAAAAAAACTAACTAATCTCATATTGTTAATAAATTTGATTAACCGCAAAAGTAATTATTAAATTTATCCACCTCCATTTTTAGATTTACTAATTGCTTCCGTCTGTAAAATCCGCAACAAACTTATTGCAGACATTACACAAACATCACAACAAACTCACAGGCAGAGAATATACTTAAAAACATCAATCAAGGTAAATAAATCCGTAATACAGGTTGACATGATGCAGAAAAGCCGATATAACTTTGCGATGACAAAAAATCACGGATTATGACAATAGAAAAATTCAAGGAATACGTAAAAGAACGCAAACCGCTCGACAGCGGGGAGATACATTTGTTTATGGATAAAATGAGCGGAGAGGCCCGACGCATCACATTCCGCCTCAACGCCGAATATCACGAGCCGGAGGAAGTGCGGGCGTTGCTGTCGGAATTATTCGGCTACACCGTACCGGCCACGTTCCGCGTATTCCCGCCTTTCTATACCGATTTCGGCAAAAACATAAGTGTGGGCGAAGACGTATTCATCAATGCCTGTTGCCATTTCCAAGACCACGGAGGAGTGACAATAGGCGACGGATGCCAGATAGGGCACAATGTGGTGTTCGCGACGCTCAATCACGGAATAAAGCCGGAAGAACGGAAACACACCATTCCCGCGCCGATTGTATTAGGCAAGAACGTATGGGTGGGTTCCAACTCAACGATACTCCAGGGCGTGACAATAGGCGACAACGCTATCGTAGCGGCCGGCGCGGTAGTAACCAAAGACGTGCCGGCAAACACTGTAGTCGGCGGTGTTCCCGCACGCGCCATCAAGCAAATCTAAACTTTTGCAAGAGGGAAAAGGGTGGCGGCGTTGCGGTCGGTGACGGATGCCACCTGCTCCACTGCCACAGAAAGTGATTCGGCTATTTTTGCGGCAATCAAAGTAATGTACGCGCTCTCGTTGCGCTTGCCCCTATAAGGCACCGGCGCAAGATACGGACAGTCCGTCTCAAGCACTATGCGCTCCAAGCCGATTGCAGGAAGAGTCTCGTGCAGCTTCGAGTTTTTGAATGTCACAATGCCGTTGATTCCAAAATAAAAATCACCGTACTTGCGTATGCGCTCCACATCATCCACCGTGCCTCCGAAACTGTGGAACACACATTGCGGAAGCGTTCCGGAATAACCGGCAAAAACCGACAAAATCTCGTCAAGCCCATTACGGCAATGGATTATCACAGGCAATCCGAACTGTTCTGCCCAATGTAATTGTGTGTCGAATGCCTCTATCTGCTGTTCGCGGAAAGTGGCATCCCAATAAAGGTCGATGCCTACTTCCCCGACCGCCACAAACTTATACCGGCTAAAAAAATCGTATGTAGCCGCAAGTGCCTCCCGGAAACCGGCATCAACTGATGTAGGATGCAGCCCCATCGCCATTGACGAGCATTCCGGATAACGCCTATGCATTCCTATCATTTGCGGTACAGTCTGCAAATCAACATTTGGCAGCACTAAATGCCCGACACCAGCCGCCAATGCCCGCGCGACAGCATCCCCGCGGTCATTGTCGAATTCCTCCAAATAAAGATGCGAATGCGTGTCAATCATCACGTCTATTTCTTGCGGTTCATCACCATTGCGTCAAAATCCTTGAAAAAAGAGACGGCATCAGCCGACAGTCCCGACTCATCAAGACATCTCAACGCCTCTAAATTGTGTTCTTCAATACTTTCACGACAAATATCCCCTATGGAAAGATTATCATAAATAGCAGTGACCGCCTTTATCTTTTCTTCAGGGACGACATCCTGCCTGCCCAACCAATAATCCAGACTTTCCTTTTCCCTTCCATCGGCAAGCTCCATAGCCTTTATAAGCATGAACGTCTTCTTGTCATTCATTATGTCGCCACCTATCGCCTTTCCGAACACAGCCGGATTTCCGTATACATCGAGCCAGTCATCCTGCAACTGGAACGCTATGCCAAGATTCATTGCAAACCCATACAGTGCATTCCCCTGACGCTCCCCGCCATCGCCCATCTCGGCGCCAAGCTGCGCGGCACAGCCAAGGAGCACAGATGTCTTCAAACGAATCATATTGATGTATTCGCTTACAGTCACATCCTTACGGCTCTCGAACTCCATATCGTACTGCTGGCCCTCATACACCCCGACAGCCGCACGGTTGAATATCGCAAGCAGCCTGACAGCCTTTTCAGGAGCGACACCCTCGATTAGCTTTTGCGTCGCAAGAGTCAGCATGGTGTCACCCGAAAGAATAGCCGTGTTGTCATCCCATTTCCGGCAAACAGTAGGTTTCCCCCTGCGCATATCGGCATTGTCCATCACATCGTCGTGCAGGAGCGTGAAATTATGAAACATCTCCACTGCCACCGCTTGATTGAGAGCGGCCGAGCAATCTCCACCCACAGCGTCACAAGCCGCAAGCAACAAAGCCGGACGCAACCGCTTCCCGCCATTCGACAAACCATATTCAATTGGTTCGTAAAGACCTGCCGGGCACTTTGGCAACACTACGCTTCCAACAGCATTCTCCGCGAGACTTATATATCCTTCTATCCCTTTCATCTAACCATAGTTTACAAAACATTACTTTCACAAAAGTAACCATAATATTCCAATTAGCATAGTTCCGGCTCTCAAGGCTCATATAAAATTTAAATCATTGTTTTTTTATGCGGAAAGCAAACAGTATCTTTGCAAGAAAGAAAAAATTAATTATGAGAAAACAGCTGTTGGCACTGTTAGGAATCATTCCATTGGCGGCCGTTTCCGCCCCGGTGCAGGACAACATATTAGAGACATCCGCCGAAGGATATTTGGAACGTGGAATCCGTATGTATGACACAAAAAACTATACCGGCTGCATCGACCAGCTCGGCGAGGCCAAACGTATGGAAGCACCGGCCTCGCTCCACGAGGACGCTGATTTTTATATCGCTTCGGCAAAATTCCGCCGTGGCGACTCCGATTGCCTGAAGGCGATGCTTACGTTCGTGGAAGACTATCCCGCTTCGATACACAGATTCCAAATGTGGTTCAACATAGGTAATTACTACTACGAAAACGGAGAATATAAAGAAGCCGTCACGGCATACGGAAATGTAGGCAAAGAATCGTTCAGCGGCAACGATATGGACGACCTCACCTACCGGCAGTCGTTCTGCTACCTGCGGCTTGCCGAATACGACAAGGCACGTGCAGGATTCTCCCGTCTGAAAGGCAGCAAGGAATATGGCGAGGCATCCGCTTTCTATGATGCTTATATCTCGTACGCCAACGGCGATTACGGCAAGGCGGAAACAGGATTCAAGTCAATACCGCAAAGAAGCAGACTATGGAACGAAGCGCAATACTACATTTGCCAAATACGCTTCGAGGACGCGGACTACGACAATGCTCTAAGAATCGGAAACCGTTTGCTTTCCGAAAAGTTCCCGGCCGATATGGAAACAGAGCTGCGGCGTGTGGTCGGCGAAAGCGAATACCACCTCAGCAACTACGAGCGCGCCGTAGACCTGCTGAAACAATATGCGGATAATTGCAGCGGAGTGCCGGAACGCTCGTCGCTCTACATACTCGGCATCGCCGGATACCGCAACGGCGACGACGGAGAAGCCGTGCGCTACTTGGACAAAGTAGTAGGCGAAGACGATGCCCTCGCCCAAAGCGCATACCTCTATATCGGACAGACTTACCTGCGCTCCGGCAACGTAAACGCCGCTTCGCTGGCATTCGAGAAAGCCTACAAGATGCCTTACGACAAGAGCGTGCAGGAAACGGCATTCTACAACTACGCCATCGCCCAAAGCCGTGGCGGAAGCGTGCCTTTCTCCAATTCGGTGAAGATTTTCGAGGACTTCCTCAACCGTTTCCCTGACTCTAAATACGCCTCCGACGTGGAAGACTACATAATCAACTCCTATCTTGCAAGCAAGGACTATGACAACGCGCTCTCCTCGATTTCCGCATTGGAAAACCCTTCGGACAAGATGCTTGCAGCCAAGCAGAACGTGCTCTACCGTCTCGGCGTGCGCGAATTGTCGGCCGGCAATACAGGTGACGCGCTCGATTATTTCACGCGTTCAAGCCAATTACGCAAATACGACAGCAAGATAGCGGACGAGAACTCACTATGGCTTGCCGAGGCGGCATACCGCAACGGCGATTACGCAAAAGCGGCCGGCAGCTACTCGTCATACCTGAAAAGGGCAAACAGCAAAGACGCGAACTATGCGCTGGCAAACTACGGATACGGATATTCGCTGTTCCAGCAGCGCAAATACTCCGAGGCAAAAGCAGCGTTCACCAAATTCCTTAACCAGAATCCAACCGACAAGGCTATGAAAACCGATGCCTACAACCGTATCGGCGATTGCCTTTATTACAACAAAAACTATTCGGAAGCCGAGGGTTATTACGAAAAAGCTATCGGCATCGAGGGGGTAAAAGCAGACTACTCACTCTTCCAGAAAGGTTTCATGTTGGGACTGCAACGCCGGCATAAAGAAAAAATAGCGGTAATGGACAAAGTCATCGACAACTTCCCAAGCTCCGTATATGCGCCGAAAGCCCTCTACGAAAAGGCGCAAGCCTATATCGCCCTTGGCGACAACGGCAAGGCGGAAGCCACCTTCAGTAAGCTGATGGGCGACTATCCGCAGTCGGCCGAGGCACGGCAGGGGCAGTTGCAGCTTGCCATGCTTCTCAACGGCACCGGACGCAAAGACGAAGCCCGCGACCAATACAAGTCGTTGATTTCCAAATCACCGTCGAGCGACGAGGCAAAAGTGGCAATCGAAGACTTGAAAGTGATGTATGCCTCCGAAGGCGACATTGCCGGATTCACAGCGTTTATACGCAATGTAGACAGTTCCTATAAAGTTGACGGCGGAGAGATGGACCGCCTGTCGTTCCAGTCGGCTGAAAACGCATACCTCGCCGGCGACGGAACCGCAAAATTAGAATCGTATCTGAAATCATATCCCGACGGGCAATACTCCGGACAAGCCAATTACTACCTTGCAGAGAATGCCTATAAGAAGAAAGCCTACAGCAAGGCGCTCGGTCTTCTCGAAAAAGCGCTTGCCGCTGCCCCCGACGCTTCGTATGCGGAGACAGCCCTCGTGATGGAAGGCGAAATCTTGCTATCGCAGAACAAAATTTCAGAAGCCCGCGACGCTTACGTGGTGCTGCGCTCTAAAGCCACCACCGATGCCAGCCGCCAGTCGGCGTTGCTCGGACTGTTCCGCGTATCGCGCGATTCCGGCAAGGAAGACGACGTACTCACCTACGCCAATATGCTCGTATCGCAGCAGCTTGATGCGGAAACCCGCGCGGAGGTACTCTACGGACGCGCCTCGGTACTCGCCTCGCAAGGCAAGAAATCGGAAGCCATGGACGATTACAAGCAACTTGCGAAAGACCCGCAATCGCTCTACGGGGCAATCGCTGCAGTCGAGCTCTCGCAAATCTACTACGACGAGGGCAAGCTCGATTCTGCCGAGAAACAGCTTAACAAGCTGATTGATTCCGGCACACCGCACCAATATTGGATGGCGCGCGGATTCATCCTGCTTTCCGACGTTTACAAGAAGCGCGGCGACACATTCCAAGCACGCGAATATCTCGAAAGCCTGCGTGAGAACTATCCGGGAAAGGAAGCCGACATACAGGAAATGATAGAGACGAGACTTAAAGCATTAAAGAACAAATAACATCATACAGAAATGAGAACATATAAGAAATCCATCATACTGACGGTAGCCTCAATAGCTGCCGTGACAGCTTATCCGCAGGACGGCAACAACGGCGAGCTGCAAAAATCCATCGTCATAGAAAAGGATTTCGTGCCGGTGGAGACGGAAGCCAAGAAATTGGACGTGCTGCCGCAGGAAGCACCTTTCACGGCTGTAAAGACCGAGCTTTCGTTCAGCGACTGGGCAGTACCCGCAACCGTCGAGCCTATGCTATTGCGCCAAGCTCCCATGAAATACTCCGCCCCGTCGCTTGCTCCCTACCGCAAGCGCGGCTATGCGGGATTTGCCGCCGGAAGTTATCTTAATATGGTCGGAAGCGCAGGCTACCGCATCATCGACAATGACCGTATGCAACTCGGCGCATGGTTCCAGCACAACTCCACCAACGGCTCGGTAGGCGGGGAGGATGGAAAAGACGATGACGGCTATTATAAACAATTTGTCTCTGACGACAAACTAAGTCTCGATTTCAGCAACCGCTTCGAGAAAGGCATCCTCAACGCCAACGCAAGCTACCACTACGAAAAATTCAACTATTACGGAACTTGGGGAAAGTTGACTTATGAGCCGTTCAACCCATTCGATTTGTCCCCGCAAAACAAGAAACAGACCGTAAACGAATTTAATGCCAACCTGAAGTGGCAAAACAATACTGAAAGCAACTTGCGCTATTATGCCGCTTTCGATTTCAATTATTTCGGATACGGATATGGCTCCGGTCTTATGGAATACCAAGCGCCGGACTACAACGCCTATTTGCCTGACGGGCTGAAAGAGTACCACAGCACAGTGGAAGGCGGCATAGATTTGGCTTTTGGAGAACAATCGTCCGTAGGGATAGACGCTGATTTCCAATATCTCAAATATAATAATACCCAAGGAATCGCAGCATTGAGTGATTCATACTACACTGATTTCCTTTTCCACATTGCGACACCTCTGCCGTCGGAAGGTTTCGGGATGCTGTCATTTACTCCGTATTACAGCAAAAAGACAGAGCATATGAATCTGCACATCGGCGCACGGTTAGACATCTCGTTCAACAACGGAACGGTATTCCGCATAGCCCCTGATGTGCGTTTCGACCTTGCAATGTCCGACAAAGTCAGCCTGTCCGTTTCCGCCACAGGCGGCAACCATATAAATACGTTCCACGAAACGTCGGCCGTAAACCGTTATATGAATCCATCATTTGAACTTCCCACTACTTATACAATAGTCGATGCCCGCGCAGGATTGAACTTCGGATTGTGGCGCGGACTGTCGATGACACCTTACGTTGGCTTTGCCGTTACCAAAGACTATATGCTGCCGTTTGTCGACGACCTGATAGCCATCGGAAGGACCGACGGAGACTATATCTACCGGCACAGCTACGGGGCAAATCACTATATGGGACAGACTTTCTATAAAGGGTTTGACACCAATGGAGTGATTGCCGGAATCAAGTTCGGCTACAAATTCAAAGACATTCTTGAATTGTCGGCCGACTACGCCTTCACACCGCAAGGCGACGACAGCGGCTACATCCTCTCCGACGACCGTCCGGAGCATACTGTCCGAGCCGTGGCGAAAGTGCGTCCGATAAAACCGCTATCAATCGTGCTCGACTATGAACTGCGCGCATTGCGGTCGATAAGCGGCACACATTTATATTACGACCCGACGGAAGTGGCGTATAAATACTACGACACGGCATATCCTTACTCCAACATCTCCAGCCTGAATCTCGGAGTGTCGTATCAAATCAACGACATGATAAGCGTGTTCTGTCAAGGAAACAACCTGCTCAACCGTCGCTACGAGAACTACTACGGCATCTACGCCCAAGAACTGAACATCCTCGGCGGAATCGGCGTGAATTTCTAAACGACCGCATACACAAAAACAGAGCCCGCTTCAGCAATGAGCGAGCCCTGTTTTTGCACTGTATCCAACCGCTACATATTGTTGATGATGTAGTCCTTCAGACCGAAATCCTTCTGCACGCCTGTCTCCTTGGAATGATAGTCCTGCGAGGTGATGCGCACACGCTTATGGCGGCGTACCAGTTTGTCTAAAAACTCGGAAATAACCTTACGGTAGAGCCACATCGGGGTCTTGCATACCTCGTGGCTTGCATTGTTGACTATATAGAAATAGTACGGCGCGCGCGCGGCTTTCAACGACGCGGCGATGGAAGTAGACCCCCACAGCCCGCCTACACCGCGTATGGCCGCCTGACAGAACGGCACCTGACGGTCGGCATCGCCATGGAACATCATAATCGGGCAAGGCTTCTTCTTCCATTCCGGCAGCGATTTACTCGATATTGCCCCGGCAAACGACATCACACCGGCATAGTTGAACCCTTCCGGAAGCCGCGAAGCCACCGGCAGACCGTTGCAAATGGCATATTCCGTCTGCAGAACAGTTATCGCCCCGGCACTCGACCCGCATGCTATGATATTGTCAACGTCTATGCCCCATTCGTCGGCATGCTCTATGACAAAAGATGTGGCATCGGCAAAATCTTCCGCCGCAAATTCTATCGCCTCATTGAGCGCGTCAAGAAACCCTAACGTACTCTTCTTGCGCTCCGGAGCTATATGGCGGAGATGCTTGCGGTAGTCGATTATTATAGCCACATAGCCTTTCCGGGCAAAATAGTTCATAAAATCGACATATTGCGGCTTTTCGCGCCGCCCGCGGACAAAAGAGCCGCCATAAGCGAAAATAATCACCGGACGGCGGCGGTGAAGCCAGTTTTCCGACTCGTATTTATCCAGATACAGGATTGTACCGTCCTTCATCGCGAACGGATATGTGCTTTTCCTTATGTCGGGCTTCATCCTCGACACTGCATACAACGCCACCCCTGCCGTTGCGGCCGCTGCTACTGCCATCCCTATTTTCTTACTAAATTCCATACTAATGTTGATGTATCCGATTATTGATACAACAATTCTCCCCGGCAAATAGTTTCATCAATACGTAAGAATCTGCAATCCTTTTTCCGTCATAAGGAAAGTATGCTCCCATTGCGCCGAAGGCAATTCGTCGTCGGTAACTACTGTCCAGTCGTCATCGGAATCGATGAACACCTTCCACGTTCCCATATTTATCATCGGCTCTATAGTGAACACCATACCCGGGACAAGAAGCATTCCGGTGCCTTTCCGTCCGAAGTGCAACACATCAGGCTCCTCGTGGAACTCCAGTCCCACTCCGTGCCCGCACAAGTCACGCACCACCGAAAAACCGTTCTTTTTGGCGTGCTTCTCTATAGCGTGGCCTATGTCGCCTACAAAACAATACGGCTTTGCCACCTGCATCCCTATTTCGAGACATTCCTTGGCCACCCGCACCAATTTCTCCTTCTCGGGCGAAGTCTTGCCGATGATGAACATACGGGAAGCGTCAGAATAATAGCCGTCAAGAATGGTGGAAACATCCACATTGATTATGTCGCCCTCCTCCAGAATCTCGTCCTCCGAAGGAATTCCGTGGCACACAACCTCATTCACCGACGTACACACGCTCTTGGGAAACCCCTCATAGTTGAGCGGGGCAGGTATCGCGCCGTGAGCCACTGTATAGTCATAAACAAGTTTATCTATGTCGGCGGTACTCATCCCTGCACGAATCTCGCGCTGCACAAGGTCGAGCACGCCGGTGTTCACCTTTCCGCTGCGGCGTATTCCCTCTATCTGCTCCGGTGTCTTTATCAACTTCCGCGAAGGGACAAGACATCCGCGCTCCTGATAATACAAAACCTTACGGTCCATGTCCGTAAGCTCCACGCCTTTCGGCACTATCCAGTTTCTTCTGTAAGCATTCATATAGCAAATGTAAACACCAGCAATGACAGGAGCAAATATCCGCACTTAATTTTTTTGCGTATTTACGCATTTTTCTAAAGTAGACGAGCGTGCCAATGCCCCATAACTGGAAATATAGTATGGCCGCCGTGCTGCTATCGTGCAGACGCGGCGGCCATAAGTTTAAATCCGTATTGCCTCTGTCGCGCAGATTATTTAGCCACGCGTTCGAGCCACTTGACCATTCCGAACATCACGCCCATCGAAATAATACATACTGCGAAGAACACTGTCCAGCACTGCCATATCGGCCATGCGTTGTACATCAGCGGACCAATCCAGAGCAACAGGTTGCCCACTGCCGTGGCGCCGAGCCACAAGCCTTGGCAAAGTCCCTGCAGATGCTTAGGCGCAATCTTCGACACGAACGACAGCCCGAGCGGAGAGATGAACAGCTCGGCGAGCGTGAGGAAGAAATAAAGTACAATCAGAATCCACGGGCCGGCCATCATGCCTTCCTTGGCGGAATCGCCCATTGCCTTGAAGTCTGTAGCCGAAGGATAACCGTTGGCGTAGGAGAACACCGCAAGTATAAGATAAGCGATTCCGGCTATGAACATACCGTAGGCAATCTTGCGCGGAGTGGAGATTTCCTTGCCGCGGCGCGCCAAAGAGCCGAAGAACAACATAATGAACGGAGTAAGGAATATCACGAAGAACGGATTGACTGCCTGCCAGATTTCCGGCGGAATCACCGACGTATTGACAAAGTCGCGCGCGAAGAGCGAGAGCGACGTACCGTTCTGGTGGAACGAGAACCAGAAGAAAATCACGATGCCGAGAACAGCAAACAAAGCATACATGCGCTGCTTGATTTCTTTCGCCATCTGCATCTTTTCCTCCTGAGTGTAAGTGACAGCCACTTTTTCCTCTTTCTTTGCAGGATTCGGGAAAATCTTCTTGGTAGCCACAAAAATAGCCAGCGAAATAAGCATCGCTACAACCGATGCGATGAAAGAGTAATGTATGCCGGTATTGAATACATCGAGATAATTGGTGCAGAACGCCCCGAGGTCGGTTACCGCCACCGTGCTCGCCTTTCCGACAAGCTCCGTGAGGTTGGCCATCGAATCGGCCGCCATAGCCGAGCCTTTCTCTATATATTCGTGGCAGAGGGCCGGCAGACCGGCATTATAGACCATATTGTTCGCGCTAAGCCACCAGTTGCGGAGCAACGGAGCCACGAACGGGGCGATAAGACCGCCTATATTGATAAACACATAGAAAATCTGGAAACCCGAGTCGCGGCGGCTCTTTGCCACGGCGAGAGCCTCCGGGCCTTTCTTTGCGGCCTCAGCCTCGTAATTATCATAAAGCTGGCCTACAATCGCCTGCAAATTGCCTTTGAACAAACCGTTGCCGAAAGCAATCATAAGCAGAGCGAAACAAGTGAGCGGCAACAGCCATCCGATGTTGTTTTCCGTGGAAAGGATAGGAATGGAAAGCAGGATATAGCCGAGCGACATCACCACCAAGCCGTTGATGATGGTGCCTTTATAGTTCTGCGTGCGGTCGGCTATGAATCCGCCGACGAGGCTCAACACATAGATTCCGGCATAAAAAAACGAATAAATCAAACTTCCTGCCTCATCGCTAAGCCCGAACTTCGAGCAAAGGAACAACGTGAGGACAGCATTCATGATATAATACCCGAAACGCTCGCCCATATTGGCAAGGGCGGCGGGTATCAGTCCTTTAGGATGGTTTTTAAACATAGAAAAACGGTTTTTATTGGTTTATAAAATTAGTTCTTATTTTTCCTGAAATCTGTCACCACAAGCATGACGGCGGCAACCAACGCCAACAACGACGAAAGCAACCCTGTCCACGTGCCGCTGCCTATAATTTCCGTAAGCGGGATGCCACCGCTGCCTGCCGGCACGCTACCACCTACAAAAGAGGCCATACGCGCAAGGAAATAGACAAAAAATATCACCTGAAGCAAAGCGAAGGCCACGGCAAGGATATGCGGCTCACGCTTCCGCGCGAACACCACGGCAATGGCACCGGCCGCACCTATGAACGGAAGCAGGAAGGACACAATGCTTGCGAAATCTTTCGTCATCCACACCATCCTTATCCATTCCAGCCCGCCGCTAATCTCGAAGATAGGAATCTTGAACAAAGGAAGGAACACATAGACCAGCACCGTAACTATCGAGAAGGCAATGACCCCGGCAGCCCATTTGTTGCGCAACGCTTCCATCACGCCTGCCCCTCCTTGGCCTTATATGCAAGCGCATACATCTTTATCTGCTTCACCATCGCGAGCAGACCGTTGCTGCGCGTGGGCGAAAGGTGTTCCTTCAGTCCGATTTCGTCGATGAAATAAAGGTCGGCATCGAGGATGGCCGACGGAGTCTGCCCCGACAGCACCCTCACAAGCATCGAGATAATGCCCTTGACTATGATGGCGTCGCTGTCGGCATCGAACCGTATCACCCCGCCGTCATACGTGGCATTTACCCACACACGGCTCTGGCAGCCGTCTATAAGGTTGTCGGGAGTCTTGTATTTCTCATCGAGCGGAGGCAAAGCGTTGCCCATCTCTATTATATAAGAATATTTGTCCATCCAGTCGGTCAGTCCGCTGAACTCGTCGATTATCTCGTCCTGTATCTCGTTTATCGTCGCCATAAACTGCAAAATATATCTTTAAGCACAAAGATAGTGCAAATCGGGTGCAGAGACAAATGAAAACATAGTTTTCAGATTTGGCTATGCCGAGATGCAGCCTATCTTATTCAAAGATACACAAAGCAAAGGGGAAAACAACACTCTTTAATAATTTATTTCAATTTATCTGTATCCGCTAAAAATCCTATGCAAGCGGAGCGCGGCTTGCGGAAGACGCATAACCGTGAAATCGGCCTTATATAGGCCGCGCATAGTGTTGAGTGAAGAGTGTTGAGAGAGATTTTACACTCAACACTAAACATTAAACCCTCAACTTTCAATGCGCAGTCTCCTGCCACAATATCAAATTATCACAAAACGCAACCAATTAGAAGACAAGACAAAAGCAAGAATTTACAGAGAATAATACGCTGACGCTTGCATCCGAATGTTATTTTTCGTAAGTTTGCAATATAGATTCTAAAACTATCCTATAAAACTATGAAAGAGGCGTTGAACATCAACTGGTCAGAATTGTCGTTCGGCTATATGCCTACCGACTACAACGTCCGTTGCTATTATAAAAATGGCGAATGGGGCGAAATTGAAATCACATCTTCCGAACTTATCCCTATGCATATCGCCGCCACCTGCCTGCACTACGGGCAGGAAGCATTCGAAGGCCTGAAGGCATTCCGCGGCAAAGACGGAAAAGTGCGCGTATTCCGTATGGAAGAGAACGCCAAGCGCATAGCCCGCTCCGCCGAGGGAATAATGATGCCGGCGCTCCCGCAGGAGAAATTCGAGGAGATGGTGAAAACCGTGGTACGCCTCAACGAACGCTACATACCGCCCTACGGCAGCGGAGCGTCGCTCTACATCCGCCCGCTGGAAGTAGGCATGTCCCCACAAGTGGGAGTGAAACCCGCCAAAGAATACCTGTTCGTGATATTCGTGTCGCCGGTAGGTCCGTACTTCAAAGGCGGATTCAAGACCACTCCGTACGTCATCACACGCAAATACGACCGCGCCGCACCGCTCGGCACCGGGACTTACAAAGTGGGCGGCAACTACGCCGCCAGCCTCAAAGCCAACCACGAGGCGCACGCCGCCGGCTATTCGGCAGAGTTCTATCTCGACGCAAAAGAGAAGAAATACATGGACGAATGCGGAGCCGCCAATTTCTTCGGAATCAAAGACAACACATACATCACGCCGCTGTCGACTTCCATACTTCCGTCAATCACCAACAAGAGCCTGATGCAGCTCGCCGAGGATATGGGAATAAAAGTTGAACGCCGCCACATCCCGGAAGAGGAGCTCGCCACTCTCGAAGAGGCAGGGGCATGCGGTACGGCTGCCGTGATAAGCCCGATAGAGCGCATCGACGACCCGGAAAACAACAAAAGCTACGTCATAGCCAAGGACGGCAAGCCGGGCCCGCTGTCGACCAAGCTCTACAACACGCTGCGCGGCATACAGCTCGGCGAGATAGAGGACAAGCACGGATGGAACACTGTAGTGATAGAATGAGCGGACTGAAGGCCAAAGAAATTTTACTGAAATACTACACCGAAGATTCCGACCTTTTCCGACTGCTTTGGCGGCACAGCAACCAAGTGGCGGAAAAAGCCGCAAAAATAGCAGAAAAATGCGTTGTGGGAACTGCAACCGCGGAATTTGTCTATGAAGCTGCACTACTGCACGACATAGGCATTTTCCGCACTTCCGCGCCCAAAATATTCTGCTACGGCACGGAGCCGTATATCCGCCACGGCATAATAGGCGGGGAATTGCTGCGGGCGGAAGGGCTGCCGCGGCACGCCTTGGTGTGCGAACGGCACACCGGAGCGGGGTTATCGCGCGCGGAAATCATAGCGGAAAATCTGCCGCTGCCTCACCGCGACATGCTGCCTGTAAGCCTTGAGGAGAAAATAATCTGCTATGCCGACAAATTTTTCTCGAAATCGTCGCCCGACAAAATCAAGACCATAAAAAGCATACGCCATTCGATGGAGAAATTCGGGACCGAGCAACTCCGACGTTTCGACGAGATGCACGCCATGTTCGGAGACTGAATGCGGCCGCCGTTATTGCGACTGCGTCGCAGGTTAGTGCAGCTGCGCTTGCATAGGTCGGGAAGCGGCTGCACGACAAAGAGCGGAATCCGTTAAGTGCTGCACCGTTGCTTTGGCTGACAATGAGAGTTTTTTTGTAACTTTACGGCGGATTTCAAAGATTGGAGATGGACTTAAGGAAACTGATATACGCCGTGCTTGCCGCAGTGATATGGACTGTGCTTTACTCTTGCGCCAGCATAGGCAACCCGGAAGGAGGCCCGCAGGACAAACTGCCGCCCATATTCGTGAAAAGCGAGCCCGAGCCCGACGCGCTCAATTTCAACAAAAGCAAGATAGAACTGTCGTTCGACGAAATAGTCACTCTCGACGATCCGTCGAACAAGATAATCGTGTCGCCGGCACAGACCGAAATGCCGAAACTGACGGCAAACGGCAAGAAAGTGACCGTCGAAATCATCGACACCCTCATCCCCAACACCACCTACACGATTGATTTTTCAAATTCCATACAGGACAACAACGAAGGCAACCCGCTGGAAAACTTCGCTTTCGCATTCTCGACAGGCAGCCACATCGACTCGATGCGGGTGGCCGGCATCGTGCTCGACTCGCACACCCTCGAACCGCAACAGGGCGTAGTGGTTGGGCTTCACAGCAACCTTGCCGACTCGGCTTTCCAGAAGATAAAACTCGAGAGGGTGGCGCGCACCAACGACCGCGGACAATTCATCATCCGCAACATAAAGCCCGGCAAATACCGGCTCTACGCCATCAACGACGCCGACCGCGACTACAAGTTCGCCAACCCGTCGGAAGACATAGCGTTCTACGACTCAATCGTGGTGCCCCGCTGCGAGCGGATACAAGCGGCCGACACGGTGTTCGGGCTTGACGGAAAGACAATCGACACGGTGAAAACGGTGGCAAAAACGATGTATCTGCCAAACGACATATTGCTGAGCATGTTCAACGAGAACTACAAGGCACAATACATGCAGACTTACAGCCGCATCGACTCCACACGCCTGTCGCTCGAATTCGCGGCACCGTCGGACACGCTTCCGTCGCTGCGCATCATCAACAAACAGCCTGAGCCCGAAGACTGGTACACGCTCGAACGGTCGCTGACCAACGACACACTGACCTACTGGATAAACCGCCCGGAGCTCGTGTCGTCAGACACGCTGCTTGTGGAGCTGAAGTCATTGCGGACCGACACGCTCAACAACCTTGTATGGGGAACCGACACGCTCAACTTCTCGTTCCAACGGCCGAAACCCCAAAAGAAAAAGAAGCGCGACAAGGACGAGGAAGAGACCGACACCGTGGAAATGCGCTTCCTCGACCTCAGAATAACATCAGGAACGACGCAAGAGGTATATGCCCCCGTAGTCATGGAATCGGCCGAGCCGATAGCGTCGCTCGACACGGCCGCCGTACACTTGGAAATGCAGCAGGACACCCTGTGGACTCCTGTCACAGACTTCAAAATCGGATTCCGCGACTCCACCCTCAACCGCAGGCAACTCTCGCTCCGCCACCGCTGGGAGCCGGGGGCTACCTACCGCGTGACAATCGACTCGACAGGCATCACGAGCATCTACGGGCTATTCATAAAGACTTTCAGCTCAGAACTCAACGTGCGCAAGCTCGAGGACTACGGCAACCTGATATTCAACATCCCGGCCGTCAAGGACTCGGCGTTCGTCGAGCTCCTCAACTCAAGCGACAAATTGGTGCTTTCCGTACCGGTAAAAGACCACCGCGCGGAATTCATCAACATGATGCCAGCGAAATACTACGCCCGCATCGTAATCGACCGCAACGGCAACGGCGAATACGACACCGGCAACTACAACGAGAAGCGCCAGCCGGAAGAGACCTACTACTATCCTTCGGCAATCAACCTGAAACGGAACTGGGACGTGGAACAGACATGGGACATCTATGCGCTGCCCGTCGACATGCAAAAGCCTTACGACATAAAGAAGAACAAGCCGGAACGCAAACGTTGGGAAGAGATAAAGACTCCGGAAAATGAAGACGAAGAAGACGACGGATTCAACGACTTCACCGACCCCAACGACCCTAACCAGCAGTTTTTCAACGACCTTAACGGCTATTATTAAAACAACACCGTCCGCAATGGAAATATTCGGATTCGCTTTTTTCAGAAACGCCCTCATAGGGCTTATGCTCGTGAGCATAGCGTCGGCCATCGTAGGCACCTACGTGGTCACGAGACGGCTGATGTTCGTCACCGGAGGCATCACCCACGCTTGCTTCGGAGGGCTCGGACTGGGCTACTACATCGGGATGAACCCGATAATCGCCGCCGGAGCGTTCGCCATAGCGTCGGCTCTCGGTGTGGAATGGATGTCGGCACGGCGGCACATCCGGGAAGATTCCGCCATTTCCGTGATATGGGCGTTAGGCATGGCCGCCGGCGTAATCTTCATATTCCTCACATCCGGCTATGTCCCCGAGCTCAATTCTTTCCTGTTCGGCAACCTGCTCACAATCTCAAGCGCCGACATCTGGGTTTTCGCCGGATTCCTCGTGTTTTTGCTCACATTCATCACGCTGTTCTACCGCCCGATAACGGTATGCGCCTTCGATGCCGACTACGCGCGCACCATCAACTTGCCGGTACGCCTGATAAACGGCACGATGATGGTGGTAGTGTCGGTGTGTGTGGTGCTTACTTTGAAACTGATAGGCATAATGCTCCTCATGTCGCTTTTCGCCATCCCGCAGATGATAGCCGAAGCGTTCACATCCAGATTGAAGCCTATGTTAGCGATAGCCTCGGCGGCAAGCCTTCTATGCTCCGTGGCAGGACTTTTCATTTCCTATTGGAGCAATGTCCCGGCCTCGGCAACCATCGTGGTGACGCTAATCGCGGCATATGCGTCCGCACGCCTTATCCTTTCGTTGAAAAAGAAGAAGCGCCGCAATAAAAGACCGACCAATACGTTATCAATTAAAAGCTGAATAAAGAATTGACCCGCCGCCCGATATACATACTGCTACTCGCCGCCGTGGCTTTCGCGCTATACTCATGCAGCACGAAGAAGAACACGGCAGGCACACGCTTTTTCCAAGCGTTCACTACCCGCTACAATGTATATTTCAACGGAGAGGAGCACTATAAGGAACAGATACAGAAGATGGAGAAAGAATACGAGGACGACTACTCCGACCTCGTCTACATCCATCCCGCCGAAGCCTACGCCGACCCCAAGGCACCGCAGCCGTCGGCCGACTTCGAGCGCACCATCGAGAAAATGGAAAAGGCCATAGCCCTGCACTCCATACAGAAACGCCCGAAAAAGGACCGCGGCAAGATGAAGAATCCGAAATACCGGGAGTTCCTGAAGCGCGGCGAATACAATCCGTTCCTCCACAACGCATGGCGGCTGATGGGAGAAGCACAGTACCTGAAGGGCGATTTCCTCGCCTCGTCGGCAACGTTTATGTACGTCGAGAAGAATTTCACGTGGCTCCCGGAACTCGTGGCGGAGTCAAAGATATGGCAGATAAGAAGCTATTGCGCCTTAGGATGGACAAACGAGGCGGAAAACGTAATCAGCAGGCTCAAGCCGGAAGAGCTGACAAACAAACGGCTGCGCACCATGTACAACACGGCATACGCCGATTTCCTCATAAAAAGCGGCAAGATGAAAGAAGCCGCCCCCTATCTTGAAAAAGCGGTGGAAAACACCGGCGGGATACAAAAGACACGCATGCGCTTCCTGCTCGGACAAGTGTATGCGGCAAACGGCGACAACGGCAACGCCTACAAGATGTTCAAGAACGTGGCAGGAGCGTCGAACGCCAGCTACCGCACGCAATTGAACGCCCGCATCAAGCAGACCGAGGTGTACCAAGGCTCGAACATAGAGCCGGAAGTGAAATCCTTGCAGAAAATGGCGCGGCAGGACCGCAACAAAGACTATCTCGACCAGATTTATTACGCCATAGGCAATCTCTACCTCTCGCGCAACGACACGACAAAGGCAATAGAGAACTACATCCTCGCCAACGAAAAAAGCACCCGCAACGGCCGTGAGAAAGCCATCAACCAAATTACGCTCGGAGGACTGTATTTCGAGCAGTTCAAATACGACTTGGCACAGCCGTGCTACTCAGAGGCGATACCCCAATTGCCCGACGACTATCCGAACTACGAAATGCTGAAACGCCGTTCCGACGTTCTGGACGAGCTTGCCGTATATTCCCAAAACGTCACGCTTCAGGACTCGCTGCTCGAACTGTCGCGCCTGTCGCCCGAGGAGCAGATGAAAGTGGCGGAACGCCTCGTGGAGGAATTGAAAGAGAAAGAGCGCAAGCAGGCCGAAGAAGCCGCCCGGCAGGAATATATGGCACAGGCCAGCGCAAACGCCTCGCAATTGCAAAGCAACACCACGACATATACGCTCAACACCGACAAATCGTGGTACTTCTACAACACGGCTACAAAAAACGCCGGTAAAACGCAATTCCAGAAACTATGGGGCAGCCGTAAGCTCGAGGACGACTGGCGGCGCATAAACAAGGCGACATTCTCGATGTCGGATTTCGAGGAAACCAATTACGACGAGGAAGAGGAAAAAGTAATGACCGACTCGCTTGGCAATCCGCTGTCGGAAGAACAGATTGCCGAGGTGAAGAAAGCGGAAGAGGAGAAAGCCAAAGAAGCCGACCCCCACTATCCGGAATACTACCTCGTGCAGATACCCAAGACCGACGAGGAAAGGCAGAACGCCGAGAACATCATACAGGAAGGGCTGTTCAACATGGGAATCATCCTCAAGGACAAATTAGAGGACGTGACAGCCGCCGAGAACGCCTTCAACGAACTCGACACACGCTTCCCCGACAACATCTACCGGCTGGACATGTACTACAACATGTACCTGATGTATATCCGCTACGGAATGAACGACAAGGCCGAGGTGTACCGCCAGAAAATACTCGCCGATTTCGCAGACTCGAAATACGGGCTTGCCCTCGCCGACCCGAATTACATACAGAATCTGCGCGACATGGACCGCGTGCAGGAAGAAATGTACGCAAAGACCTACGACGACTACCTCAACAACCGCAACGCCGCCGTGCACGAGAGCTACAACGAGATGATGCGGCGCTACCCGCTGTCGAAAATCATGCCGAAGTTCATGCTGCTGCACGCATTGGCCTACGTCCCTGAAAAGAAATACGACGATTTCCAGAACACCTTGAAGGAACTGCTCGTAAGATACCCGGAAACCGACATCACCCCCCTCGCCTCGTCGATACTGAAAGATATGGCAAAAGGCAGGAAAGTGAACGGAGGCTCGACGAACATGCGCGGAATGATATGGTCGATACGCCTGACAAACGACACCACGGCACAAAGCGGCGAAGGGGGCGTGACGCCTTTCGACCCGTCGCCGGAAGGCGAACACATCTGCCTGCTCACATATCCTACCGACAGCGTATCGTCGAACCGTCTGCTGTTCGACGTGGCACGGCACAACTTCTCGTCGTACACCGTCCGCGACTTCGACATCGAGCGCATGACGTTCGGACAACTCGGCATAATAGCGATAAAAGGTTTCACAAGCCTTGCCGACGTGGAGGAGTACAGCAAGCTGCTGTTTGCCGACAAGCAAGTCAGCATTTCCGAAAAAATCCGCCCGGTGTTCATCAGCAAGAAGAATTTCGACATCCTGCTCAATGAAGGCCGCTCGTTCGCCGAATACTTCCAATTCCTCAGCGAACTGTCGGACGATGCCGTCGAGGAAAAAATCGCCGCTGCCGAAGAAGAAATCCTTACAGGAACCGGCGAATGACCCCTGCCGCATCCGCCCGCAGGCAAGGCGGGGACCAGTGGAATTTCAATCCATATCCAAACCCTGCCGGCACAAGCTATGACATTTGCGGCAAAATTCCTAATTTTGCAGAAAATTAGGACACTTTTAAATCAAATATATGCTTTCAATAATCGTATGCTCCGTCAGACCGCAGATGCTTGCGGCACTTAAAGAAAACATATACGCCACCATCGGCAACAATGTGGATTACGAGATAATCGATTTCGACAACCGTAAAGACAAGTATTCCATCGCAAAAGTTTACAACCTGTGCGCGTCGCAGGCAAAATACCCCTACCTGCTTTTTATCCACGAAGACGCTTGTTTCCTGAAAAAAGACTGGTTCGGGAAGATATGCGGAAAGCTTTCAGAACCCGGATGCGGAGTGATAGGCTTTGCCGGGAGCAAGGCAAAGACCTGCGTGCCGTCGTCGTGGTGTTCATTGCGGAAGCTCAATGTGACGAACTATTACTACATGTCGGACAAAGGGGAATCCAACCACAGCTGGTCCGGAATGACAAAGGATAAGGAGTTCGAGGAGGTAGTGGTGCTCGACGGTTTTGCCTTGTTCGTGCGTAAGGACGTATGGGAGGAATATCCTTTCGACGAAAGCGTGATAAGAGGATTCCACTGCTACGATTTCGATTTCTCGCTTACGATAAGCAAACGGTACCGGAACTATGTATGCGGCACGATTGACATAAAGCATTTCTCGAACGGGAACTTCGACGGACGTTGGTTTGCCGACACTTTATACGCCTTCAACAAAAAATGGCATCGCATGCTTCCGGCGACTTCTTCAGACTTAAAATTGTCGCGCGACGAAATGAAAGAGTTGGAAGAAAAGGAATATTTCAGGCTTTTACGCAATTACCGCAACCTGCGTCAATACAATTCATGGCGGCATTTCGGTAAGTTCTTGAAATACCCGCTGACTCCAAAACATTTAGGGCACATAATGAAATTCATGGTCCTCCCCAATTCACGTGTATCGGGCATCATCCGGCGGCGGTAGGCCGCAAGCCGGCGCGAAAAAGCCGGCACCGCCCGGCGGAAGGCGCTTACATCCTGCCTTCCGGATATGCAAAGCAAACAAAGCATCAGCCTTGACGACTGATGCTTGTCACGTAGCCCATAGGAGAATCGAACTCCTCTTTCAAGAATGAAAATCTTGCGTCCTA
>URQP01000006.1 GCA_900550025.1 uncultured Porphyromonadaceae bacterium | reverse complement strand
GCTGATTATATGGCGGCGGGCTTCCCCGACAAGCCACAAATAAAAAGCTAAATTATGTATCGATGCAATTTGCATTGCCAATATTTCCTGACTTACAAACAAATGCCGTAGATATGCCCTCGAATAAAGACGGTCGACCTCGGCAGCACCATCAGCCTCAATCGGCTCAAAATCATCCGCCCATTTCTTATTGCGCATATTCATTATGCCGTTTTTCGTGAACAACATGCCATTCCGCCCATTTCTTGTAGGCATTACACAATCCATCATATCCACGCCCCGATCTATTGCTTCAAGTATGTTGGCGGGCGTTCCTACGCCCATCAAGTACCGTGGCTTATCCTGCGGCAATATTTCATTCACGACATCTATCATTTCATACATTTTTTCCGTAGGCTCACCCACAGCAAGACCACCGATTGCATTGCCATCCGCCCCAAGGTCGGTCACGAATTTTGCCGATTCGGCACGTAAATCCTTATAAACACAACCTTGTACTATCGGAAAAAATGTCTGGTCATATCCATATTTTGCATCCGTTGTATTGAACCGCTCCCAACCTCGTTGCAGCCAACGTAATGTCAGGTCAAGTGACTTTTTGGCATATTGATAATCAGAATCGCCGGGAGGGCATTCATCTAAAGCCATCATGATGTCAGAGCCAATGGAACGCTGTATATCAACTACATTTTCCGGAGTGAACAAATGTTTGGAGCCGTCTATATGCGAACGGAAATATGCTCCTTCCTCCTTTAGCTTGCGGTTTGCAGACAAAGAAAATACTTGAAAGCCCCCACTATCTGTAAGAATAGGCTTTTTCCAGCCATTGAATTTATGCAAACCGCCTGCTTTTTCAAGAATATCAATTCCGGGACGTAAATAAAGATGATATGTATTACCAAGTATAATCTGGGCTTTTATTTCATTCTCCAACTCCCTGATATGTACAGCCTTTACTGAACCCACCGTTCCCACTGGCATAAATATCGGAGTCTCGATTGTCCCATGCCCAGTCGTTATCAGCCCTGCACGGGCATTGGAATTGCTATCTTTTGCCTCTAACTTAAAGTCCATATCGCATTTTAATTCAGCATACAAAGATAAGGCAAGTATTCATTTTTACCAAAATGGCATAGTTATTGCATAATTATAAGTCAGAGTGTTGAAAAACACAATAAAAGATTGTTGGACAAATTAATACTTAAATACTATGAATTTCGATAATTTTACAATTAAATCCCAAGAAGCGATACAACAGGCAGTGAACATTGTCCGCCAGCATAACGGACAATCCATAGAGCCTGTGCATCTGCTCAAGGCCGTCATCGACAAAGGTGAATCGGTTGTAAAATTTATATTCCAGAAACTTGGCGCAAACGAAACCCAAATCAATGCCCAAGTAGAAAAAGGGATTGAATCTCAACCGAAAGTCAGTGGCGGTGAACCGTATTTATCACGAGAGTCGAATGACATACTGCAACAAGCTATAGCACAATCACAAAAACTCGGTGACGAATATGTGACAATAGAGAGTCTGTTTATGGCTATTTTTCTCGTTCAAAGCCAAGCATCAACCATCCTGAAAGATGCTGGAATTACAGAAAAAGAACTTGAAGCGGCCATACTTGAATTAAGAAAAGGCAACAAGGCTACGAACCAAAGCGCGGAAGATTCTTATAACGCGTTGAGCAAATATGCCATCAACCTGAACGAGCGGGCACGCAGTGGCAAACTCGATCCGGTAATCGGCCGTGACGATGAAATCCGCCGTGTGCTTCAGATATTAAGCCGCCGCACAAAGAACAACCCTATTCTCGTTGGAGAGCCGGGTGTAGGTAAAACAGCAATCGCAGAAGGCTTGGCACAAAGAATTGTCCGAGGGGATGTTCCGGAAAATCTGAAATCAAAACAGATTTTCTCGCTCGATATGGGAGCATTGGTTGCCGGAGCCAAGTATAAAGGAGAGTTCGAGGAAAGGTTGAAAGCCATAGTCAATGAGGTTACAAAAAGCAACGGTGAAATAATCCTGTTCATTGATGAGATACATACTCTTGTCGGAGCCGGCAAAGGTGAAGGAGCAATGGATGCAGCCAACATTCTGAAACCGGCATTGGCACGTGGCGACTTACGGAGCATCGGAGCTACGACGCTTGACGAATATCAGAAGTATTTTGAAAAGGATAAAGCTCTCGAACGCCGTTTCCAAGTCGTAATGGTCAACGAACCTGACGAGATGAGCAGTATTGCCATTCTGCGAGGCTTGAAAGAGCGTTACGAAAACCACCACAAAGTACGGATTATGGATGAAGCCATCATCGCGGCCGTGCAGCTTTCAGAACGCTACATAACCGACCGTTTCCTTCCTGATAAGGCAATCGACTTGATTGACGAAGCCGCTTCCAAATTGAGAATAGAAATTGATTCCGTACCGCAGGCTTTGGACGAAATCATACGTAAAATTTCCCAATTGGAAATCGAGCGCGAGGCTATAAAGCGTGAGGAAGGAGAATCAGACAAGGTCAAGGCAATTGAAAAAGACTTGTCAGAACTGCGTGAAGAAGAAAAAAACTATATGGCAAAATGGAAAGCCGAGAAAGAGCTTATCAATAAGATTCAACAGAATAAGGTCGACATTGAACAGCTCAAATTCGAGGCAGACCGTGCCGAGCGCGACGGCGATTATGCAAAAGTCGCTGAAATACGTTATTCCAAGATTAAAGGCAAAGAAGACGAAAATGCGCAACTTCACGACAAACTTAAAGTGATGCAGGGCGACAAATCCCTGATAAAGGAGGAAGTCGACGCTGAAGACATTGCTGATGTGGTTTCCCGGTGGACAGGGATACCTGTGTCGAAAATGGTAAAAAGCGAGAAAGAGAAACTGCTGCACCTCGAAGAGGAATTGCATAAGCGTGTTGTCGGGCAGGACGAAGCCATCAGTGCAATTGCTGATGCCGTGCGCCGCAGCCGCGCCGGGCTCAACGACCCACGCCGTCCTATAGGCTCGTTCATATTCTTAGGGACGACAGGTGTCGGAAAGACGGAATTGGCTAAGGCCTTGGCCGACTATCTGTTCAACGACGAGAATATGATGACGCGTATAGATATGAGCGAGTATCAAGAGAAATTTTCTGTGTCGAGGCTTATCGGTCCTCCTCCCGGTTATGTGGGATATGAGGAAGGCGGACAGCTCACCGAGGCGGTACGCAGGAAACCGTATTCCGTAGTATTGTTCGACGAGATAGAGAAAGCCCATCCTGATGTGTTCAACATATTGCTGCAAGTTCTCGATGACGGAAGGCTCACCGACAATAAAGGACGCACAGTCAATTTCAAGAACACGATTATAATTATGACCTCGAATATGGGCTCGCAACTCATACGCGAGAATTTTGAGAAGATGACGGACACCAACAAGAGTGAAGTAATCGAAAAGACAAAGAATCAGGTATTGGATATGCTTAAAACGAATATCCGTCCTGAGTTCCTGAACCGTATCGACGAGATAATTATGTTCACTCCGCTCAGCAAGAAAGAGATTCAGCAGATTGTAGAATTGCAAATCAATGCTGTCAAACGTACTCTTGAGAAAAACGGCATAGAGCTTAACATTACCGACAAAGCTGTTGTTCTGCTTGCCGACGAGGGCTATGACCCTGAATTTGGCGCGCGACCTGTGAAACGTGTAATCCAGCGTGAGATTCTCAACCGCCTGTCGAAAGACATACTTGCCGGCAATGTCGACAAAGACCGCTCAATCACCATCGACGCATCAGGCGACCAGTTCATCTTCCGCAACTAAAATCTCAATACATAAAAAGTCCGCATACACGTATAATCTGTATGCGGACTTTTTGTATCTTTGGACAACTATAAGATTGCTATGAAAACAAATGTTTTCAAAATATCAGCATTAGCGATTGTATGCACATTGTTTATAATTAGTTGCGGGAAACAGATAGATCCAAAATCTGATGGATATTACAAAACATTTAAAGGAATATACTATTCACCGAACAACAATTGGTTCGAATTAGGATTAACTTATTTGGATGATGCTGACAGTAAATCATTCATCGTACTCGGACAGAACTACGCTAAAGACAAAAACCATGCTTATTATAAATCTAAAATTATAAAAGAAGCTGATGTTGAAACATTTTATGTAGATACTACCGGACTTGCCAAAGACAAAAACAACGTATTCGTTTCAGACTATTACACATCTGAATGCCGTCCGACTGTATGTGATATTGACATAATGACAGCGCAGTATTTTGTCCACAACCAAAATGGGCAAGACCATTTATGGCTACGCGACAAAAATTATGTATATCTGAATGAAAAACGGATTGATGTTGATAGGAATACATTCAAGGCATTTCACGAATGGTTCATTGATAAAAACTGGATATATTTTCTTTATTGTGATTCTGAAAAAGAAGAATACAAACTCTTATCTGTAGACAGCATTCAAAACCCTCTCGAAACCATATCTGGAACAGCTTTTTATTTACGGAATGGCAAAGATATTATTTATCTCGGGAAAATTGCCATGCACAACGTTGATATTAAATCCATAAAAGCATTAGATTTCACGACTTGTGTGGTCAACGACTTATTCCTATTTGACGGAAATGTCCGGCTAAAAGACACTATTGATACCGTAACACTACAAACTGTCGGTTGCTTTTTGAAAGATAAAAACCACGTATATTATGGCGCAGAAATTCTAAAAGGCATAGACGCTGCAACTTTCAGACAGACAGAAGAATACTGCTATAAAGACAAAAATGGCAATTATGAATTCGATTTCTCTGCAAAAAGGTCATCTCCGTTGAAAAGAAAATAAAAAAGTGCCACAAACCGGGCACTTTTTTATAATCAATCTATGTCACTTAAATCAATACGCGAACATCGGATAATCCTTCATTGTGGCATTAACCTTTTCACGCACAGACTTTATTACTGCCTCATTCTCAGGATTGCACAATACGGTGTCTATCATTTCGACTATCTCGCCCATCAATTCTTCTTTTGCACCCCGGGTTGTAATAGCCGGAGTTCCAAGACGGATTCCAGAAGTCTGGAAAGGCGAGCGGCTGTCGAAAGGCACCATATTCTTATTGGCCGTTATGTCAGCATCAACAAGTGCCTTTTCTGCCACCTTGCCGGTAAGTTCCGGGAAACGTGTGCGCAAATCAACGAGGATGCAATGGTTGTCAGTTCCACCGGACACAATCTTATAACCTCTAGCTATCAAAGCGTCGGCCATAGCCTTGGCGTTCTTCTTCACTTGCATCTGGTAATCCCTATATTCAGGCTGCAATGCCTCGCCGAATGCCACAGCCTTAGCAGCTATCACATGCTCAAGCGGACCGCCTTGCACACCGGGGAACACAGCAGAATCAATCAATGCCGACATTTTCTTAATCACGCCTTTAGGAGTAGTCTTGCCCCAAGGATTATCGAAATCCTTGCCGATAAGAATCAATCCACCACGCGGGCCGCGCAGCGTCTTATGGGTGGTTGAAGTAACGATATGAGCATATTTCAACGGATTGTCAAGCAATCCGGCGGCAATCAGACCGGCAGGATGAGCCATGTCAATCATAAGGATAGCCCCTATCTCGTCGGCAATCTTGCGCATCCGTGCATAATCCCATTCGCGGGAATAAGCGCTTGCCCCGCCGATAATCAATTTCGGACGCTCACGCAAAGCCACCTCTTCCATCATATCATAGTCCACATAGCCAGTATCTTCTTTCACACCATATTCCAACGCGTGGAACATCAGGCCCGAGAAATTAACCGGTGAACCATGGCTCAAATGCCCGCCATGCGACAAATTCAAGCCTAAGAACTTATCACCCGGTTTCATCACAGCCATAAACACGGCCATATTGGCCTGCGCTCCGGAATGCGGCTGCACATTGGCATATTCCGCGCCGAACAGTTGCTTCACACGCTCTATCGCAAGCGACTCAGCTTCGTCAACGACCTGACAACCGCCATAATAACGGTGTCCGGGATAGCCTTCCGCATATTTATTCGTAAGGCACGACCCCATCGCTTCCATAACCTCGTCGCTGACAAAATTCTCGGAAGCAATCAGTTCTATACCTTTTTTCTGACGCTGATGCTCACGCTCGATAATGTCGAAAATAGCATTGTCTCTTCTCATACGTTTTCTTTTATAATGTTTTTATTTTTGTTTTTTCTGAACTGACCAGCCGAACTTTCCAATTTCTTCGCCCAACTTGTAATAATGCCCATGCGAATATGCGATAAGCCGTGCCGATTCCAAATCGAAAGCTCCGGTTTCCTTGTTAATCAAGGATTCATCGGCATCCGTACATAGCACATCGGCTACAAACATATCATGTGAACCTAATTTTACGATTTCCTTAACACGGCATTCTATTGACAATGGAGATTCCTCCACACAAGGAGCTGAAACCATATTGCCCGTTACCGGCGTCAAACCTGTCTCAACAAACTTATGATAGTCCTTCCCCGACCTTACCCCGCACCAGTCGACAGCTTTCGCCATAGATTCCGTAGTAAGATTCAACGTAAATTCCATCGTCCGTTTTATCAGCTCATAGCTATGACGTTCAGGACGCACGGATATATAGCACATAGCCGGATTCGTACAAATCGTGCCTGTCCATGCAACTGTTATCAAATTGTAGTCATCAGGACAAGTCCCGCAACCCACCAGTACGGCAGGCAACGGATAAATCATCGTTCCGGGCTTCCAGTCTTGCTTCATAATAATATATTAAATCAATTTTATGTTATCTTTCTGCTGTTCCTTTTCGCAATAGTGACACTTCAGAATACCCTGTTCCTTATCGACAACATGAAACTATATCGTTTTTTACGACTGTGCGCTCACAATAATGGCAGCGAAGTGTAACATTGTCCTTATCTTCCACGTGGAAATGTGTCAGCATCGGCTCGTTGTTTGTAATGCACTTAGGATTATTGCACTTCACAATACCCATTATGTCATCAGGCAACGCAACTTTATATTTTTTTACAACCTTATAATCCTTTATGATATTGACATTCACATTGGGAGCTATCAACGCCAAGCGGTTGAGTTTCTCTTCCGGGAAATAGACATCGGCCACTTTCAGAATGCCTTTTTTCCCAAGTTTTTTGCTGTCAAGATTATAACCTATCGTGACACTGCTGCTTATATTCTCAATATCGAGCAGACTTACCACCTTGAACAGGGAATCAGTCGGGATATGATCTATGACAGTACCATTACACAAAGCAGCTACCGCAAGTTCTTTATTGTTATCCATCGCTATGCCTCCTTATCAATATCTATACCTAAAACCTTACAAATGATGGCCTGACGGGCATACAGTCCATTCTGTGCCTGTTGGAAATAATATGCCTTCGGATTATCATCCACATCCTGTGAAATTTCATTCACACGCGGAAGAGGATGCAGTATGCGCACATTGTCCTTACTTCCGTCGAGCATCGAATTATGCAACGTATAAAGATTCTTGACACGTTCATATTCCATCAAATCGGTGAAACGCTCACGCTGTACACGCGTCATATATATTATGTCGCTGTTATTTATGACTTCTTCGGAGAAATCTGTCGTTTCCGTATATTTAATTCCGTGCTGGTCGCAAAAGTCCTTGTATTCCTGTGGCATCTTCAATTCATCGCAAGCCACGAAATTGAACGTAGGATTGAAATAATACATTGCCATAAGCAAAGAATGCACAGTCCGTCCGTATTTCAGGTCACCGACCATAGTTATCGTCAAATCCGTGAGCTTGCCCTGAGTCTTATATATGGAGTATAAATCAAGCATCGTCTGTGAAGGATGCTGGTTTGCTCCGTCTCCTGCATTTATGACTGGCACACGCGAGACCTCAGATGCATAGCGCGCCGCTCCTTCCAAATAATGGCGCATAATTATCAGGTCGACATAATTGCCTACCATTTTTATGGTATCTTTCAATGTCTCACCTTTTGACGAGCTGGTAGTGCTTGCATCGGAGAATCCTATCACACGGCCGCCTAATCTGTTTACTGCCGTTTCAAAACTGAGCCGCGTACGTGTCGACGGCTCAAAAAACAAAGTTGCAACGACTTTTCCTTCAAGCAACCTTCTATTTGGATTTGCCTCGAAATAGCGCATATTGTCGAGCAATTCCAGAATTTCCTCTTTCGAGAAATCGGAGATGGAAACAAGACTTTCGTTTTTCATACTTTTATAACGTAAGATTGATACAAAGGTAAGGATTTGTTATGACACATAAAAGATTTCATCACTTTTCATCCGACAGCATCTTGTTTTTGACGGAAAAACAATCAAAAAATTTGAATTTCCATAAAATTACGCTAAGTTTGCACACGAACAAAATTTTAAGCATTATGAAAAGAGTATTAAGTGTAATCACAATTGCCATTATTGGCCTTGCTGCCGCGACCTCCGCATCAGCTCAATTTAAATTCGGTTTGAAGGCCGGTGTTGCAGTCAACAGTATGAAATTCAGTGAGGACATTATCAAAGCCGACAATCGTGCAGGATTTACCGGTGGTGCTATGATTGAATTCACAGCTCCTGTCTTGGGTATAGGTCTTGACGCATCAGTAATGTATGTGCACCGCACAGCCGACTCTTATTTAAGTGCTGCCGGCTCAGAAACAAGCGCATATAACGAAATCGGGAAAAAACGTGACTATATCGATATCCCGTTAAACTTGAAATGGAAAATCAACATTCCTGCGGTGGGCAAAGTCGTAAAGCCATATATCGCGACAGGTCCCGCATTCGCGTTCCTTGTAAGCAAACAGGACGCAAGCGAATTTTTCAAGAATAAAAAATGCGACATTTCTTGGAACATAGGCGTAGGTCTTGAATTGTTCTCGCATTTGCAAGTCGGGGCAAGTTATGGCATAGGCTTGACAAAGGCATTAGAAACTGTGAAAGTTGTGGACGATATGCCGGCAATCGACGGTAAGAACAAATATTGGACAATAACAGCAGCTTACTTGTTCTAAAGAAATTTTTTAAATACAAATAAATCGGCATTTACAGACTTTCAGCAATGAAAACCACTGTAAATGCCGATTTATTTTGCAGCTGCCGGAAAAATACGTAGCTTTGTGGAAATTTTTCAAACAAAATACATTTCGATGAAGAAGATGCTTACCGGCATAATTGCCGCTTTTATATTATTATCCTCATTTTCCGTATCCGCCCAGATGAGATGGGGCGCCACAGCCGGATTCAACCTTACCGACTTGAATTGGAGCCAGCAAAATCTACGAACAACACCATTTGTTTCCGACAAATCAGCAGGATATTTTGCCGGCATAGCAGGTGAATATGCAATTCCGGGAATAGGATTCTGCATAGACCTCGGACTGCAATATTCACAACGCGGGGCAACAATGAATCTGGGAGATTTCACTGTATGGAATTCTGACGGTTACGGTAACGAACGCTCTTATTTACATTATTTGGACATACCTATTCATTTGAGGTTCAAGTACACCAATCTGAATGGAGTTGAACGGACAATCGCCCCATTGGTATTTGCAGGACCGTCAATATCGGTATTGCTCGCGCACAACGACATAAAAGCATTCGACTATAAATCGGTCGTATTTGGAATAGAAGTGGGCGGAGGCGTGGAATTATTCCGCAACTACCAACTGACAGCAAGCTACATTTGGGATGTGACAGGAGCGATGAGCGCGGTTAAACTTTCCAATTTCAAAGCAAAGAACGGCACGCTGAAAATCGGGCTAACCTACCTGTTCTAAAAATCATACATAATTAAATGAAATATGCAGAGGTAATACTTCCGTTGCCGCTTTATTCAACGTTCACCTACAGCATCCCTGAGAGCATTGGAAATGCCGCCCAAATAGGATGCCGAGTGCTTGTACCATTCGGCAAGAAAAAGATTTACACAGGAATTATAACACTCTTGCACAACAACCGTCCGGGTGACTTTGAAGTAAAAAACATCATTTCCGTACTCGACGACTACCCTATCCTGCGTCATCCGCAACTTAAATTTTGGGAATGGATAGCAAATTACTACTTATGTTCAATCGGCGATGTTTATAAAGCGGCTGTACCGGCCGGAATGAAAGTGGAAAGCGAGACATTCGTATCCGCCAATCCCGAATTTGTCGATACCGACAATTCTATGAAAGACCGGGAGAAAATCATTTACAACCTGCTGCTTACAAAAGAGAAACTTACGCCCGCTGAAATATCAAAAGCCACAGGGTTCAAAAATGTAGAATCCACTGTGACTTCTATGATTGAAAAGGAATCATTATACATCACTGAAAAAATAATCGACAACTACCGTCCCAAAACAGAGGTTTTTGTCAGTCTGAACGCAAAGCGTGGCGACAATGAAACTGTAAAGCTGTTTTTCGACAAGGTAAAAACAGCAAAAAAACAAGAAGCAATGTTGCTTGCCTATTTAGAATTGTCGAAATGGCTTGGCAGCGATATGCCATTTGAAGTAAGCAAGCAGCAACTTAAAGACAAATCTGAGGGAACCACCCCTATCCTCAACGCAATGGTTGACAAAGGGATTTTCCAGCTTTATAAAAAAGAAATCAACAGGTTTAAGCTCTCAGATACAATTATCAACGAAGCTCCAAAACGACTTACTGGCGTACAAGAAAAAGCATATCAGGAGATAATCGGACAATTTGCTGACAAAAGCATTGTGCTGCTTCACGGTGTAACATCAAGCGGTAAAACAGAAATATACACCCGATTGATACAAGAGACGCTTGACAGCCGACGTCAAGTGCTGTATCTTGTTCCTGAAATAGCATTGACAACGCAACTTACCCAACGGTTGCAAAAAGTGTTCGGTGACCGTCTGCTTATTTATCATTCTAAATTCTCAGACAATGAGCGTGTAGACATTTGGAAAAAGCTCCTGCATACGTCCGATCCATATATAATAATCGGAGTTAGATCTTCAATATTCCTACCGTTCAACAAATTAGGATTGATAATCGTTGACGAGGAACACGAAGCAAGCTACAAACAACAAGACCCTGCTCCACGCTATAATGCCCGCGACGCAGCTTTGGTTCTTGCCTCAATGCACAAGGCAAAGACGCTTCTCGGCTCAGCCACACCGTCCATTTCAACATACTATTATGCCAAAACAGGAAAATATGGGCTCGTGGAACTTATGACCCGCCATGAAGGTATGGAAATGCCGGAAGTCAAAATTATCGATACGACAAAAGCACGTAAACAGAAGGCTATGCGTGGAGTGTTTTCACAAGAATTGCTTGACCAATGCAACAAAGCAATCGGACGCGGAGAACAAGTAATCTTATTCCAGAACCGCCGCGGATTTTCGCCTATGGTGAGGTGTAAAGAATGCGCTTGGACCCCGAAATGCAGGGATTGCGATGTCACTCTCACATACCACAAACGCCAAAACCAACTTGTCTGCCACTATTGCGGATATACCATACCATTACCCGACATATGCCCTGCTTGCGGGCAGCCTTCGATTGAAGTCATCGGATATGGCACAGAACGTATAGAGGACGAAATCGAAAACTATTTTCCAAACACGAAAATAGCCCGTATGGATCTTGACACAACACGGAGCAAGGCCAGTTATGAGCATATAATAGACGATTTTTCAAATCATAAGACACAAGTGCTTGTCGGCACTCAGATGGTCACTAAAGGTCTGGATTTTGATGGGGTAAGCATTGTCGGCATATTAAACGCCGACAATATGATAAACTTCCCCGATTTCCGTTCACACGAACGTGCATTCAATATGATGGAACAGGTAGCAGGGAGAGCCGGCAGAAAGCACAAACGCGGAACAGTATATATACAGACAAGCGAACCGGCACATCCGATAATAACATACGTAACCAATCACGATTATAAAAAATATTTCGAGGAAGAACTTGAGCAAAGACGCAAATTCAAGTATCCGCCTTTCACCCGCATAATCAACATATACCTAAAGCATAGGAATGACGATTCATTAGTCGAGATTTCCGTCAGGTTCAGCAATATGCTCCGGCAAGTATTCGGCAACAGGGTACTTGGACCGGAGGCCCCTTCAATAGCAAGGATACAGCAGTTCTATATCCGCCAGATTACGCTAAAAATGGAAAATGCCGCGTCGATGCCAAAAGTAAAACAGATATTGAGAAGCATCTACGAACAATCGCTTGACGACCCACGGATGAAACAAGCCGTCATCTATTACGATGTTGACCCGATGTAGGCCTACCATAGGTAATCGTAGCTGTGCCCAATAAAAATTCCCATTTTGCATTGCAGCCGATTTATCGTATCTTTGTGAACGTATATGGGACGGATAATCGCAATAGACTACGGAAGAAAACGCTCCGGCATAGCTGTCACCGACACGTTGCAAATCGTGGCCAATGGGCTTACGAGTGTACCGACACACACACTTTTGAACTTTATTAAGGACTATGTCAGTACGGAAAATGTCGATAGAATAGTCGTCGGATTACCTAAGCAAATGAATAACCAGCCGTCTGAGAATATGAAACGCATACAGCCATTTGTCAACAGGATGCGGAAAGAGATACCGGAAATACCGATAGAGATGTATGATGAACGTTTCACATCCGTGCTTGCGCACCGTGCTATGATCGACGGAGGCATGAAAAAGATGGCCCGCCGGGATAAAGCGATAGTTGATGAAATATCCGCCACAATAATATTGAACGATTATTTAGAAAGTTTACAAGCAAAATTATGATACTTCCAATTTATTTATACGGACAACCCGTATTGCGAAAAGAAGCAGAAGAAGTTGAGCCGGATTATCCTGAATTAAATCAGCTAATAGCTGATATGTACGAAACGATGCAACAATCTGACGGTGTCGGACTGGCTGCGCCACAGATAGGATTGTCAAAAAGACTGATTGTCATAGATGCCGATGTGCTGAAAGAATCATTCCCTGAATTAGCGGGTGTAAGACTTACACTTATAAATCCGGAATTGGACATCATAGAAGACGGCAAGAAAGTCACGAGAGAGGAAGGCTGTCTCAGTGTTCCCGGCCTAAGCGAACCTGTCGCAAGATTCGAAAAAGTAAAGCTCAACTGGCTTGATGAAAATTTCAACGAACACGAACAAGTGTTCGAAGGATTCCTTGCAAGAATTATTCAGCATGAATATGATCATCTTGACGGAATTCTGTATGTCGATAAAATTTCGCCAATACGCAAACAACTAATCCGTAACAAACTACGCAATATCGCCGACGGTAAAGTCGCATGCGACTATAAAATCAAACAACAAAAACACAAACGATAACAACCACACAAAGTATGGCTGACGACAAAAAAGTAATATTCTCGATGGTGGGAGTAAGTAAAATCTATCCACCACAAAAACAAGTGCTTAAAGACATTTATCTTTCGTTTTTCTACGGCGCAAAAATCGGCATTATCGGTCTTAACGGTGCAGGAAAATCCACATTGCTCAAAATAATAGCAGGCATTGACAAGCAGTACCAAGGCGAAGTAGTATTTTCTCCCGGCTATTCTGTAGGCTATCTTGAACAAGATCCGAAATTAGACCCTACAAAAACAGTGAAAGAGGTCGTTCAAGAAGGGATGCAACACGTGCTTGACCTATTGGCCGAATTTGATAAAGTGAATGAAAGTTTCGGCGATCCTGATGTCTTGGAAGACCCTGACAAAATGGAAAAGCTAATCAACCGTCAGGCAGAACTTCAAGACAAACTCGATGCGGTTGACGCATGGAATATCGACAATACACTTGAAAGGGCAATGGATGCGCTAAGATGCCCGCCTGAAGATCAAAATGTAGCAACACTTTCAGGTGGCGAGCGTCGCCGTGTGGCATTATGCCGTCTGCTCCTGCAGAATCCTGACATCTTGCTGCTCGACGAGCCTACCAACCATTTGGATGCAGAATCCATTGATTGGTTAGAGCAACATCTGCAACAATATAAAGGTACTGTCATAGCTATTACCCACGACCGTTATTTCCTCGACCACGTAGCAGGTTGGATTCTTGAATTAGACAGGGGGGAAGGAATTCCATGGAAAGGCAATTACAGCTCATGGCTTGACCAAAAGACTAAGCGTATGGCACAAGAGGAAAAACAGGCAAGCAAGCGCAGAAAGACGTTGGAACGGGAACTTGAGTGGATAAGAATGGCACCCAAGGCACGCCATGCAAAAGGTAAAGCCCGCCTGTCAAGCTATGACCGCCTACTTAATGAAGACCAAAAAGAGCGGGAAGAAAAACTCGAAATATTCATCCCCAACGGTCCACGCCTCGGCAACAAAGTAATCGAAGCGCAGCATGTAGCAAAAGCCTACGGAGACAAGGTGCTTTTCGACAATCTTAATTTTATGCTGCCACCAAACGGAATTGTCGGGGTAATAGGTCCTAACGGCGCAGGTAAAACGACTTTGTTCAAACTGATTATGAAATTAGAGCAGCCGGATAAAGGCGATTTCAAAATCGGAGAAACCGTAAAAATTGCATACGTCGACCAGACACACAAGGATCTTGACCCAGAGAAATCAGTATATCAAGTGATTTCCGGCGGAAATGACATATTCCGGATGGGCGGACGTGATGTCAATGCTCGTGCCTATCTTTCGAAATTCAATTTTTCAGGAGCCGATCAGGAAAAGAAAATCGGAGTACTTTCGGGAGGAGAGCGCAACAGGCTGCATCTTGCCATGGCTTTGAAAGAAGAAGGAAATGTGCTGCTGCTCGACGAGCCTACCAACGACATAGACGTGAATACCCTGCGGGCTCTTGAAGAAGGTTTGGAAAATTTTGCCGGATGTGCAGTAGTAATATCCCACGACCGGTGGTTCCTCGACCGTATATGCACACACATCCTTGCATTTGAAGGCGACAGCCAAGTATTCTATTTCGAAGGCTCATATTCGGAATACGAAGAAAACAAGAAAGCACGTATGGGCGACACCCAGCCACATCGCATCCGGTATCGCAAATTGATAGAATAATCTAAAAAAGGCAGTATCGAGCAATCGGACTGCCTTTTTTCATCCGGCACGATATGCAGACAAAGAAATTCCTCGACATTGAAAATACCACAATTCTGAAAGGACTTGCAATTCTTATGATTGTAATGCACAATCTTTGCACACGCATGCCTTTCACTGCAAGCGAAAATGAATTTACATACCATACAACAAATAATGCTGAATTGTTGCAGCAACTGTCATTGCCGGATATATATTTACCTTTAACCCTTCTATCATATTTCGGACACTATTTTGTTGCACTTTTCATATTTTTAAGCGGATACGGATTAGTCCGCAAATATGAATCACCCGATAATGAACATAGAATAAGTCTCATCAAATTTACAAAAACTCATTATCTGAAATTGGCAACAATGCTAATTCCCGTAATGACCGCATATTTCATAGCGATGTCAATAATAGAGCCAAACTATCTGTCGTCTAACATTCTAGAATATGGATTAATGGTACTACTTATCGACAATCTATATATGCCGGGGAATCATATTCTCGGTCCATGGTGGTTTTTCTCCATGATAATGCAGCTATATATGGTTTACTATCTGTTCGCATACAAACGCCCGCTTAGACCTATAATAATCCTTACAATAATATGCGTATTGATACAGGTGTTGACAATACCCGGAATCGACCATAATTACAGATTGATTTTCATAAGGAACAATTTTCCCGGCTACATACTGCCTTTTGTTATAGGAATATTTCTCGCAAGAAAAGGCTACCTTCCATCCGGAAAAATGGCAGCCTTAGCATTCTTATTATTCCTTCTGTCGTGCTTCAACGCATACAGTTGGATATTGTCATTCGCCTTATTTCCCATTATATTACTCCCAATTACGACAAAAATCCGGGAATCCGCATTAATGGGAAAAGCATTTAAATGGCTCGGCATAATGTCTGCTTATATTTTCGTAATCCATCCCGTAGTACGTGAAATATTCCTGAACACTCAACAACTTTGGATTAAAACGCCATACGTTGCCGTTTTAATTTATACCAGCATATCAATTTTATTTTCGATTCCTATCAAAAAAGGGACAGAAGCATTAAGACAATGGGCTACAAAATAAAAAGTAAAGAACCATGTGCAGAAATGCATACGGTTCTTTACTTTTTGGTCAGTCATTCTTTATATTCAACGGATTATGAATTTTTCACAACTTGTAATACCATTATTCTCAAACATAACAACATACAGCCCGGATGTAAGGAATTTAGTATTAATAGTATAACTGTTAGAACCCTGCATCAACGGCATAGTTCTGTTCACCACATTTACACCTGACGAAGAATAAATCCGTACAGTTGCATTGCCATCAGACACTGCCTCATAATTTACAGTCAACGTTTCCGCGCCTACAAGCAGACTTAATCTGGCATCTTTTTCCAACTCTTTAATACCGCCCTCACTATCAAGTGGATAGCGCACCATCAGATTGCCAAGAGCGAAATTCTTATTATTCCCTGAATTTAAATAAATGTTCATTGAGGACAAACGCACAGGATATTTCAATAGTTCTAACGGATTGCCTTCTGAATCCAAAAAGTCGATATCATACACCTTGTCTGTCGGGTCAATATCAATATCAGCCAAATAACGTTCCCCATCATAGTCATAATAAGAAAGAGTTATACGGCTGACAACTCCATCATTGTTCCATATAGGCAATGAAAGCCCATCGGGAATGCCATACAAAGTCTGGGGAAAATCTATGGATATTTGGCGCAAACGACCGCTGACCGATTCCACATTGAAATACGAGCCGTCTGCCCATCCGTCCGGCAAATCACTACGCAATGTCATACCTTCAACTCCATTAAGTTTTCCCGATTCAGGCAAATCTGAAAAATCATGGCAAGAAACCAAGCCTTTCCCTATCTCTACTTTTACTTTAAAAGAGAATTGCAGATTCCCGAAAGTACCTGTAACATTAGTCTCTCCATTTTTCAACCCTGACACTATCCCGTCTTCCACTGACACCACAGCAGGGTCATCAGCTATCCATTCAAATGCTGATGGGTCAAGCTCCTTAACCAATCCATTAACCATCCCTTGCAGTGGAATAATAAATTTTCTTGTGGAATCTATCAGTAATTCAGAGAATGGCAACGTGACGGACTCCACTTGATATGAAATAAATGGTATCGTACATTGCAAACCATCTTTCTCTGCTATTATTTTACCTGCGCCTTGTATCGCAGAAGAAAAGAACACACCGTTTTCATCAACCCATCCCATATTTTCAGGAATAACAGAAAAAGAGCATCCCTCCACACCGTCATCCACTATGTCACCGTATTGATTATATGATATTACTTTCAATGGCATAGATGAAATTGTTGAGCAACAGAATTTCCGCTTACTGAATGTCAAGTAATCAACAGTAGTGTCGTCAGGAGCAAGCGATACTGCCAGCATTGCGTCCTGCACCGGGCGAACCGACCCGCGTCCCGGAAGATTGAGCATCTCTTCGTTTACAACAATAGCCGAAGAACCACCGCTGTCAAAATTAACAATGTCCCAAGCCCCACGTTCAAGCATCCATTCAGCCATTTCCACACAATCTATGGATACGCTTTGCGATGACATCTCGTTAATACAAACATACAATTTTGTCTTGTCTCTCGAAATCCCGGCCATTACATGCGACGACTTTTCATATTCACGCCCACCCTCGAAGTTGTCATATTCACCTTCGTGCAAAACGCCGTTATGGGCTATGCTCGGATAGCCATGAAATGCGTTCAATATGTTTTCAGGCGCTGTACCCCATGCCGACGGCAATAATTTCTGCTGAATCTCAATCCTATCACCAACTGACAAGCCATCCAATGCGTCAACTTTGCCATTTCTAAGATATATGACACATTCCGTCGAAGAAGTCTGCAGCGGAGAATCCGAAATTTCCAACACTTCACACGGTATATTGTTGCCGTTAACAATCCAATCAGACAAAGCTTTGACCTTTACGTATTTTCCATCCATAAACAATATCTGAGAATTGAGAGTGTTGAAAAAAATGCAATCGCCGTCAAATTCCGAAGCACCGCTATTATAACTGTCTATCACCACCTCCGCATCTTCAGTTATCACTTTTGTGTCAAAATTCTGGAGAAATACCTCAGCTTTTTTATCTGAAGTTATAGCCAACAACGACCGTCCGCCACGGTGATGAGTCATCTGCCCGTTAGAAACATTTGCCCCTATGCATATACCTTGCTCATATACGAAAAAATCATGATTCCAAGCCACACGCACATTATGTCCGTCATAGGAATTTTCACGATAATGCGTCATCACATCCCAACGGTCAACATCCGGTACCTGATGACGGCTCACAACATTTTCCACTTTATTATACTCGTTGGTAAGATCAATAGTGGTGTACCAGATAATAAGTGGCATATCTGGATAGATTATTTTCATATACTCAATACCCGGTCCAACATTATAGCAGACCACCGTGTCTGCCGCACCCCATTCAGTGTTGGAAAAAGCAATAGCCGGCAAGATAAACGACAATACTGTCAAAAAAGTTTTTTTCATGTTAATAAACAGTTTTAATTAGGTTCTATTTCTTTTCGGCAAATGTTCATTCCACCGATTATCTCACGGATTGAAGAAATGTTATGCCGTTGTAAATATTCTTCCATATAGTCGATTATCTTCACTGTAACAGACGGGTCAATAAAATTAGCCGTACCAACCTGCACAGCAGTAGCACCGGCAAGCATAAATTCAATGGCATCACGACCATTCATAATCCCCCCCAGTCCAATTACAGGTATTTTCACAGAATGCGCAACCTGATAAACCATTCTTACAGCAATAGGACGTATGCATGGACCGGACAATCCTCCTGTAACCGTAGACAAATAAGGGCGGCGGGTTTCAATATCGATTGCCATTCCCAAGAATGTATTTACCAGCGACACGCTGTCAGCACCTTCCGCTTCGACTGCGCGGGCTATTTCAGCAATATCAGTAACATTCGGCGACAACTTGACAATTAAAGTCTTTCCGAATGCATTTCTCGCCGCTTTGACCACTTGTGAAGCTCCGGCACACGTGGTGCCGAACGCCATTCCGCCTTGCTTCACATTAGGGCATGAAATGTTAAGCTCAATCGCATGGATTTTGTCCAAACCGTCAAGCATCTCGCAAACCGCAACATAATCTTCGATTTTTGCGCCTGACACATTTACAATTATTTCAGTATCCAGATTCTTTATCCGGGGATAAATGTGCTCGATGAAGTAATTTACGCCCTTATTCTGCAATCCTACAGCATTAAGCATCCCCGACGGAGTTTCAACCATCCTCGGATACGGATTGCCCTCCCTATGGTTTATAGTTGTGCCCTTTACAATTATTCCACCCAAACGGTTCAAATCGATGAAATCGGAAAATTCTTCTCCATAACCGAATGTTCCGGATGCCGTCATTACCGGATTCTTCAACGACAAACCTTTTATATTTACTTTCAGATCTCCCATTTCAAACGTTTTATATTAAATACTGGTCCTTCAGTACATACACACACATTTCCGCTATCGGAAGTATCCTCTACACAGCAAAGACAAGCCCCTACGCCACATGCCATACGATTCTCCAAAGACACTTCACATTCTATGTTGTTTTTTGCAGCATAGCGCGCTATCGCCTTCATCATAGGCATTGGACCGCAACAGAAGATATAATCCCATGCCCGGCTTAACGCGGAATTGTGGGTTATCAGGCCTTTCTCTCCCGCTGAGCCGTCTTCTGTAGAGCAATGTACCTTACCAACCTGACTGAACAAATCCAATTCCAACAAATCGGCATCACGGCGTGCACCTAAAAGGAATTCCACATCATAGCCCTCTTTATACAATTCTGTCCCTAAATAATACATCGGGGCAACCCCTACACCTCCACCGGCAAGCAATATTCTCGCTTCTTTTTTAGACGGACGTGAAAAACCGTTTCCCAAAGGCAAAACAAGATTCAACCTCCGTCCTTCTTCCATAAAGACAAGTGCTTCTGTCCCTTTCCCAGCTTTCCGAATCAACAACCATAATGTATCATCATTTCTGTCAATATAGTTAATCGAAATCGGACGGCGCAAAAACGTTGTCTTGGAATCAGGAATCTCAACTTGCACAAACTGCCCTGCAACAGCATCAACAATACGGCTGCCATCGGCCGGCGTAAGTTTCAATAATGAATAATTCTCGTTAATACGGTTATTCTCTTTTATCAGAAAATCCAGTATTTGTTTTTTCATAATTACAATAATCTGTTGCAAATTTACGGAAAAATCCCTTTACAAAATGCTTCTATCAATAAATTCATGCACCAAATTTACGATACTCGTTAGGTGTACATCCCACACTTTTCTTAAATAAGCGGTTAAAATGTTGCGGATATTGGAAACCCAACTCGTATGCAATCTGACTCACATTCTTCCCTGTCCCGAGTATCTTTTCTTTCGCAAGGTCTACAATCTTGTTCTGAATATATTCCTGCGCAGTCTTTCCGGTTTCTTTTTTTATAAGGTCTCCAAAATAATTCGAAGAAAGGCACACCTTATCCGCAAAATATCTCACAGTAGGCAGTCCCTTGTCCTGCTGTATATTACCAAAATACTCATCTAAAAGAGTCTCAAACCTCGACAATATACCCTTATTGGCCACTGCCCGGGTAATGAATTGCCTTTCATAAAAACGCATGCAATAGTCTAAAAGAAGTTGAATGTTCCTTGCGATGAGACGCTTGCTAAGTTTGTCAACAGGATGAACCAATTCTGTCTTTATATTTCTAAGGCAATCGAGAATTATACTTCTTTCATCTTCCGACAAATGCAATGCCTCCGATGACGAGTACGAGAAAAACGAATACGACTTGATTTCCTGTCCCAAGGATGTACCTTTGATAATATCCGGATGGAACAACAACCCTTTGGCCTTCGCCCTTTTTCCTTCAATCATCTCAGTTTTGACTACCTGACCGGGAGCGAAACTGACAATCGTTCCGTCCTGATAGTCATAAACCTGTTTTCCATAAAGAATATCACCACATTTGGTGTCTTTCAAAAACAAAGCATATATACCATAATTGACAGTAAAATGCGCGGGGAACTTAGTGGCATCATCCAAATCGACGACAGCTACTAATGGATGCAACGTCTCCAATCCGAACAGTTTATTGTAGTCGTCAACTGTATCGAGTCTGATTATATTATCCATATAAGCAATATTATTTTTACAAAAATAGTCAAATTACGAATGCTAATATCTTGATTTCAAAATATTAACTATGCTATCTGACATATTTTCCGACATAGCCGATGAGAACATACGGAACGCGATATCCGCAAATTCAGGACTTTTCTTGTAATTACTCTCTATCGCAGTAAAAACAGTTTTAGACAAACCAACAGACTGCATACGATATAAATTAAGCAATGAATCTTCTATCGCTTTGGTTAAAGTACTGTCTTTTTGCAGTTTAACATATTCATTTTGAATACGTGCCCTTTCATTCACAGAAATCTGCCGCTTCATAATCAAAGAAGAAAGCAGCTCATTGTCAGGAGTGCCTTTGACAATATAACCATTACAGCCAATCTTCATATTAAGCAAGTCATTCGACAGAATGAAGCAAAACGCGTCATTACAACCATCCAATGACACATAAGCTTCGGCCGTGTTATCCACGTGCCCCATAAACTGGAAATTGCCATTCTCTACATTTGCGCTGTCTATTAAAATCAGCTCATCATATTCAGGCATGAACTTATACAGTTTAGCCATTTCCGCATTACGGCCGTTAATAAGACTCCCTTCTATCAAGAAATATGGTTCTCTGCCACCGGCACAACCCATTAATACTAACAGGGACAGCATTACTAACACCAATTTACTTCCCATTTCCTGAAAAATTAAAATCATACAAATAAATCTGCTTGCCCCATATCAGCCGTTTCCCAGACTTTATAGTATCATTATTTATCCCTATCTCCAATTTAGTAACCACATAGGTAGTCCGGTCCTTTTTTATGTCTACATATTCCTTTCCGCTTAACATATAGTCAACCGTATCGTTCATACAAGGCACAAGCTGCACGACTTCATTCGGATTAAGGCGATAGAGAATGGAAGGATGTTGCAGGTTGCCTTTCAAAGCCGCCCAACCATAATTCTCCCTCACCGGAAACATCAAAGTTATTATCGGAAAATAAAATATCACAAGCAGTTCAAAATATCCTTTCCATGATTTAGGCACACACGCTATGACTTGCGGTACAACCAATGACATCATCGGCATCAAAGCATAATAATAACGAGGCATTTTAAGTACTGAAGCATACTGGATAAATACCATACAAGCAAGCGTCACGACAGGAATCCAATGAAAACGCTCTGATTTGAAAAGGTGCATTCGTTTTTTTGACAGCAACACAAGCAATGTCACGAATGCCATTATAAACACACCATAGACAGTGAAGAATTGGAATGACAAATCACGAACGAATAAATATCTGAATATGTTTTTCACACTGCTGAACGCTTTTTCCTTGTGCACTGAATCATGCAACAAGAAATTAAAGAATCCCGGATAAATAATCAATGCCATCACGACAGCGACAATTCCTGACAACAATAAAATCCATATTACATCTTTCCGCTTGTTCTTGTAGCATGACAACATTATGCCTACACCAAAAAGCAAGACATAAACAGCGTTGAAATATCCCAAGGAAATCACGTATGCCGTGACTAAAGACAGAAACAAAAGCAACCGCTTTTTATCAACAAACCCGTTCGCGCGAATTGTCTGCACCAAAGCCACCCCTATCAGCGTAAGCATTATAATACCAGACTCAGCCATCTGGTATTCACGAATAAGCATTGTGTTCCTTATCGACATCCAATTACCAAAAGCAATGGCTAATCCGGCAAGCACCAAAAGAATATTATCGCCAAACAAACGACGCAGCAACTTATACATCAACAAAAATGAAATGGCAAAAAACACCAAATTCAATGCACCGCCACGCCATGACAGACTATGTACATCAAAACTGTCAAACCCGATTAACGCAAAACGCAAAACCATATAGTACAGACTTGCATGCGGAGCATCGCCATTATTATGCCAAAGTTGAGCAATGTCAGAAAAAGCGCCGTCGATGCCACCTTCATTATCGGCCGTTATCATTCTTTTCAAGTCAGCTCCTGTATAGTCCCCGTCAGGTATCGACTGGTTATAATAATTATTACAAGTGCTGAGCATTAAAGAGAACACCTCGTCGGAATGCAACTGATTTTTTACATTTATATTATTTACACGTACAAAAAACAATATGACAAAAAGCAGTGCCACAAACAGTATATCCATCAATTTACGATGCGACAGATATAATCCGGAGGCTTTTTCCCATATGCGGTCATACGCATTCTTCTTTACCATTTTTTCCTTTCCCATATCTTTATCTTGCTAATGACAAATTCACGGAAATACCATAGTTACTATTAGTCGTAGGATAAGCAGTGGACGAAATCAACGGCTTGTTAATCTGATGGTCGAAGAAAGCGGAGAGAGTGATACGCTTGCTCAACACATAATTGGCAGTAACATTTATTGCTATCGACTTTGTCCCGCTCGTAGCCTGATTCGTTCCCTCCTGTATACGGCGGATAATTGATTGAGTGTTTTGCAACGAGAAATCAGCATTTATAGTAAGGTCGTTGCTGACACCCGACTGCTTACCTTTCATTTTCAAGACAGTATTGAAATTTGCTATCTTATACCCTGCCCCTACTGTTATCCCTTTTTGTGTCGCCTCTACAAGCTGTCCGGCATCTGAATTAAGCGACAATGTCCGGCTATCGCGATATTCCGCATTTAGCGTAAGATTATTGTAAAGAGTGGCCGAAACACCTATTAGCGGAGCAAATTTCTCGGTAATCGTCACCGATGAGATGTTATAAGGAGAAGACGGCACAGGGCGTTGCGTCAACTCGTCAAGCGTAAAACCGTAATCTCCGTCAACTCCAATCCAATTAAGATATGATGTGAACGAACCGACATTGTAGGTACACTGGTATGCGTGTGTCAAAGTAAGACTACGGAATATCTTATTCAAATTCCCGATTTTTACCAAGCCGTCGTATGTCACACGCCAATTAGGCAGTATTTGTGCCAACGACGGAAATGGCGACAATGTGACCTTATTCGGGTCTTTGCCGGTATAAGCGGCAAGGAATGCCGGAATCATCACATCACTGCCAGCTTGGTCCACCCCTCCGTTTGCACTATCATAAACTTTCCCGGCATATGATGTCCCTTCCAAGAATCCTGATACCGGATATTGTTTGCCCGCATATATTCCCTCAAGACGGTTTGCCACCTGAGGAATATAGCTCAGGAACTTGTCGTAAGTCTTGCTGCTATAGCCATCTTTTGCAGATGAGCCACGCAGTGCCGTCGAAATGGCGCATGTGGTCATTGTAAAACTTCCCGTACGTGTGACAGGCATATTGTCGTACATAAACTGCACCTGATTTGTACGGTTATCTGTACGGTTTGCCGTAAGCTGTATTTTCAAGCCACGTATAGGCTCAAGCTGAACTTCAAATGTATATTCCGTTGTCTTCGCAAATATAGCAGGTGTTGTCAAATTGGCATCACGCAACAGCCAACCACGGTCAATGGCCTTGTCCAGATAGCTTTCGTCCGTAAACCCGAATGCAAAATCCAATCCGGGCGACATCGGTCCGTAATTGCGGCTCTGTCCGAGCATATCTCCAACTTCAGGAATAAATTGGGATATATTCGAAGTATGCGTATCACGCCATTTAAAACTTGCGCTGCGCACCGACATCGCAAAACGTGCGGCATGGTCGCCAATTTCCTTCCAAATATTCTTATCCTTTTTCAAATCTTCGGTAATTACAAGTTTCACACTCTCTTTACCAGTCGTAAGGATTTGGATATTATTGTCATCAACAATTTTTGTCTTCAGCGGGAAAGGCTTTCCCTGCAAAGTGGTGGCTTTGATTATCAGTTTTTTAGTTCTAAGATTATGCCTTACATCAATCAACGTGTCCTTCAGCTGATAAGTGCGCTGAAACTTTTTCGGTTTCTTCGGTGCCGATTTCCGCGCATTAGAAGCAAAACGCTTGTTTACTTCTTTCAAATATTTGCTTTTATTGTAAAGTGTCTCGAAATTAAATTTGCCATCCACGTTCCACACTCCATTATTGGCTATCGAGTTTCCGACAGTCTCCCCTTCAACTTCCGCCCCGCGGTCCCACTGGTATGTGGCATTATAGCTGGCATTGGCATTCAGGAAATCAAGGAATGGTATTTTATTGAAAGGAGCCTTATATGTGGCCGTAAAAGTCTGGTCGTAGTTCCACGGAGTACCGAAACCTTTGATGCTGTTCATTACCGTATCTCTCCATTCCTTATACTTGTCAGGAAACAGTTTTTTGTTTACAGCCCCCATAGCTTCCTCTATGCGCGCCATCGTATTTGAATTGAACGACAGCGACAACGATTTGGTTATATTCCAGTTCAGAGCGAACTGACGGTCCCAATAAAAATTCTTACTGACAGAAACAGGAATATCGACATCTACATCCGCCTCGTTACGCGATTGCATTTCATAATAATAGCGCGACATATTAGTCAAGAAATTTATTGACGTAGGCAAATAGTTGAATTCCCAATCTTTCAAGAATTTCACATTTTTAGATTTGCTTTTTAAAGAAGAAAACGGTTTGAATGGTTTGAAATACGGAGAATAACTGTACTGGAAACTTCCCCGGTAATCATTGATACGCTCGTATTCAATTGTCGGTGAAATATTCTCCTGCTTATTGAAAGAGACATTCAAGGTAAAATTAGCAGGATCCCAAGGCATCGGGTTCTTGCCGGTGACACCGAAATTCAATCCAGACACACTGAAACTTTTGACAGTAGATTGCTCTATCGCATAATTCTTTATTGAATCTCGCTCTTGCTCGGTAGCGGCGTTGTCAAGAGCGTCTTTCAACAATATGTCCTGATCCAAAGGATTATATTTAGGCGATATTTTTTCTTTCGTGACAGAATAATATACAGGAGCTTTCAGTTTCACTTTTTCAGGAAGGAACCGCCCGAAATCCACCTGTGTCGCCACATTGTATTGCTTATAGTCGTCCAACCGGCGGTTTGCAAGGCTTTGGTCTACTCCTCCGAAACCGACAGTCTCGATATGACCGCCAAAGTTCACAGTAGCGATATCACTTACCCCAAGATTGATATTAGCCTTTGCCGCCCAACCTCCATCTTCATTGAAGTCAGTCACCTTCATTTCGTTCACCCAGACTTCCCCGCTTTTTCCCCTGCTGGAATTATTACGAACACCTATCATCACAACTCTCACATCGCTCAATGACGGATTACCTATCACACTGACTTTATTACCCTGATGTTCCGGGTCGTAATCTGAATACACTGTCGTATAATTCACACTGCTGCCCTCTTCATTCTTGGCTACATTTCTGGCTTTCTTCAAATCGGTAAATACATCAAGGTTGATGTCCATAAAATTTTCTTGCGGCCATACTATGTACTGGTCTGTCGTGCTATACGTATTATATAGTGTGCCATTTTCATTATGTGGTGTCAGTTTCAACGGCACTTCATACTCGTAATAATTATTTTTTATGTCAGTACCCAAACGGAGGAACACCGACAAATCGCCATCTACAAGCTCTCCATTGATATCATCAATCAACCGTTCCGCATGGCTGAACATTTGCAACCGCTTATACAGACGTAAGTCCAAAGTCGTATTCTTATACACCGCCCGGGCATCACCGGCTTTCAAATCCGTTAGTTTCAAAGAAAGCGACTGCTCGTTAAGCTGCGTGATTTGCGACTGTCCCGGATCGACAATACGGTTCACCCCCGGAGGCAACACATAGTTGACCGGCTGGCGGCCTGAATTCTCCTCAATATTTACAACTGACATATCAAGCTGCCCTTCTGCCGGAGTATCTGCCCGGGAATTGAGATTATAATCATATACGCGCCAATCTCCACGCACTAATTCAAGCGTAGCAAAGCGCAAATGAGTAGTCTGGCGGAATCCGGTCATAAACATACGTATGAAACGTATCGTAGAGAAATCCGAGATAGAACCTACAACTTTCTCATAATCTTTCAATGGAATCTTGAATTGATACCATGTCACATCCGAGGTCTGCCCGTTACGCAGCGTTACAGTAGATGTCTGCTTGTCTGTTATATAATTTTGGCCGACAACAAGGTCGCTTTTCCTCAAAGAAATATGATATTGGTAATAACGTTCATATTCATTCAGCGTGTTGTCTTGATTTATATCCTCTACGTCGGGGACACTCCTTGAGGACTGGTACAATCCGTCACGATTATCGTCCTCCCCTAACGAATTGCCTTCCATTCCGTTATAATGCTTATAACGTTCCAATATGGATGCCTGCTGCTCATCGTAATCATAGCCACGGTAATAATGGTAATTATCGCCGGCCGGGTCATTGAATGGGGAGAACTGGTCATCCTCAAGAGCCGCTATTGTTGTAGGCGACAATTTCAACCGCAATTTCTCGATATAATCACGATATGAAGAAAACACATACTCATCGTCATTAATAAGTCCGTCAAGTCCTACATCCTGATTGACGCGGGCTCCTGCCGTGTTGTCGAACGCATATGTAAGAGAAGTTTCTGTAGGCACACGCCCCCATACAGTTTCCCGCATCGACCCTGCACTGCCATCAATAGGCAAACCATTCTCATAAGACTTAAAACCATCCTTCAATATATCTTCACTCACCTCTCCAAGGTTGAAATAAAGATCTCCGCCCGGATTATCGTCGCCTTCGACAGAATATGGGTCCATCATCCAAAATTGTATGTATTCTATATTGGATGTCTCAAAATCCGTATTATCCAATTTCCGCATTATTCCGCCCCAGCGTTTTTCAGGATTCAAGAGATTAAAATTCTCGTCAATGTTTTCTGCATCCAAATTATAAGGGCCTCTTTCTTCAGGATAAAACGACAGGTTCAAAGTCTGTATAGCCGAAGCCTCCCCATAGTTCAACTCACGGTTAGGCCAAATCTCGCGCGTAGTCACTTCCCTGACATAAGGACTCGACAACTGTTCCAAATCGTTTCTTATATAAGCTGGACAAAGCGAGGAATTACGTTGCGTGAACATACGGTCAACATAATACCATGACAGCAGCGCCCTGTTCTTTCCATAGTCGATATTGTTCGACAAAGCCGCTTCCGGGAACAATGCGTCGGCTGAAGGATCGTACGGCGTAGAAGCAAGGAACCACGAATAAGGAGAACGGATATCTATGGTATTTTGCGATGACTCAAAATCATCCAGATACGAACTGCCAGAATTTGAACCCGTCTCTTTCTTGTGCGGTATTAGTTGGGCAAATTCCCCCTGCATGCTTATTGTCGACGGTGCGGTGGCATTGACTGTAGGAATCTTATTTACAAGATTCGTGAGCCACATAAATTCTTTATTATACGAAAAATTAAGTCCCCAAATGGTATTATTAATAAGCTCGTCACCGACATTGACTTTTTCAGTAATAGGCTTTTCTGAAAAATGCATCACTGTAGCCCCGACATTGAAATCCTTGTTGAACGCATAATTCAAGTCAAGCCCCAACAAAGTCTTCCGTTGCATGCTGAATAATGACTGATTTTCCAACGATACGCTGACATTCGTTCCCGAATCTATAATGCTCTGGTTCAATATGGTCACAATACCCATATTGTAGTCGACAGTATAATCGCTATTTTCCGTAAGTGTTACGCCCCCCGCGGTGACAACAACCGAGCCTCGCGGGACATTCATCGCGTTTAATCGTATTTGAGAGCCGGAAGAAGCCTGATATTCGCCTTCCATCACAAATTTATTCTTATCCTGAAACTGTTTGGCTACAGTTTGTGTCGAATCATAAAGTTCGTGATACACATATTTTTTGGCTTCCTCTTTATTGGTAATCTTACTTTCAAGATGCGAGCCGAACGGTTCTACAACCGGAAATATAATTTTCCCTTGTGACGAAATAACGGTATAACCTTCTATAAAGTCATAGAAACCATCAGGATTTGTTTCCTCATTAGAATCAAGGCGGTCAAGATTCATCACACGCAGCAATGGTGTACTCCGTATAGGGTCAACCGGAAGATATTGCACCGATGTACCCGTTGTATCGTTGAGATACTTGATGTTTAACTTGAAATTTTGTTTCTGAACCTGATATGCGCCAAGCGAATACACATTCTTCATCATCAAATCCCAATTGGCGAATTTAGGAGAGACGGTCGAGCCTTTAAGCAATTTCAGATATAACGACTGCTGAGTGTCGGACACGTCATTAGAAAATTCACCTACCTGATATACACGGCCTTGATAAGTATATTCATAGGCCACAGCAAGCACTTCATCTGCATTTAAAGCCGAATTAAGCGAAATGTAGCCCAAAGAAGCATTCAGGCGGTATTCAGAAGAAGAAAGCAACCGCGCGCTCTCGATTTTCTCGTAATCGCGTCCTCCTTCAATACCATAAGCAGAAAGAGGGTCAAGCACCTGAGATACCTGACTTATATAGCGCGCGTCAGGATAATTGTTTTTTATTTCCGAAAGCAGGTTGTTAGAATTATTGCTCGGCACATCAGTCGACAAATCGGTAATCCAATGCGTATTCGAGAGGATGTGGTTTTCACCAATATCCATAAAACCGACAATGTTGCGGGCTTCATCATACGTACCGCGCTGATTAGTAATCCAAACTTCAATACGGGTAATACTGATACCTGACGAGACATAAGGCAATTTCGACGCGAACTCATCATAATGGTCACGGAAATAATGGCTTAAGAAAAAATGCCTGTTCTTGTCATAATCGTCTGCATTAATGGAGAAGGAAGTCGTCTGGGCGCCACCTTTCGTATTGACAGTCTGCGACTCTGAATTTTGTTGTGACACTAACGCAGTGACTGTCAGTTTTCCAAACTGTAATTTAGTTTTCAAACCGAACAAAGCCGTGCTTCCCTTTATCAGTGATGAGCCTGTAGTCATCGAGACATTACCAGCCTCTATACTTTTAATGATTTCATCTTCTTTCCCCTCATACTGCAACTTCAGATTTTGTGAATCAAAATCAAAAGTGGCGTCTGTATTATACGACATATTGAATTTCAACTTATCACCTACCGACGCATCTATGGTTGCCTGTATTTTCTGGTCAAAATCAAAATATGTCTTACGACGCGCGCTTGCGGGCAATGCCGGATTATCGGTTTTGTTCGACTTTATTCCCATCTGCACCTGCACAGACCCTTGCGTCTTCAGTTGCACGCCACCCGGTCCGAACACTTTTTCAAGCGGACCGAGAGAAAACTTCATATCAAAGATATTGAATTTTTCCTTGCCTTTATTCTCATAAAGTTCCGCATTCTTCTGACGGTAATATTCCATCATCGACTTCCGCAGCTCCATATTATTATAGTCATCTGCTGAAAGAATGAACGGAGTGCTTATTTCACGGTCACCAATTTTCGTATGGATAATGTAACAATTTGTTTCATTGTCATATACAGCTTCCGTCGTGATATTTGACGGATCCCTTAAATCGACCGCAGGCTTATTGTTACCAAGCAATTCATCATAACCGGGTGTGATGGTCGGCTTTACTTCAAAATGCGTGGCTGAGGTATCTCCTGTTTCCGCACTTTTACCCGTAAAAACCGACGGAGGAGGCGCTACTTCCGGCTTTTTATACTGCGCATAGCTGAAAAAGCCGCAGAAGAAGCAAAACACCACCCCTGCCACAAACGGCAAAACATATTTCAGACGACCTTTACAATACATTCAGGCTACAATATTTTCAGTGCCATTTTGATGGCATCCTCCACTTTCATAAGAGGCTCATCTTTAAGCAGATTGCCTACCGCTTTCTGCACAGCAGGACGTGGAAATCCAAGCATTACAAGTGCCGCAACTGCCTCGTCGAAAGTTTCAGAACTATTTTCCAATTGTACTAATAACGTATTGTTACCTGATTTTATTTTATCTTTAAGATCCACAATTATCCGTTGCGCCGTTTTTGCGCCTATACCTTTCACCAATTTCAACTGGTTGACATTACCAGAAGAGATGACAGCCTGCAAATCATCGGGCGACAATGACGAAAGAATCATCCGCGCCGTATTAGGGCCTACACCTGAAACGGAAACAAGAAGTGTAAACATATCCCGTTCCAATTTATCGCAAAAGCCGTACAGAACATAAGCGTCCTCCCTGATTGCCTCATAGACAAACACCTTTGCAATACGTTGGCTTTGAAGTGAAGTATAAGTATTGAGCGATATATTGAGCAGATAGCCTACACCGTTACAATCCACAACCGCATAAGCGGGTGTGATTTCCGCTATCTCACCTTTTACATATTCCAGCATAGTCCTATTTATATTGATTCGCAAATTTACGCAAAATTCCGTAACACAAAATATGCTGCTTGGTATTATTAACTACGATTGCGTGGATTGACAAATTTCTGAGTGACACGGGAGATACTTGCAGTCCCTGCAACCAGCGCCATCAACGCCGCAAGCAGCAAACACAGTCTTGCCCCATCTGTATGGGGTATTATTGCAAACACAATGGCGACAGCAGTAGTACCAACCGTCTGTCCACAAAGTCTCGCCATGCCCAACATACCGCTTGCCCCTCCGCTTCTCTCCATCGGAGCGGATGACATTATTGTAAGATTATTAGGCGTCTGAAACAGCCCGAATCCCGCACCACAAATCATGACCCGCCAAAATATATCGACAATGGTTGAATCTTCGGATAAAAAATACAGCGAAAACAATCCAACCGAAAACACACACATGCCCACAGCGCCAAGAATTCCGGGATGATAACGTTCGACAAGACGTCCTGCCAACGGAGCCGTTACCATTGTAGCGATAGGCCAAGGTGTAAGCAGCACCCCTATCTCTACCGGCGTGAAATGCATTGCATCCTGAAAGAAAAACGGCAACGAAACCATAGCAAGCATCTGAGCCATAAAAGACGACACAGATGTCATAATCGACCTTGCAAATATAGGAATCTTAAGCAAATCAACAGGCAACAAGGGTGCAGATGTGTTCAACTGGCTGCGCAGATAAAAATACCCTATCACAAGAAACGCGACAAAAGCAATCGAGACTATCGCACGGCTCTCGTGGTGGGCAAATCCTTCCAACGCATAAATCATCAATCCGAAAGTCAGCACATTTCCGATACAATCCAAAAATCCGACTGTTCTTTTTTTAGCATTGGAGCTTCGTGGCAACATTCTATAACCAATCCAAAATGAAATGATTCCTAACGGAATATTTATCGCAAACAGCCAATGCCAACTCAATGTGGACAAAATCAATCCGGCAATAGAAGGGCCTGCCGCAGAACTTACCGCCACAGCCATCGCATTAATGCTCATTCCCCTACCCAACACTTCCGGCGGATAAATCAATCTCACCAATGCAGTATTGACACTCATCACGCACGCAGCCCCCAAACCTTGCAATATTCTGGAACACACCAACATCGCGAAATTCTGGGATAAAGCGCATAATGCTGACGCGACAGTAAAAACCACAACGCCTGAAAGAAAAATCTTACGGTATCCGATTATGTCACCAAAAGTCGCAAACACCAACAAGAACATCATTATCACCATCTGATATGAGTTTATCAACCAAATTGCCGTATTAGGCTCAACATCAAACTCTTTTGTCAACGACGGTAATGCCACATTCATCAATGTTCCGTCAAGAACCGACATTATTATTACAATAATGACACTTACTACAGGAAAATATTTTTTAATTAAATTACCCATACCCTCAAGGAAAGACACAAATCTAAAACCGTATGCAAAATTACATAAATTTAAGCCGAATCTTATCTATTCTTTATACATTATCCGTATTTTTGCATCAAAAACATTCATAATGAAAACTAAATTGTTCTTAATGTGCAGTACAATTGTATGCCTGTCGGCAAATGCAACCGGCAACAAATACCAATATCCGGAGACAAGGAAAGATAATGTTGTCGACCATTATTTCGGGACTGATGTGGCGGATCCATACCGTTGGCTTGAAAACGATACGTCGGCCGAAACGACCGCATGGGTAGCAGCACAAAGAAAAACGACATCTGCATATCTTAACAGCTTGCCTTACCGCGATGAAATACGCACAAGACTGTCAAGTCTGATGAACTATGAAAAATATGGTTGCCCGACTATAAAAAATGGCCACTATTATTATCAATATAACAGCGGATTACAAAACCAAAGCGTAATCTACAAAGCAGACAGCCCGGACGATAAAGGAGAAGTGCTGCTCGACCCGAACGCACTATCCTCCGACGGCACTGTCGCTCTTAATTCCTCCAGCCTATCCGAAGACGGCAAATATCTTGCATATACAATCTCCCGAAGCGGTTCCGACTGGGTAGAGATTTACGTGATGGAAACTGCTACAAAGAAATTGCTTCCAGACCATATCAAATGGGCAAAATTCACAGGAGCGGCATGGTATAAGGACGGTTTTTTCTATAGCGCATACGATGCGCCGAAAGGCAATGAATATTCCGGGAAAAACGAGAATCACAAGATTTTTTATCACAAAATAGGGACTCCTCAAAGTTCCGACCAGCTTATCTACGAAAACCCGCAATATCCATTGCGCTTTTATACAGCAGCAACCGACGAGCGCAACAACATCTTGTTTATGTTTGAAAGCGGTGCCGGGAATGGCAATGGGTTATACATAAAAGATTTAAGTAATCCCGAATCAAGATTCGTATGTATCTCTGATTCGCAGGACTTTTCAATATCGCCAATAGAAATTTTCAATGGCAAACTCTATATACTCACAAATCTGAACGCACCTAACAACCGGTTGGTAGCAACTGATTTGAACAATCCATACATTGAAAATTGGAAAGATATTTTACCTGAAAAGAAGGATGTGCTTTCGTCCGTATCGCTCATTGGCGGGAAACTGATAGCTGTCTATGACAAAGACGCATCCAACCATGCCTACATCCATGACTTATCAGGCAAACAAATCCATGAGGTGAAACTTCCGACAATCGGGACAGTGGCTTTCTCAGGAAAACCGGACAGCAAAGAAACATACTATGCTTTCAGTTCGTTCACCTATCCGACGGCCATATATAAATATGATATGGAAACTAACAAATCATCAATATACAGACAGCCGTCGGTATCATTCAATCCGGAAGACTACGTTACCGAACAAGTATTCGTGACAAGCAAGGACGGTACACAAGTGCCCATGACTCTGACTTACAAGAAAGGGATGGAACGAAATGGTAAAAATCCGGCTTATATTTATGGATATGGGGGATTCAACATAACGCTCTACCCCAGTTTCAGCGCCAACCGCATGTTCCTGCTTGAAAACGGCTTCATCTATGCGCAAGTGAATATGCGCGGCGGAAACGAATATGGCGAAAAGTGGCATCTTGCCGGCACAAAAATGCAAAAGCAAAATGTATTCGATGATTTTATTTCCGCTGCGGAATATCTTATAAAAGAAAACTACACAAATAGCGATATGCTTGTTGCCGAAGGAGGCTCTAACGGCGGTCTGCTTATCGGGGCATGCGTCAACCAGCGTCCTGACTTGTTCAGCGTGGCAATACCGAGAGTTGGGGTAATGGATATGTTGCGCTACCACAAATTCACTATCGGATGGAACTGGGCTCCGGATTATGGCACAAGTGAAGACAGCAAAGAGATGTTTGAATATTTGAAATCCTACTCACCACTCCACAACATAAAGAATGACGGTACGCATTATCCCGCTATCCTTGTGACAACCGCAGACCACGATGACCGCGTAGTACCGGCTCATTCGTTTAAATACGCCGCTATGCTGCAAGCATCAAATACCGGCGACCGTCCTAAATTCATCAGAATAGACAGCAAGGCAGGACATGGCGGCGGTAAGCCAACGGCAAAAGTAATCGACGAATACGTGGATATATACTCTTTCATTTTGTCAAATCTCGGCTTAAGCTTAAAAGAATAAGTAACGATTTTGCTAAATTTACAGAAAACTAACAACAAGAAGAATTATGATTCTATCAATGACAGGTTTCGGCAAAGCTGTTGTCGAAATGAATGATAAAAAAATCACTGCTGAAATAAAATCCCTTAACAGCAAACAATTGGATCTCACGATACGCATTCCTCAGCAATACAGGGAATGTGAATTGCCTCTACGTTCGCTCGTGGCAGCGGAATTGGAACGAGGGAAAGTTGATTTGGTAATAACTGTCGAGTCGAATGCCGGCACTTCGCAATCTATAATAAACAAATCATTGGCATTTGAATATAAAAGGCAAATAGAAGACTTGGCTCAAGAGATAGGAGTACCTGAACCGGAAGACTGGTATTCGGTGCTTCTGAGGATGCCCGACATAATGAAAACAGAAATGCCGGATATGGACGATGCGGAAAAAGAGGCGCTGAATGATGCCGTAAGCAATGCCATTAAAGAGCTTGTGGCATTCCGCACTCAAGAAGGCAACCGCCTTGAACAGTTCTTCAAAGAAAAAATTGAAAACATACAGCAACTTCTAAATGAAGTGCCGAAATACGAGCAGGAACGCATAGAAAAAATACGCGGACGGATTGTCGATGCTTTGGAGAAACTGAAAAACGAAGATTATGACAAAAACCGCTTGGAACAAGAAATGATTTTCTATATCGAGAAATTGGATATAACCGAGGAAAAACTACGACTGCAAAACCATTTGGACTATTTTCTGTCAACAATGGAAACAGGACACGGACAGGGGAAAAAGCTCGGCTTCATAAGCCAAGAAATGGGCAGGGAAATCAATACTCTTGGCTCAAAAGCCAACCATGCGGAATTGCAACGCATCGTTGTAAGGATGAAAGACCAGCTTGAGCAAATAAAAGAACAGGTATTGAACGTAATGTAATCATAACGATGGGAAAAACAGGTAAAATAATCATAATATCAGCACCTTCAGGCACAGGAAAATCCACAATAATCAACAAGTTGATGGCTATGCCCGACTTGGACCTTAAGTTTTCCGTGTCGGCAACCAACCGGGCACCACGTGAAGGCGAAAAAGACGGAATAAATTATTATTTCCTTACCACAGAAGAATTCACGCGCAAAATAGAAGAGGATGCCTTCGTTGAATACGAAGAAGTTTACGCAGGCAGATATTATGGCACATTGAAATCGGAAGTGTCAAGAATACTGAATGACGGGCATAACTTAATACTTGACATTGACGTGAAAGGCGGTATAAATGTGAAAAAACTATATCCTGACGCTGCCGCAATTTTCATATTGCCACCAAGCATCGACATATTACGGCAAAGGCTCATAAACCGGGGAACAGACGATGAGGAAACAATAAACCAACGTGTGGCGAAAGCAGAATACGAACTGTCATTCGCTTCAAAATATGACTATTCCGTAGTCAACGATGATTTGGAAAAAGCCGTCAAAGAAACAAAAACAATAATCCACAACTACTTAGCAAAATGAAAATAGGGATTTTAGGCGGCTCTTTCAATCCTATACACATAGGACACTGCATTTTGGCAAGTTATATATGTCAAAATACAGATTTGGACGAGGTGTGGCTGTCGGTTTCTCCTCAAAATCCATTTAAAGCAGACCGCCAGATGCTGCAAAGCGAACATCGCCTAAGGATGGTAGAACTGGCGACAGAGTGCTGTCCTGCACTTCGCCCTTGCGGCATTGAATTAGAACTGCCTCTTCCCTCTTACACAATTAACACCCTACACGTCCTACAAGAACGCTATCCCGGAAACGAATTCAAGATAATAATAGGCTCCGACAATTGGGAACGTTTCGGCAATTGGAAATGCTCCCAACAGATTATGGACGATTTCGGTGTCATCATTTATCCGAGGCACGGATATGCAATCGAAGAGCCAAAGCATCCGAATGTAAGATGCATCGATGCCCCTCTGATAGAAATATCATCTACATACATCAGAGAGTCTATCAAAAAAGGAAAAAATATGAACTTTTTCTTGCCTGAGAAAGTTTACCAATATATAACGCAAAATAATCTATACAAATAATGGATACTATCAGTAAAAACAGCATTATGTTCATCGGATTGGCAAACGAATATTGCAATCTTGTTGAAAACTCAGAGGATTTTGAGAAAGAGCAATTTGTTGAACAAATGCTGAAAATTTTGCCACGCATATATATATCGGCTTCTGATTTAGAGCTTCCGATATATGAAGACAGCTTATATATAGAGCCACGTCTGGAAGAAGTATACTACGACAGTGTCCGCCGCAATATGGAGCGTATCTTAGGAGAAGACGACACCGTATTGGAAGCGTTTGAGGAAGATATGAAGTTCTCTGACACACCTATTGCTGTAAGCATATCGGAATATCTTGCCGACATTTTTCAAGACCTATACAATTTTGTACATTCGGTTAAAGACGCGCCGCAATCGCATATCAACGATTTTCTATGCGTATGCAAAGAAAACTTTGACGCATATTGGGGACAAAAATTATGTAATGCATTGCGCGCGTTGCATGCAGTGAAATACAACTCTAACAACTATTAATATCCATAATCATGCAAACAAACAGAGCAGAATCTTTATTGACATTCTTAGACGACAGTCCTTGTAACTTCCTTGCCGTCAATACAATAAAAAATGAATTATTATCCAATGGCTTCATAGAGCTGGATGCTTCAGACAAATGGAATTTAGCAAAAGGAGGGAAATATTTTGTAGTAAAAAACGATTCCGCAATATTCGGATTCACCATAGGCGACAAACCAGTTTCGGAGTCCGGATTCAAGATAATTTCCGCACATAGCGACTCCCCATGCTTCCGCATAAAACCAAATCCGGAGATGACAGGCGACGGTGTCCTAAGATTGAATACGGAAGTATATGGCGGTCCGATACTCTATACGTGGTTTGACCGCCCACTGTCAGTGGCAGGTAGAGTGATTGTGAAAAACCCGGACAATCCGTTGAAACCAACCACTATGCTCATCAATATGAAACGCCCTGTAATGGTCATACCTCATCTTGCCATTCATTTCAACAGAGGCGTGAACGAAGGCAACAAATTGTCGAAACAAAAAGATATGCTGCCAATTGCCGCAATCATAAATGAAAATGCAGAAAAGGACGAATTCCTTATCAACCAAGTGGCAAAAGAATTGAACATTGATAAAAATTCTATTCTTGACTTCGACCTGATACTTTATAACCATCAGAAAGCTGAAAAAGTGGGATTCAATGAAGAATTCATTTGCTCCGGAAGAATTGATGATTTAAGTATGGCGCATGCAGCTTTATGCGCTCTCATTGACGGGACAGATACAGATAGCACTAAAATTATGGCAATCTTCGACAACGAAGAAACCGGAAGCGGCACAAAACAAGGAGCAGCATCGCCAGTGCTTGCCAACATAATGCGCCGCATGGCTATCAGCACCGGCATAGACGAAGAAGGATTCTACCGCGCCCTTGCAAAGACATTCATGATTTCTGCCGACAATGCGCATGCCGCCCATCCGAATTATCCGGAGAAATACGATCCAACAAACCATCCTACAATGGGAGGCGGTCCTGTCATAAAAATCAATGCCAATTGCAAATATATGACAGACGCAAATTCATCCGCCGTGTTTATCGCCCTATGCAACAGTGCCAGAGTGCCATATCAATTTTTCGTAAACCACTCGGACAATGCCGGAGGTTCAACTTTAGGAAACATTCTTACCTCGCAGATTGACATAAACGGAGTGGATGTAGGAAATCCGATATGGGCAATGCATTCAGCAATGGAAACAGGCTCGATGGAGGACCATCGTAATATGATAAAAGTGTTTACTTATTTCTTTTCTTGATTTCAAATAAATAAGTAAATTATTCAATTATATTAAATTTTATTATTACCTTTGGAAAAATTTTAGACTAACTTAAAATCGTTATAATTATGATCAAATGTAAACACTGTGGACAAATGGTTGACGATAACGCTTCTTTTTGTCCAAAATGCGGGCAACCGATAGAGAAATTGGGAAATCAGCCAGTACCACCAACAGGACAGCCCTCTATGCAACAAGCACCTAATTATGGGCAGCAAACGCCTCCATATCATCAACAGGCGCCTAATTACGGACAGCAAGTACCTCCATATCAACAAGCCCCCTACGGACAACAGCAGGCATACACTACGGCTTCAAACGGCATGCGCATGCGTAATATGGACATGATGGAGGCTTGCAAATTGTTCTGGACTAAATATGCCACATTCGAGGGACGTGCCCGCCGCGCAGAATTCTGGTGGTCATATCTGATGGTATTCGTCATAAACTGTTTGTTGGGCTGGACATTCATTATACCATTGGCATGCGTAATCCCGATGATTGCAATAAGCGTGCGACGGCTTCACGACATCGGCAAAAGCGGATGGTACTATTTGCTATGCCTTATACCTATAGTCGGGACTATTTTATTGATAATATGGTTCTGTCAAGAAGGAAATATCGGCAGAAACGAGTATGGAGAAGATCCGAAATATTTTTAAAACCACATAAACAGACAATAAAAAAGGCGAACCGTTTGGGCTCGCCTTTTTAATTTTTATCCTCTTCAAACTTTGTATACCAAAACGACAGCGTATGCCGAGATACCTTCCTCCCGGCCTGTAAAACCAAGCTTCTCAGTGGTTGTAGCCTTGATGGATATGTTATCTTTATCAGTACCTATACAGTCCGCCAATACGTGTTGCATCTCCGGCACATACGGATTCAATTTAGGACGCTCCGCACATACAGTCATATCAGCATTGCCAAATTCATAGCCATTTTCCCTAAGTAACGAAACTACTTTTCTTAAAAGTATTTTGCTCTCTATACCTTTGTATTCAGGGTCTTTATCAGGGAAATGGTATCCTATGTCCCGCAAAGACGCAGCACCGAGCAAAGCATCGCAAAGGGCATGAATCAGCACATCCGCATCACTGTGCCCGAGCAATCCCATAGTGTGCTCTATCCTTACACCTCCAATCCACAGCTCACGTTCCGACACCAGACGGTGGACATCGTAACCCATTCCTACCCTTATATTCATATCATCACCACTTAATCCTTGCCGAGCAAATGCTTCAAGCCATCCATATCGAAAGTCAATGAAAAACGCAATGTCTGGTCAAGCGGACTGCTCTGTGCCGTTGCAAGCATATAAGAAGCATCGAGTTGTATGACATTCAGAGAGAATCCCGCTCCAAAAGAAAAATACTGCCGGTTGCCTTTGTCAGGATGCTCGTAAAAATAGCCCGCACGCACGAAAAACTGCTGGTTGTAATTATATTCCGCCCCGACTGAAAAATTAATCTCCTTCAACTCTTCAGAGAATCCTCCGGGAGCATCCGAAAACGATTTGAATATGCCGGAAATCGACGATGTATTACGCCAGTCCTCCAAGGCTGCCTCATAGGCCTCAGAATCGTAATTTCCATCTTCTGCCATATAATCGGATTGACGAGGACGAGTCGGAACCAGCAATTTATTTATGTCCAAAGACAATGCCAAGTTATTATACTGCGCCAGCGGGAATGTAAATGTTGTACCAAGCCGCAGATTCGTAGGCAAGAAAGCAGGATCGTTACCATCATTATACGATACCTTGGAACCGATATTGGAAATATTGAATCCCCACGACCATTGGCACTCATTCCGCCCGATAATCGGATAGGATGTGAAGAATCCGGAAATGTCGGCAGCAAAAGCCGACGCGCCGGTCTGCTGTTCCGCTGAATAAGCATCACTGAAAGCCAAATCGGAATATATATACCGTAATGCCACACCCATAGAGAATTTCTCCGACAATTTACGTGAATAACCAAGGTCGAAAGCCAATTCATAAGGATTTACCGAGTTAGTCACTACCCCTCCATCATCAGTCAAATTGACTTCTCCGAGAGAAAAATAGCGCAACGATGCACTGACAGCCTGATTGTCACCGCCACCTATTTTCCAATAACCGGCAAGGTTTGCCAAATAAATATCATTGACCAATTTACGCAGCCATGGAGTATAAGATACAGAAACTCCCGCACGGCTGAATGCAAAAGCATATTTTGCAGGATTCCAATATTGAGAGTTCACGTCAGGATCGGTAGCAGCTCCCAAGTCTCCCATAGATCCGCCTCGAGCATCCGGAGCAATACCCAAAGAGGTTACTCCCGTGTTAATCGGATTAAATTTATTCTTAACATCGTTCTGAGCAAACGAAGTAAAACAAGCTCCCAGAAAAACAATTACAAAAAAACTTCGTATCCGGTTCATAAATATATTTCTCTCTTTTCTATTTTATTTCTCCTTAATAAAAACTGTATTCAAAGGCTTTTATTGTGCAACGACTATGATTTTTTTAGTCTTGGTAGCCTCCTTACTGCCTTCTGTCGAGATATACGCCCGATAAAGATATACACCGGGCGCAACCCGTCTTCCGGCTTTATCGGTCAGGTTCCAAACGATCGGTTGAGAAGTCCACATATCGGAAAGTCCGTCATCCGAATAAGTCCATAGTTCTGTACCCATCAAATTATAAATAGACAGCCTTAATTGGATATTCATATTCGGACGATCATGCTTCAAATAAAACTCTGCATATTCCGACACCGGATTTTTTTGAGGATAAAGATCGAATATCTGGGGTTTCATACCCGGTACGACAACAAATGAAGTTGTCTTTTCCGTAGAATTACCTTCCGTATCCCAAACCTTAAACGTCAAAGTATGTGATCCTGCCGGTAAAGACGGTAATTGATACATTACTGTTCCTCGCCCGAATTCACCTACCACCGGATCAAAGTAGTTATTAACAATATATTCTTGAGCCGAAGAATGGTCGATTGTTACCGTCATATTGTGCCCGATACCGATTCCAGAAATATTTATTCCTGATTCATCTTCCACATCGGCAATAAACACAGGCTCTTCATTTACCTTATCGCCATAACTGAATGTCTCGCTATTCAGATACATAGAATGGATAATCGGACCTTCCGTATCCGCCTCGACATCATTATCCATGTCTCCTACGACAAACTGCTCATTCGATCCTTGTGCTTCACGTCCTTGCTCATCATACCCGTACAAATTCAATAATCCGGTCTCCGAGGAGTAATTCAGTTCTACAGGCATTTTAAACTCAAA